>NC_007643.1:2115000-2425000 GCF_000013085.1 Rhodospirillum rubrum ATCC 11170
ACCCAGACGGACAAGGCGCCTGGTGTGGGGGCCAGGACCTCGGCCGTCAGCCGTAGGTTGAACGTTAAGTTGCTGGTGCGTGTATCATCCTCAACCCCATCGCAGGCCAGCGCGGCCCCTTCTTCGTCCCAGCGGCGGCGCAGGGCATCAAAGGAAAGGCACATCCCCAAACGAGCCACCAGAACAAGGCTGAGGGCATGCCCCCCTAGTTTACCGATCACGAAGGCTTGCAACTCGTCATCCTTCGGAAGCGTCTGGGTGGGGGGCCACAAATCCCGAAACAGCGCCAAAGCATCGGGAGCCGATAGACATTTGATCTCGATAGGAGCTCCAAAAATAGTATCGAGACGAGTCCGTGATGAAGCCAGTATCCGAACACCCGGTTTTTGGGCCAAATCACGCAGGGCATTCCGGCCTTCTTGGTCGTCGGCAACGCTTTCCAGATTATCCAGGTAGTACAATCCCACAGGGATCACGCCAAGAAGTTGCGCGAGACTTTCACAATTTTCAATCCCGACAGCCTTCCCCACCTGGAGCACCAAGTCCGCCGAGCGGGCGCGATCGGGAACACGCACGTAATAGGCCACGGGACGGGGACTGGTGTGCAGCCAAGTTTTGAGGGCGGCCTTACAAACCTCGGTTTTCCCTACGCCTGCGACCCCGCCCACGACTTTGACCGGCTCGCTCCCCTTCAGAAAGGCCAGAACGTCGTTTTCTTGGGTTTTACGGCCATACACCTTGCCCTCGCGCGGGGATAGCCGGTTATCATCTGGACCAACAAGCCGCCCTGGTGGCATGTGAGCCGCTGGGTTTTCCTGGGCGGTACCGGACTCCAGGAGCTTCAACCCCACCCCTGTCGTCCCCATCCCACGATCGCCGGCGAGGGGGATGATCTTTTCCTTTAAGACGTGGCACAAAGACAAATGGATCTGCTGTTGCCGGTCGGGCGGCTTACAAATACTGATATGATCTTCCGCAAGACTGATGGGTTGGATTTCGGGAAGGCTGGGATCTGTACTGCCCGGATCGACCACCATCACCGTCGGCTCAATGCGCCGCAGCCAGCCACCAAAACCCCGGGGGCCAATCTTCACACCCCGTTTCTCGGCGTAAACGTATCCCTCGATTCCTCGCTCCTTGACCAGAGTCTGATATCGTCGGTTCAGTGTCCTCAGGTGTGGATCGTGGTGCTCAAGGTTGCCAACTGGCGGATTTATTCTGAGAAGGTATTTTATCACTCTTGCCAGCGTGGCGAGCTGGGCCCCGGAATGAGGCGTCGCAATAAAAACAACGCCGAGGACGTGATCAACGATATGCTGAAATCTTCTATCTTCTTCGGCCCCATAGACTAGCGCCGTTTTGACCAAAATCCCCCCCAAACTGTGGGTTACGAACACAAGGGGTTTGCCTTTCAGGGCCGGAGCACTCGCCAAAAGGTCCATAACCTGTGAACCTTGGTCGGGGAGGGGCATGGCCTGATCCAACCAGCCAGAAAGCGCGGCATCGTACTCCAAGCTCCAGATGTCGCATCCGGTCTCTTCCCCTACCCAATGGGGCCAGCAGTCGTCCTTGGAGCAGGCGTCATGGCGCCAGGTTTCAAGCCAATGGCCATCAAGTCCGTGAACGAACAGAATGGCAGGCCTGTCGGACTGACCGGAATAGATAGGATGAAGACGCGCCATTCCCGAGATCCCCTAATCTCATGGTTTCTGGACGGCTAGGCCCCCAGCCGATATTCCCAAAAAACGGGTAACAGACGAGGCCAATCGAAGCGCGCGGACAGCACACAGAACATGCCGTTCGACCTTTGATGGATAATAATCAAACACTCTTTTTTTTACTCTGAAATCCAGTCTTGGGCATATGAAAACGGGGGCCCGGATCACTCTCCGGGCCCCCGCGTCGTTTTCCAGCGATCGCCGGAGTTAGTGGGCCAGCACCGCCAGCAGCAGCAGGGCGACGATGTTGGTGATCTTGATCATCGGATTGACCGCCGGACCGGCGGTGTCCTTGTACGGATCGCCAACGGTGTCGCCGGTGACGGCGGCCTTATGGGCTTCCGACCCCTTGCCACCGTAGTGGCCGTCTTCGATGTACTTCTTGGCGTTGTCCCAGGCGCCGCCACCGGCGGTCATCGAGATCGCCACGAAAAGACCGGTGACGATCACGCCGAGCAGCATGGCGCCCAGGGCCGAGAAGGCGGCCGATTTATCGGCGATGCCGAGGATAACGAAGTACAGCACGATCGGCGCCAGAACCGGCAGCAGCGAGGGGATGATCATCTCCTTGATCGCCGCCTTGGTCAGCATGTCGACGCAGCGGCCGTATTCCGGCTTGGCGGTGCCTTCCATGATGCCCGGGATTTCGCGGAACTGACGGCGAACCTCCTCGACGACGCTGCCAGCGGCGCGGCCGACGGCGGTCATGCCCATCGAGCCGAACAGATAGGGCAGCAGGCCGCCGATGAACAGGCCGACCACCACATAGGGGCTCGACAGCGAGAAGTTGACATCCACCCCGGCGAAGGCCGGATAGGCGTCGACATTGGCCTTGAAGAAGGCCAGATCCTCGGTATAGGCGGCGAACAGCACCAGGGCGCCAAGGCCGGCCGAACCGATAGCATAGCCCTTGGTCACCGCCTTGGTGGTGTTGCCAACGGCGTCGAGCGCATCGGTGGTCTTGCGCACGTCCTCGGGCAGATTGGCCATTTCGGCGATGCCGCCGGCGTTATCGGTCACCGGACCATAGGCGTCGAGCGCCACGACCATCCCGGCCAAAGCCAGCATGCTGGTCACGGTGATGGCGATGCCAAACAGACCCGACAGCTGATAGGTGGTGATGATGGCCGCGCAGATGATCAGCGCCGGCAGGGCCGTCGCCTCCATCGAAATCGCCAGACCCTGGATCACGTTGGTGCCGTGGCCGGTGGTCGAGGCCTTGGCGACCGAACGGACCGGCCGGAAATTGGTGCCGGTGTAATATTCGGTGACCCAGATCAGCAAACCGGTGACCAGCAGGCCGATGACGGCGCACAAGAACAGGTCGAAGCCCGAATAGAGCACCCCGTTGGCGCCCTGGATGTCGCCAAAGCCCGGGACGATCGCCGTGGCCAGGATGATCCCGACGAAGGACGCTCCCGCCGACACCAGGAAGCCGCGATAGAGCGCCCCCATGATGTTGTTCTTGGGGCCAAGCTTCACGAACTTGGTGCCGAGGATCGAGGCCAGGATGCAGACCCCGCCGATCGCCAGCGGATAGGCCATCATCGAGGTCATCGCCGGAACGCCGGCGAAGAAGATCGAGGCCAGGACCATGGTGGCGACGACGGTCACGGCATAGGTCTCGAACAGGTCGGCCGCCATGCCGGCGCAATCGCCCACGTTATCGCCCACGTTGTCGGCGATGACGGCGGGATTGCGCGGGTCATCCTCGGGGATCCCCGCTTCGACCTTGCCCACCAGATCGGCGCCCACGTCGGCGCCCTTGGTGAAGATGCCGCCACCCAGACGGGCGAAGATCGAGATCAGCGAGGCGCCAAAGCCCAGAGCCACCAGCGGATCGATCAGCGCGCGGCCGGTCGCGCCGATGCCGACGAGCAGGATGTAATAGAAGGCCACCGACAGCAGGGCCAGACCGGCCACCAGCATGCCGGTCACCGCGCCCGACTGGAAGGCGAGTTCCAGACCCCGGGCCAGTCCCTGCTGGGCCCCGGCGGCGACGCGCACATTGGCGCGCACCGAGATGTACATGCCGACATAACCGGCGATGCCCGAGCACACGGCGCCGATCAGAAAGCCGAAGCCGACCGAGATGCCAAGAAGCGCCGTCAGAATAACGAAAACAACCGCGCCGACGACGGCGATGGTCTTGTACTGACGATTGAGAAACGCGCTGGCGCCTTCCTGCACGGCGCCGGAAATCTCCTGCATCCGCGCGGTGCCGGCATCAGCCGCCATGATTGTTTTGATGGTGAGAGCGCCATAACCAAGGGCCGCGAGTGCGGCGGCTACGACGAAAAGATAGATGCCAGCCATGATTCGTTCGATCCCTCCCTGAATGGGCCTAACGGCGGGCAATGCGGAAAAACCCCGCCGCGATCGAATAGCCACATCGACCGCCGGGTCTTCGCCGCAAGGGTAGGGGCAGCCTGCCAGAACTACCCGCGGGGAGCAACCGAACAAGCGGCCGGACGGCGGCCAAATGTCCAAAATGAAAGGAAAAAACCCCAAATTTGGCGCGCTTTCGCCGCCCTCCGCCGATCAGTGTTCGTAATAGCCCTGAATCAGCACGTCGAGAACCACATGGGGGCCCAAAACCCGGCTCGAAACCTCGAGCATCCGCGCTTTCAGCGCCCGCAGATCGACGGTATCGCGAGACTCCAGAGTGGTCGGGATGAAGTCCATCAGCGCCTTGAAATATTCCGCATGAAGGCGGTCGCCGGCCTTTTCAATCACCGGGATGCTTTCGGGGTCGACTTGAAGGCGCAGGCGGACGCTGACCCGCCGGCGCAGCTCGCCCTTGACGATGAACGGGATCTCGATCGGCTTCATCGGCAGGAAAACCGGTGGCGGCCCCAGCCGCTCGATCACCGTCGGCTCGCGCGCCGGGGCCTCCGCCGTCGGCGGGGCGGGAAACAGCCCCAGCATGTCGGGCAAGACGCCGAATTTCATGGCGGCCAAGCCCCCGCCGGCGATCACGGCGAGAAGAATGATCAAAAGGACGAGGATTTTCAGAATCTTCTTCATCGTTCCTCATTCCCCATGGGACCACCCCGCGGCCACTACGGCCACGCTCTTGCCATCGGCGTCGCGCACATCCACAGCACTTCCGGCCACCACTTCGCCGATGCGGGTCACCGCCACCCCGGTCGCCGCCGTGGTCGCCGCCACCGCGTCGCGATCGGCGACGGCGGCGGTAAACAGCAGTTCGTAATCATCCCCGCCGCCCAGCACCGCCTGGAACAGGGCGGGATGATCGGCGATCACCGTCGCGGCGGCCTCGGAAAGCGGCAAGGCCGGCGCATCGATGACCAGCCCCACCCGCGACGCCGCGCACAGATGGCCGGCATCGGCGCACAGGCCATCGGAAATATCCATGCAGCCATGGGCCAGCCCGCGCAGCGCCAGCCCCAAGCCAACGCGCGGCCGTGGCAGGCGATAGCGCTCGACCAGATGGGCCCGCAAATCCTCCGCCAGACCGAGGATCTGGCCCTGGCGAACCCGCAAGCCAAGGGCGCCGTCGCCCAGGGTTCCCGAAACCCACAGGTCATCGCCAACCTGGGCGGCGCTACGGGTCAGCGGCACATGGCCGTCCATCGATCCAAGGATGGTGATCGAGAATTGGGCGGGACCGGGGGTGGAGACCGTATCGCCGCCAAGCAGGCCAACGGAAAAATCGGCGAGGTCGGCGCCCAGACCGCGGGCGAAGCCCTCCATCCAGGCGTCATCGAGCGCGGGGGACAGGGCGGCGGTGAGCAGCACGCCAACCGGCTTGGCCCCCATCGCCGCCATATCCGACAAATTGGTGCGCAGGCATTTGCGGGCGATGGTGTCGGGGGGATCATCGGCGAGGAAATGCACGTCGCAGACCAGGGCGTCGGCGCTGACCACCAGATCGCCCCTGCCCCGCCAGTCGAGCACGGCGGCATCGTCGCCCAGGCCAAGCGCGGCGGGACAGCTTGCGGCGAGCGGAGCGAAAACCTCGCCGATCAGCGCGAATTCGCCCCGCCGCGCCATGGCCGGGTCAGACTCCGCCGCCGAAGGCCTCGGGCCGCGCCGAACGGGCGACGCGGTCGAGCACGGCGTTCACCATCCCCGGTTCGGCCCCCGAATAAAAAGCGGCGGCGATATCGACGTATTCCTTGATCGCCACGCGCGGCGGCGTGCGCTGGCGTTCGAGCAATTCATAAACCCCCGCGCGCAACACGGCGCGGACCACCGGCTCTAGGCGGTCCCAGGGCCAATCGGCCGACAGGCTGGCGCCGATCACCTCGTCAAGGCGGGCCAGTTCGGCATGGGCGCCGCGCACCAGCATGGCGAACAACTCGCCATCGGGGGGTTCCAGGGCGGCGATCTCTTCGGTGGGATCGAAGATGCCCTCGGGATCGGCGACCTCGACGATGGCCATGCCGCCCATCGACCCGCTCATGAAATCAAGCACCACCTGATCGACGCGGGCGTCCTCGGCCAGATCAAGCACATAAAGCGCCTGGACCGCCGCCAGTCGGGCGGCGCTGCTGCGGATCTGACGACCGCTGCGCTCTTTCGGGGCAGAGCCCGGCTTATCGTCCTGCAGGGCCATGCCCTTGTCCTCCATCTCGGCAAACCACGCCCGCCGGACGGCGGGGGCAGGCTTATAACCCCATCTCGCGCTTGACGTCGAGCATGCGCAGACAGGCCCTGGCCGCCTGACCACCGAAATCCCTGCCCGCCGGGTCGGAGCGGACCAGGGCCTGTTCGCCGGTCCGGCAGGTCAAGATGCCATTGCCGACCGCCAGCGAGTACTGCAAGGTCAGGTCCTTGATGCCATCCATCGCCACCCGCGCGGCGTTTTCGTAATGGTCGGTCTCGCCCTTGATGGCGCAGCCGAGCACGACATAGCCGGCGTAGCGATGGTCGGTCGCGCGCAGTTCGATCGAGCGCACGGCATAGCGGATCACCGCCGGGGTTTCGATGATACCGGGAACGATGATGCGCTTGAACCCCGCTCCGGCGGCGGTCAGCGCCTGCACGGCGCCGCGCACCAGATTATCGGTAATCTCCTCGTAGAAGCGGGCTTCAACGATAAGAATGCGGGGACCGCCGGTCGTCGACATTGCCGCGTCACTCCTTGTCCGAAAGGGGCTGATGGCCGGCCACGCGCAGGCCGTAGCCCTCCAGGCCGATGATATGCTTGGGCGTATTGGTCAGAAGCGTCATATCGGTCACGCCAAGATCAAGCAGGATCTGCGCCCCCACCCCGTAATCGACCAGACGCTGGGCGCTCGGCCCCTGTTCGATGCGCGCGCGCAGGCGTTCCGACAGCGCCGTCGGCCGACCCTCGCGGATCAGCACCAGCACGCCGCGCCCCGCCCGGCCGATCACGTCCATCGCCCGGTGAAGCTGGCCATGGGCATTGCCGTCGCTGTCGCCCAGCACGTCGTCGAGCACGTTCAGCGCATGCATGCGCACCAGAACCGGATCGCTGCCGCGCGGATCGCCCTTGACCAGGGCGATGTGTTCGCCATAGGACACGGTCGAGACATACAGCATCATCCGCCAGTCGCCGCCGTGAACCGAGCGGAAATCGGTCTCCAACTCGCGGCGCACCAGCCGTTCCTTGGTCCGCCGATAGGCGATCAGATCGGCGATGGTGCCGACCTTCAGCCCGTGTTCCTGGGCGAAGCGCACCAGATCGGGCATGCGGGCCATGGTGCCATCGTCGTTCATCACCTCACAGATGACGCCGGCGGGCACCAGCCCGGCCATGCGGGCGACATCAACGGCGGCTTCCGTATGGCCGGCGCGCACCAGCACGCCGCCATCGCGGGCGACCAGCGGGAACACGTGGCCGGGGGTGGCGATATCGCCCCGCCCCTTGGCCGGATCGATGGCGACCTGGATGGTCAGCGCCCGGTCGGCGGCGGAAATCCCCGTCGTCACCCCATCCTTGGCTTCGATGCTGATGGTGAAGGCGGTGGAATGGCGCGAGCTGTTCTGCTGGGCCATCAACGGCAGATCAAGCTGCTCGCAGCGCTCGCGGGTCATCGCCAGACAGATCAAGCCACGGCCGTGCTTGGCCATGAAATTGACCACCTCGGCCGTCGCCATTTGCGCCGGGATCACCAGATCGCCTTCGTTTTCCCGGTTCTCGTCATCGACCAGGATGAACATTTTGCCCTGACGGGCATCTTCGATGATGTCTTCCGGGGAAGCCAGATAATCGCGATAGGGCACGGGAGAGGTTCCGTCAGTCATCGGGGTGAAGAAGACGCGCAACATAGCGCGCCAGCATGTCGATTTCCATGTTCACGCGGCTTCCGGGAGCAAGTCGCCCGAATGTGGTGGCCTGGAAGGTGTGGGGAATGATGTTAACGCCAAAGACCGCGCCCTCGACCTCGTTCACCGTCAGCGAAACGCCGTCGATGGCGACCGAGCCCTTGGGGGCGATGAATTTCTTCAGATCTTCGGGAACGCGGAAGCGGAAGCGGTGGCTTTCCCCCTCGGGTGCGACCTCGAGAACCTCGGCCACGCCATCCACATGGCCCGAAACGATATGGCCGCCCAACTCGTCGCCAACGGCCAGGGCGCGCTCGAAATTGACCGGACTGCCGACCGTCCACAGGCCCAGGGTGGTTTTCGACAAGGTCTCGCCCGAAGCCTGAACCGCGAACCACCCCGGCCCCTTGTCGATCACCGTCAGGCAGCAGCCCGAGCAGGCGATCGAGGCGCCGATGGCCACGCCCTCGGTCTCATAGGCGGTGGAAAAGGTCAGGCGGGTATCGCCGGCCTGAGTGATCTCACGCACGGCTCCGAGATCGCTGATGATCCCTGTGAACATGATTGCTCCGTAGTCCCGGGGTTCAGGGGGCGGGGGAAAGGGGGTCACGGGATCTGGCGTATAGCTCCAGCCGGTCATCCCCCAGGGTCTGGCAGGCCTCCAGCGAGAATTGAACCGAGTCCGCCAAGCGGTCAATGCCCAATGCCGCCACGGCGGCCAGTCCATCGCCGCCGATCAGCCGCGCCGCACGGAACCAAGCCAGACGATCGACCAGATCGGCCGCGAGAAACGCCGCCGCCAAGTGGCCGCCGCCTTCCACCAGCAAGCGGGTGACGCCCTGCCCAGCCAGGGCGGACAGCGCGCCGGCGATGGTTGGCCGGCCCCGGGGGTCGGCCTCGACCTCCAGAATCTCGGCGCCGCGCTCGACCAGGGCTTGGCGGCGCGCGGCGGTGGCGGCGGCCGTGGTGATGATCCACAGCGGCAGGCGATCGGCGCTGCGGACTAGGGCGCCGCCCAGCGGCAGGGCCAGGGCGCTATCGAAAACGACGCGGAGGGGCGAGCGGTCTTCCAATCCGGCCAGCCGGCAGCTCAGCAGCGGATCATCGGCCAGGGCGGTGCCCAGGCCGATGGCGATGGCATCGTGATCGGCGCGCAGCAGGTGGCCGTAGCGGCGGGCCTGCGGGCCGGTGATCCATTGGCTGTCGCCGCCGGCCGTGGCGATGCGCCCATCAAGCGTGGTCGCCGCCTTCAGCGTCACCAGCGGCCGGCCGCGCAGGCGGTGAAGCAGAAACCCCAGGTTCAGCGCCCGCGCCTCGTCGACCAGCAGGCCGGTCTCCACGACCACGCCGGCGGCGCGCAGCTGGGCAAAGCCGCGTCCGCTCACCCGGGGATCGGGATCGCCGAGGGCGGCGACGACGCGGACCACCCCGGCGTCGATCAGGGCATCGGCGCAGGGCGGGGTCTTGCCGTGATGGCTGCAGGGTTCAAGGGTGACATAGGCGGTGGCGCCGCGAGCGGCCGCGCCGGCACGGTCAAGGGCCTCGCGCTCGGCATGGGGGCGGCCGCCGGGCTGGGTCCAGCCCCGACCGACCACGCGGCCTTGCGCATCGACCAGCACGCAGCCGACCGCCGGATTGGGCCAAACCCGGCCCAGGCCACGGGCGGCCAGACCCAGGGCGGTGCGCATAAAGGAAAGATCGGCCGAAGACGCCATCTGCGATCGACCGGGGTTAATCGGCCGAGCCGCCCAGGGTCTCGACGAAGTCTTCGAAATCCTTGGCTTCGCGGAAATTGCGGTAGACGGAGGCGAAGCGCACATAGGCGACGGGATCAAGGCCGCGCAGGCCTTCCATCACCAGTTCCCCCACCGCCTTGGAATTGATCTCGGTATCGCCCGAGCTTTCCAGGCGGCGTTGGATGCCGTTGACGATGCGTTCGATGCTGTCCTCATCGACCGGGCGCTTGCGGCAGGCGATGCGGATCGACCGGGCGAGCTTGTCCCGGTCGAAGGCCGAACGCTGACCGTCTTTCTTGACGATCACCAAATCGCGAAGCTGAACCCGCTCGAAGGTCGTGAAGCGCGAGTTGCAAGCCGGGCAGAAGCGCCGCCGTCGAATGGCGGCGCTGTCCTCCGTGGGGCGCGAATCTTTTACCTGCGTATCACCGTTGCCGCAGAAAGGGCAGCGCATCGAGGGGAGCCTCCCCAGTCTTCAAGATGTGTTCCTTGAAGACTTATAACCCACCATATATGGGAAAGCGACGGCAAAGGACGGCGACCTTTTCGCGCACGGCGGCCTCGGCCTGGGAATTGTCCTCGCCATTGGCCGCCAGCCCGTCGAGCACTTCGACGATCAGCTTGCCGATCTCGGTGAACTCGGCGGTGCCAAAGCCCCGGGTGGTGCCCGCCGGGGTGCCGACGCGGATGCCCGAGGTGATGGCCGGCTTTTCCGGGTCGAAGGGAATGCCGTTCTTGTTGGTGGTGATATTGGCCCGCTCCAGGCTCTTCTCGACGATATTGCCGGTCAAAGCCTTGGGCCGCAGATCGACCAGGGCGAGGTGGGTATCGGTGCCGCCCGACACGATGTTCAGCCCGCCGGCGGCGAGGGCGTCGGTCAGCGCCTTGGCGTTATCGATCACCGCCTGGGCATAGACCTTGAACTCGGGGCGCAGCGCCTCGCCGAAGGCCACGGCCTTGGCGGCGATGATATGCATCAAGGGGCCGCCCTGCAGCCCGGGGAAGACCGCCGAATTGATCTTCTTGCCGATGTCGGGATTGTTCGACAACACCATGCCGCCGCGCGGGCCGCGCAGGGTTTTATGGGTGGTGGTGGTGACGATATCGGCATAGGGCAGCGGGCTGGGGTGGAGCCCGGCGGCCACCAGACCGGCGAAATGGGCCATATCGACCATGAACAGCGCGCCGACCCGATCGGCGATCTCGCGGAACTTGGCGAAATCGATGATGCGGGGATAGGCCGAGCCGCCGGCGATGATCAGCTTGGGCTTGTGGGTTTCGGCCAGGGTCGCCACCTCGTCGAAATCGATGCTGGCGTCTTGCAGGCGGACGCCGTACTGCACGGCGTTGAACCACTTGCCCGATTGGGCCGGCGGCGCGCCATGGGTCAGGTGACCGCCGGCGGCCAGGCTCATGCCCATGATGGTGTCGCCGGGCTTGACCAGGGCCATCATCACCGCGCCATTGGCCTGGGCGCCGGAATGGGGCTGGACGTTAACGTAGGAGCAGCCGAACAACGCCTTGGCCCGCTCGATGGCCAACTCCTCGGCCACGTCGACCTCTTCGCAGCCGCCGTAGTAGCGCTTGCCGGGATAGCCTTCGGCGTATTTATTGGTCAAAACGCTGCCCGCGGCCTCGAGGACGGCGCGGGACACGATGTTTTCCGAGGCGATCAGCTCGATCTGGTCCTGCTGGCGGGACAACTCGGCCCGCAGCACCCGGTCAAGCTCGGGATCGGCTTGGGCGACGGAGGCGGAAAAGAATCCGGTCCAAGGGGTGTAGGCGGTCATGGGTCTGGTCTTCCGTTCGCGGGTCAAAGAGAAAGAAAGCGAAAAAACCGGGTCTTGATCAGGCCGAGGGGGTCCCCAGCTTGGCCACCCGGCGCGCATGGCGTCCCCCTTCGAAAGGGGTCGACAAAAAGATATCGGCGCAATCCTTGGCGATTTCCGGGCCGGTGGTCCGACCGCCGAGAACCAGCACATTGGCATCGTTGTGCTGGCGGGCCAGACGGGCGCCAAAGGCGTCGTGAACCAGGGCGCCGCGCATGTCGGCATGGCGGTTGATGGCGATCGAGATGCCGATGCCGGTGCCGCAGATCAACACCCCCCGCCCCGCCCGGCCGGCGCGCAGCGCCTGGGCCAGGGTATTGGCGATATCGGGGTAATCGACCGACTCCGGGCCCTGGGTGCCCAGATCAAGAACGTCGTGACCGGTGGCGCGCAAGTGATCGACAAGCAAAGCCTTCAACTCGACGCCGCCATGATCGGAGGCCAGGGCGATGGTCGCTTCGGCACGGGAATGATCGGGGACGATCGAGGAGTCTTCGCGGTCGGTCATCGCAACAGTCCAGCTGATTGGTCGGTTCGCGGCGGGTGAGGCCCAAAGAGCGGGGCTTGGCCTGCCCGCTCGCCCGGGGTTTGGGTCATAGCACAACCCCCGGGCCTTTGTCGACGCCATGGCATCGAAATCAAGGAAACAAGCGGCTTTCAAGGCGCTCCATGTATCGCCGCTTTACTGCCGGTATAGTGGGTAACGCCCCGATAGTCGCCACCCCTTGACCCCGCTGTTCAGGTTATCGCTTACGGCAAACCTAACCTAAAGTTTTATTAAAGGTTGAGATTGTCCCCAGTAGAATATATTTGACAAATCAATTCCATCAATTGACACACCAGAGCACATGGTGCACATATTTGATCTTCAACCAATTCATCAGGCGCCACACCGTATTCGCATGGCTTCCGATATTCGATGACAGCGAAAAAAGCGCCCCGGATGGTCGTAATTACCACAACAACCTAGAGACAATGGTACGATGGACGATAAACAGGAAGCCCTTACCAGGGACGACGTGCTTAAGATGACGGTAAGCGTCGTGTCTGCCTACGTAAGCAAGAACCCGATGCCGGCCACCCAGATCCCCGATTTGATCCAGACCACCTTCCAGGCGCTCAGCACCCTGGAACCCCAGGCGATCGAGATCAAGGTCGAAGCGGCCAAGCCCGCCGTGCCGGTCAAGAAGTCGATCCATGCCGAATATCTGGTCTGCCTTGAAGATGGCAAGAAGCTGAAAATGCTCAAGCGCCATCTGCGCACCAACTACAACATGACCCCGGAAGAATACCGGGCGAAGTGGAATTTGGCGGCGGATTATCCGATGGTCGCGCCCAACTATGCCCAGCAGCGCTCGGATTTCGCCAAGAAGATCGGCCTGGGCCGCAAGGCCGCCGAGTAGACCGCCGAGCCCCGCCCCCCGGCCACCCCGCCCGAGAGACTTTTCTCGATCACAGCCATCGCCTGGACGATTTTGTTTCAACGCGATGGGATGCGGGCGCCGGGGCGGGGCTTTGCCTTTTTCAGACCGGCGCGCGCGCCCTACCCTCCCGGCATCGGCCCTGGAGGGTTTTCTTTTGCCTGAAACAGCTTAGCGGCCGCGCTTGAGCCGCTCGCGCTCGATGACAAAGGCCAGCTTGCGCAGGGCGTTGGTTTTCAGGGTATGAAGCCCGGCCGCCGCCGGCCCGACCAGCACCGCCTCGATCCCGCTTTCGGCATCGATGGCCGAGACGCGAACCATTGCGCCGCTTTGACGGATCTCAAACAGCACGTCTTTCGGGGGAAGCGGGGGCTTTTCGGCCATCGTCGGTCCTGCGTTACCTTGGCGGATCCCCCTTTGTGCCATGAAACGACCGGTGTTGTCAGGCGTGGTCTCGATAGGCGGCCAGGGCCAGCGGTTCGGCAAGGCGCGGCGGCGCCTCCTCGATCACGGAGAAGCGGCCGGGAGCGGGAAAGGTCGCCTCGCAATTGGGCGTTTCAAAGGCCCGCACCGCCGCGAGAAAGATCCCCCCCTTGCCATGGGCGCTGACCAGCGGGGCCAGCAGGGCATGCCAATGGGCCGCCAGATTCTCGGCGGTTGGGGCGAAGGGCACGACGTACATCTTCGATCCCTGGGCTGAAAGCGCCGGCGCCGCCCGGGCGTCGCGGCGCACCGCCTGGGCCACCTCGCGCAGGCCGAACAACTCGACATACAGCGTGTCTTCGGCATCGAGAATGAAGGCGTGATCGCAGGGGCCGTCGATCTCGCTGATCATCAGCTCCTTGAGAAACGAAAAGTCGGCGACCATGCCGCTTTCCGACCCACCCGCCACCAGCTGGTCGCTGCGCACGCTGACGTGGATCTGATAGCGATGCCCGTGGAGATTGCGGCATTTCGAGCCATGCTCGCGAATGCGATGGCCGGCGTCTATTTCGATTTTTCGGGTTATTTCAAACATTGGCTGACCTCGACCTCAGAAAGATGGAAAACGGCGCAAGGCGCCGCGTCGGTCAGGCGCGAACGGCCTCGAAAAACTCCCGTCGCGGCGCGCCGTCGGCTTCGAAGCAACCGGTCGTCACCGAGGTCACCATGGTCGATCCCGGCTTATAGGCGCCGCGCGTGCTCATGCAGTGATGCTCGGACTCGATCAGCACCGCCACCCCGCGCGGCGCCAGGGCGGCCTCGATCGCCGTGGCGATCTGCATGGTCATGCGCTCTTGCAGTTGCAGGCGCTTGGCGAAGACATCGACAACCCGGGCGAGCTTCGACAGCCCGACCACGCGGTCGTTCGGCATATAGGCGACATGGGCCTTGCCGATGATCGGGGCCAAATGGTGCTCGCAAAAGGCCTCAAAGCGGATGTCGCGCAGCAGGATCATCCCGGCGTAGCCGGCGCTTTCGGAAAAGGTGGTGGCGAGGATGCGCAGGGGATCTTGGGCATAGCCGGCGAAATGATGGCCGCAGGCGCGAATGAAGCGGGCCGGGGTTTCAACCAATCCCTCGCGCGTCGGATCCTCGCCGATATAGCGCAGAAGCACGGCGATGGCCGCCTCGGCCTCTCCGACCGAGACGGGCTTGTAATACGGCGTCGCATCAAAGGCTTCCACACCGCTTTGCGCACGCGACAGCAAGGTCTTTTCCATGGGCGTCGGCTCCGTTCACGAAGGGACAGGCGGTGGATCGATCCTGGCGAGAGGGGAAGGGAACGGGGCGGAACGAGTGGGCGAGAGAGGCGCGCTCAAGCGCCGTCCGCCCCCTTCCCCATCGAACCGTCCGCCCAAGGCTCCTGGACTACGATATGGGAAGGGGGGTTAAAAAAGCAACCTTATCGTGCGTATTGTATTTTTAAAGCGTTATTGGTGTTGTCGCGTTCCACGCCCATCCGGGTTCAGTCGCTGCCGTCGATCATGGCGATGATGCCCGAGAAGTCGGTTCCGGCATGGCCGGCGTTACAATACAGGCTGTAAAGGGCGGCGGCGGCGGCCCCCAGGGGCGTCGCCGCGTCAACGCCGGCGGCGGCCTCTTGGGCCAGCTTCAAGTCCTTGAGCATCATCGCCGCGGCGAACCCCGGTTGATAATCGCGGTTGGACGGCGCGCTGGCCACCGGTCCGGGAACCGGACAATAAGAGGTCAGCGACCAGCATTGGCCCGAGGCCTTGGAACTGATGTCGAACAACTTTTGCGCGTCGAGCCCCAGGCGTTTGGCCAACATGAAGGCCTCGCAGGTGCCGATCATCGAAATGCCCAGCAGCATGTTGTTGCAGATCTTGGCCGCCTGCCCGGTTCCCGCCGCCCCGGCATGGACGATGGTCCCGCCCATCGCCGCCAGAATCGGCCGCGCCGCCTCGAAGGTTTCCGGCGGACCGCCAACCATGAAAGTTAAGGTCGCCGCCGCCGCTCCGGCCACCCCACCCGATACGGGGGCGTCGACCATCGACAGCCCGGCCGCCGTCGCCGCCTCGGCCACCGCCCGGGCGCTGGCGACATCGATGGTCGAGCAATCGATCAGCAAGGTTCCCGGCGCGGCGTTGGCGATCACCCCGCCCGGGCCCTCATAGACGGCGCGGACGATGGTTCCGGCGGGCAGCATGGTGATCACCCCATCGACCCCGCGCGCGGCGTCGCCGGGGCTGGCGGCCGGCCGGGCCCCCGCCTGTTCGGCCGCCGCCAGGGCGGGGGCCGACAGATCGAAGGCCACGCACTCGTGGCCGGCCTTGAGCAGGTTGCGCAGCATCGGTCCGCCCATATTGCCCAGGCCGATGAAAGCGATCTTGGCCATATCTTCCTCCCATGCTTAAGGTTTTTTAAGGGTCGCGAAACTCCAGATCGCCATCGGCACGCGGCGCGAACAGCGCTCCGACGGCGGCGTCCTCGACCTCGGCGAGGGCCTTGGCCGACCACCGCGGCTGGTTGTCCTTATCGACAAGCAGGGCGCGCACGCCTTCGATGAAATCGGGATGGCGGGCGATGCGCGGCGCCATGCGGTATTCCAAGGCCATGCAGCCGTCGAAATCGAGGGTGGCGCCCCGGCGCAATTGCTCGAAGGTCACCCGCGTGGCGAAGGGCGATTTCGCCAACAGGCCGGCCCGGGTTTCCTCCGCCCAGGCCCGATCGCCGATCGCCGCCTCGCTGGCCAGGGCGGCCAGGATGTCCTCGAGGGTGGGCTGGCCGAAACAGCGGGCGATGGCGGCGCGCCTGGGTGCCAGCGGCGCCTCGCCCGGATCGCGGTGGAAGCCGTCAAGCACCGCCTTCACCCCGTCGGCTCCGGCGTCCGCGTCCAAAGCCGCCAGGGCCTCCTTGACCGCCTCCAGGGCGCTTAAGGGGATATGGTGGGTGCACAACCCCAAAGCGACCGCGTCGGCCGCGCCGATCCGCGCTCCGGTCAGGGCCAGATAAACCCCCGTCGCCCCCGGGCAGCGCGGCAGAAAATAGGTGCCGCCGACATCGGGGAACATGCCGATGCCGGTTTCGGGCATGGCGATGAGGGTGGCTTCGGTGGCCACAGGAAAGCGGCCATGGATCGAAATGCCCACCCCGCCGCCCATGGTGATGCCGCCGAGCAGGGCGACATAGGGCTTGGGATAGGTCTTGATCAGGCGGTTGAGGCGATATTCCTGGCCGAAGAAGGCATCCAGAAAGGCGCTCGCGCCATTTTTGCCGACCTCAGCCAGGGCGCGGACATCGCCACCGGCGCAAAACGCCCGGCCGCCCGACCCTTCGACCGTGACCACGCCCACCGTCTTATCGGTGGCCCAGGCGCGCAGGGCGCGGTCCATCCGCTCGACCTTGGGCAGGGTCAGGGCGTTCAGGGCGCGCGGCCGGTTAAGGGTGATGGCGCCCAAGGCGCCCTTTTGCTCAAACAGGATGTCGTCGTCGCTCATCACGGGTCCTTGACGCAGGGGAAGCGGGGGATCTGCTAATCGGCCAGCAGTCGGCGGCCGATGATCACCCGCATGATCTCGTTGGTGCCTTCCAAGATCCGGTGAACGCGCAGATCGCGCAACAGCCGTTCGACCGGATAGTCACTGGTGTACCCGTAGCCGCCGTGAAGCTGAAGCGCTTGATCACACACGCTAAATCCGGTGTCGGTCGCCAGTCGTTTGGCCATGGCGCAAAAGCTGGTGGCGCTTGGATCGCCGGCATCGAGCAGCCAGGCGGCCTTGTGGAGCAGCAGCCGGGCCGCTTCCAGGGCGGTCGCCATATCGGCCAGGGTGAACTGGGTGGCCTGGAACTCGGCGATGGCCTTGCCGAATTGCCGGCGTTCCTTGACATAGGCCAGCGCCGCTTCGAAAGCCCCCTTGGCTCCGCCCAGCGAACAGGCGCCGATATTCAGCCGGCCGCCGTCCAGCCCCATCATGGCGATGCGAAAGCCCTCGCCCTCCTCGCCCAGGCGATGGCTGGCGGGAACGCGCAGATCATCGAACATCACCGCGCAGGTCGGCTGGCTTTTCCAGCCCATCTTGGCCTCGGGCTTGCCAAAGGACAGCCCCGGCGCGCCGGCCTCGACGACGAAGGCCGAGATCCCCTTGGCCCCGGCCTCGCCGGTGCGCGCCATCACCACATAAACATCGCTATGGCCGCCGCCCGAGATGAAGGCCTTCTGGCCGCTTAGCCGATAGCCGTCGCCATCGCGCACCGCCCGGGTGCGCAAGGCAGCGGCATCGGACCCCGCCCCCGGTTCGGTCAGGCAATAGCTGGCGAAGCGCTCCATCGTCATCAGCCCGGGTAGCAGGCGGGCCCGCAGATCCCGGCCGGCGAAGCGGTCGATCATCGAACTCGCCATATTGTGGATGGTCAAGAAGGCGGCGGTCGACGGGCAGGCGGTCGCCAGTTCTTCAAAGATCAGGGCGGCGTCCAGGCGGGTCAGCCCGGCCCCGCCGAACTCCTCGCCCACATAGATGCCGGCGAAGCCCAGGGCGGCGGCGGCCCGCAGGGTTTCAACCGGAAAGATCGCCCCCTCGTCCCAGGCGCGGGCCCGGGGTTTCATCTCGGCATCGGCAAAGCCGCGCGCCAACTCCTGGAACTGCTTTTGGTCCGCCGTGGGTTGAAAATCCATCGACACCCCTCCCGTTGTGAAGCCGGATCCGCTTGGCGCCCGGACCGTTTGGTCTTGGCTCTTTTTTAAGGGAAGTATACCGATTGGTCGGGTAATGGGAAGGCGGGAACTTCCGTTTACGTAAACGTCAAAAATTCCCCCCCCTCTCCCCTCGCGGTTTTCACAGGGGAATGACGGTGTACCGGGCGGTTTAACACGGTAAACAGTCTTTGATCTTGAATTCGGCCGGCGCCAGGGGTTGAGTGAAGGGCCCCCGCGCCTTGCGGCGGGCGATCCGTTCCGTTACGCGAAAGGCCGATCCATGGCGACCGACAGCACCCATCCCGAAACCCTGGTTCTTCACGCCGGATACCGCAGCGACGAGGCCACCAACGCGGTCGCCGTGCCGATCTACCAAACCACCTCCTATCAGTTCCGCGACACCGAACAGGCGGCCAACCTGTTCGCGCTGAAGGAACTGGGCAATATCTACACCCGCATCATGAACCCGACCTGCGACGCCCTTGAGCAGCGGGTGGCCGCCCTTGAAGGCGGCGTCGCCGCCCTCGCCGTTTCCTCGGGGCAGACGGCGAGCACCTTCGCCGTGCTCAACCTGTGTCAGGCCGGCGATAATTTCGTAACCTCGACCGACCTCTATGGCGGCACCTGGAACCTGTTTGCCAATACCTTCAAGCAGATGGGCATCGAGGCGCGCTTCGTCGATCCCAGCGATCCCGAGGCCTTCCGCCGGGCGACCGACGAAAAAACCCGCTGCTATTACGCCGAGACCCTGCCCAATCCCAAACTGCACGTCTTCCCGATCGCCGAGGTCGCCGCCATCGGGCGGGCCCTGGGCGTGCCGCTGATCGTCGACAACACCGCCGCCCCCGTGCTGTGCCGGCCGCTGGCCCTGGGCGCCGCCGTCGTCGTCTATTCGGCGACCAAATACATCGGCGGCCATGGCACCAGCATCGGCGGCATCGTCGTCGATGGCGGCAATTTCGACTGGGAGGCCCATGGGGCGCGCTTCCCCACCCTGACCAACCCCGACCCCAGCTATCACGGCGCGGTCTGGACCGAAGCGGTCAAACCCCTGGGGCCGATCGCCTATATCTTGCGCATGCGGGTGATCTTGCTGCGCGACATCGGCGCCGCGCTCAGCCCGTTCAACGCCTTTTTGTTGATCCAGGGGCTGGAGACCCTGCCCTTGCGCATGCGCGCCCATTGCGAAAACGCCCTCAAGGTCGTCGATTTCCTCAAATCCCACCCCCAGGTCACCACCGTCATCCACCCCAGCGTCCAGACCGGCGAGTTGGCGCGGCGGCGCGACGGGGCGCTTGCCCACGGCCAGGGCGCCCTGGTCGGCTTTGAACTGAAGGGCGGGCTGGAGGCCGGGCGCGCCTTCATCGACGCCCTGAAGATGCTCTACCATGTCGCCAATATCGGCGATGCCCGCAGTCTGGCCATTCACCCCGCCAGCACCACCCACTCGCAGTTGTCGGCCGAAGACCAGCTTGCAACCGGCGTCTCGCAGGGGTATGTCCGTCTTTCCATCGGCATCGAGCATGCCGACGATATCATTGGTGACCTGAAACAGGCCTTGGAGTCGTTGTGAGCATCACCATTCCCAATCTGGGCAGCTTTCCCCGTACCCGCCTGCGGCGTCCGCGCCGGGACGATTGGTCCCGTCGCCTGCTCGCCGAAAACACCTTGACCGCCGCCGACCTGATCTGGCCGGTCTTCGTTATCGAAGGCCGCTCGGCGCGTCAGGCCGTCGACAGCCTGCCCGGCGTCGACCGCCTGAGCATCGATCTGCTGGTCGAGGCGGCCAAGGAGGCCTTCGACCTGGGAATTCCGGCGATCGCCCTGTTCCCCTGCGTCGATCCCGCCCTCAAGACCCCCGACGCCGCCGAGGCCGCCAATCCGGATAATCTGGTTTGCCGCACGGTCCAGGCCCTTAAAAAGGCCCTGCCCGACATGGGCGTCATTTGCGACGTGGCCCTTGATCCGTTCAATTCGGACGGTCACGACGGTTTGGTCCGCGATGGTCAGATCCTCAACGATGAAAGCGTCGAGGTGCTGTGCCGTCAGGCCCTGGTCCAGGCCCAGGCCGGCTGCGATGTCGTCGCCCCCTCGGACATGATGGATGGCCGGGTCGCCGCCCTGCGCGATACCCTGGACGCCAACGACCTCGACCGCGTGCAGATCTGTTCCTATGCCGCCAAATACGCCAGCGCCTATTACGGGCCGTTCCGCGACGCGCTCGGCTCGGGCGGGGCGCTCAAGGGCGACAAGAAGACCTATCAGATGAACCCGGCCAATTCCGATGAAGCCCTGCGCGAAGTGGCGCTCGACATCGAGGAAGGCGCCGACATGATCATGGTCAAACCCGGCCTGCCCTATCTCGACATCATCCACCGGGTGAAAACCACCTTCGGCGTGCCGACCCTGGCCTATCAGGTGAGCGGGGAATACGCCATGCTCAAGGGCGCCATCGATCGCGGCTGGCTCAAGGGCGATCTGGCCATCGAAGAAACCCTGATGGCCTTCAAACGCGCCGGCGCCGATGCCGTCTTGACCTATTTCGCCGTCGAAATGGCCAAGATGCTCAAGGCGCGCTGATTTTCGAGAGCGATGGGGGACGGGGCGGAACCGCCTTATCCCCCATCGCGGCTTTTCTGGTTAACGGCCTGGATCAAGGCCGTTTTTTAACGCCCCTCATTTCACCAGAAAATCGACGATCGGGGCGATCTGATCGGCCGTCAGCAGCGCCGGGGCGTGACCGACGCCGGCCACTTCGACCACCGTGCAGCCCGGCCCGCGACCGGCCATCTCGGCCACGGTCTCGGCTGTCAACAGGTCGGACTCGGCGCCGCGAATCACCAGCACCGGACAGGTGATGGCATCCCACAGCGGCCACAGCGAAACGTCGGCCAGCGGAGCGGCCTTGATCGGCACGGCGATCGCCGGGTCGCGCGCCAGCTTGTAGCGCCCCCCCTCGATCCGCCAATGCCCATGCTCGGCCATCGTCCGCCATTGGCCATCGCTCAGCGGGCCAAAGGGGGCGTGAACCTTGCGCAGATAGGCTTCAAGCTCGGCCAGGGTATCAAAAACCGGGTCATAGCCGACATAGTCGCGAATGCGCGCCATCGCCGCCTGCGGAACGAAGGGCCCGACATCGTTGAGCACCAGCCTGCGGATCGGGCTGCCCGGCATGGCGGCGAGGATCATGCCGATCAACCCGCCCATCGAGGTTCCCACCCAATCGATGGCGCCGCCGCCGCCGCGCGCGATCAGCGTCACCATATCGGCGGCATAGGCGAGATTGGCATAGCCCGCCGGATCGGTCAGACAATCGCTGCGCCCGCGTCCCAGAACATCGGGGCAGAACACCCGCCGGCTCGCCGCCAGGGCCTGGGCCAACGCGTCGAAATCGCGGCCGTTGCGAGTCAGGCCATGAACGCAAAAGGCCGGCGGCGCGTCATGATCGCCGCGCCATTCCACATAGGCCATATGGCGGAAGCCCTCGGGACGCAGCACGGCGACGCTGTCTTGAAGCTGAAGCAGGGGTTTCGTCATCGGTCTCTCACTTACGGTCCCAAGCCACGGAGAAAGGACGACCCGGGGGTCGCCGGCGGAACGGTACCGGGCAAAGGCCGATCCGGCGGCGCTGTCGCCGCCGAGGTCCCCCGCCCGACCAGGGTAGAGAGCAGCGGCTTGCCCAGGGCGGCCCAGGCCTCGGCTTCGGCGGCCGTCGGCACCGCCCAGGTCAGGCCGCGCTTTTCCAAGATCGCCCCGCGCGCCTGCGGCCCCTTGTCCTGGGCCCGCCGGCCATAAAGCTCGGCCGCCGCCGCCGCCTCGTCAAGGGCGGCGCGCTGGGCCGGGGTCAGCCGGGCCAGGGCGGCCTCGGATACGATCACCGGTTGATAATCGAACCATGCGCCCGCGCCTTCGGCAAGCAGAACGCAGGCCGGCGGCGCGGGGGACAGGGTGGTCAGCACATCGACCTCGGGCAGCACCGCCACCAGATCGGGCAAGGCGCGCAGCAGCGCCCGGCCGCGCCCCTCGTCCAGGGCGCTGGCCCGCGCCCCCTGCCCCACGGCGAGATCGCCAAGCAGGCGCCCGCCGGCGGCCACCGTCCGCCCGGCCAGGGCCGGTGGATCGGCCAAGCAAGAGCGGCCGGAAAAGACCAGGGCGCCGGGCAGCCAGATATCGGCCAGAACCCGCATGCCGCGCTGGGCGAGGGCGCCGCGCACCGCCGCCATCATCGGCGTGGCGGCCAGTCCATAGGCCTCGTCAACGCTTTGGGCGAGCCCGGGCAGGGTCGGCGCGGCGAAGACCGGATCCAGCGCCCGCAGCCGCGCCAAAGGCAGATTGGCGATTTCCAGGGTGCCGCCGGTCAAGCCGGTCCACAGATCCTCCAGTTCGAACAGTTTTCCCCGGGGGTAGATCTTGATCGCCAGACCGCTGCGGCTTTGGGCCAGGGTCTTGGCCATCACCTCGATCACCCTTTGGCGGACGTCGTCCATGCCGTCGCCATGGCCATGGGCGGCCTTGAAGGTCAGGGCGTAAGCCGAAGGCACCGCCGTCAGGCACAGCCCGATCAGCGGAACGACAAGGCAGAGGCGGGAAAGCGCGCGGGAAAAAATCATGACCCTCTCTGGAAACGAATGGGGCTGTGAAAGCGATAGGGGTGTGATCGCCGACCATAACAGACCTCCGCCGCCAAAGTCCCTTGTGGCTGGTGGGGGGCTCCGCTCAGATAAGGCGAAGCGCCCGCCGTTCCCACCCCGGCCACCAGGAGGCCCCATGACGCGCCTTGGACACTGGATGCTCCGTCTCGGCCTAGGCGCCGTGGCCCTGGGTCTTGTCGCCGCCCTGGTCCTTGGGCTGGCGCTGACCGGATCGCTGCCGCGCACCAGCGGCCGGATCGAGGTGACGACCGGCGGCGCCCTGCCGGTGGACGATCCGCAACGGCCGGGCTCGTCCACAACCTGGGGCGGGCTTTCCGGCCCCATCGACATCATCCGCGACCGCTACGCCATCCCGACCATCCGCGCCGCCAACGACCGCGATGCCGCCTTCGCCCTGGGCGTCGTCCATGCCCAGGACCGGTTGTGGCAAATGGAAGGCATGCGCCGCCTGGGGGCCGGACGCATGGCCGAATTGCTCGGCCCCCGCGCCCTGCCCATCGACCGCTTCATGCGCACCCTGGGCCTGCACGCCCTGGCGGCGGAGACCTACCGGCGGATGCCCGCCGACGAGCGCGCGGTGATGGAAGCCTATTGCGCCGGCGTCAATCAGATCATCGGCGCGAAATGGACGATCCCGCCCCCGGAATTCCTGATGCTGCTGGCCCGGCCCGAGCCCTGGCGGCCCGTCGATTCGCTGGTCTGGGGCCGGTTGATGGGCCTGTGGCTTTCCGCCGATTGGCAAGAGGAACTGGTGCGCGCCGCCTTGGCCAAAAGCCTGTCGCCCGAGCGCCTGAAAAGCCTGTGGCCGGCCTTTGGCCGATCGGATGTCGCCGCCCGTCCCGCCGCCGCGCCGCTGTCGGGGGAGGCCGCCCTGGCGCTTCTCGCCGCCTTTCCCAAGGCCCTGGCCCCGACCCTGGCCTCGAACGCCTGGGCGGTCGGCGGCGGCAAGACCGCCAGCGGCCAGCCGCTGCTCGCCAGCGATCCCCACTTGGGGTTTCAGGCGCCGATTCAATGGTATCTGGCGCGCCTTGAAACCCCCGAAAGAACCCTGACCGGGGCGACTTTTCCCGGGGTTCCCCTGACGGTCATCGGCACCAATGAACGCGTCGCCTGGGGGCTGACCACCACCCATTCCGACACCATGGATCTGTTCGTCGAACGCGTCGTCGATGCCGATCATTATCTGACCGAAAACGGCCCCGAACCCTGGCTGCGGCGCACCGAGACCCTGGCCGTGCGCGGCGCCCCCAGCGAAACCCTGGAGGTTCGCGCCTCGCGCCATGGGCCGGTGATCTCGGACGTTCTGCCCGCCGCTTCGGCCGACCTGGGCCACGCCGCCCTCGGCGAGGGAGAGGCGCTGACCCTGGCGGCCACGGCGTTGCGCCCCGATGACCAAACGGCGCTGGCGCTGCGCGCCCTCAACCGGGCGGGCACGGCCGACGAGGTGCGCAAGGCGGCGCGCGGCTTCCAATCGCCCCAGCAGAACCTGATCTACGCCACCGCCGAGGGCGCCATCGGCCGGCTCTCGCCCGGGCTGACGCCGCTGCGCGCCGGGGGGCCGGGGTTGCTGCCGCAAACGGGCTGGACGTCGACCAGCCGCTGGACCGGCTATATTCCCTTTGAGGATCTTCCCGCCGAAAGCGATCCGGCAAGCGGCTTTGTTTACAACACCAACAGCGCCATCGTCGGCGAGGATTATCCCCATTACCTGATCGATGCCTGGCCGGGCGAGGATCGGGCGGCGCGCCTTGCCCGCCTGCTGGCTTACCGCGATGACCATGGCCCGCGAGACATGGCGCTCTATCAGCTTGATACGGTCTCCCATGCCCTGGAAACCCTGTTGCCCCGCCTGCTTGATTTCCCCGCCGCCCTGCGCCCTGCGGGCTCGGCCGTCGCCCGCGCCCATGCCCTGCTGGCCGACCCCGGCTGGTCCTTCGACATGGGGGCGCACCGCACCGAACCGCTGATCGCCACCGCCTGGCTGGTCGCCGTCAATCGCCTGCTGTTCGCCCCGGCGATGGGGCCGGCCTTCGCCGCCTGGGAAAGGCTGGACCCGGCCGTGCTGCACCGGGCGCTTGATGGCGCGGGATCGTGGTGCGACCCCGCGGCCGACGCCGAAGGCCTTACCGGCTGCGACCGTCTCAAGGCCCGGGCCCTCGACGAGGCCCTAAGCGGCCTCGTCGAGTCCCTGGGCGGCGCCGATCCCTTCACCGTGACCTGGGGCGAGGTCCACCGCGCCCATTTCCGTCACCCGCTGTTTCGCTATCTGCCGGCTCTGGCCAAGCTGACCACCCTGGAAACGGCGACGGGGGGCGATGATTTCACCCTGTCGCGCGGCAGTTGGGGCGGCGATCGGACCGACCCCTTCGCCCATGTCCATGGCGCCGGCCTGCGTGCCGTGATCGATTTCGCCACCATCGCCGCCCCGGGTTTCATTCTGGCCACCGGCCAGTCCGGGCACCCGCTGTCCCCCCATTACCGCGACATGGTCGATCTGTGGCGGCGCGGCGCGCTGATCACCGTCGATGGCGCCGACCCCTCGGGCGGCCATCTCATCCTCGAACCGGTGGGCGACCGCTAAAGAGGGCGGCCGCCCCGCCTGTGGTCAGACGGGTAGCACGCCGACTTGGGTATAGCTGCCCCGGAAATAGACCAAGGGTTGGCCACCGGTGCGGGTGATAAGATCCTCGACCGCGCAGAGCACGATCAGATGATCCCCGCCCTCGATGGTCTGGGTGATGACGCAGTCGAGCCGCGCCAAGACATCCTTGGGGGCGGGAACGCCGCCCGGGGCGGTATCCATCTCGAGCCCGGCGAATTTATCGACCCCCCGGCTGGCGAAACGAATCGACAGATCCTGTTGCCCCTCGGCCAATATGGAAATGCTGACCGGCCCCTGACGGAACGCCTCAAGGTTACTGGTGGATTTTCCAAGGCAAAACAGTACCATGGGCGGGTCGAGCGAGAGAGAGGAAAAGGCGCTGACGGTCACCCCCACCGGCCGCTGGGCGGCATCGAGGGTGGTGATGACCGTCACCCCGGAGGCGAAACAACCAAGGGCTTTGCGGAATGCGCGGTCGTCGAAGGGCATGGAGGACTCCGGATCTGAATGAACAGGGACGTTCGGGATTATTTGGGCCTGACCGGCGGAAATGGCAAACCCCGGGCGATTTTTGGGGATATTTCCGCCTCTCGCGATGGCAAACTGCGATCGTCAACGAACTATCAACGCTTTTTTAGTACTGGAGATAGGCACCGCGCCACTGTACGAAGGACTACATGGAAAGGGGGCGGGCCCTTACCGCGGGCTTCCAGATCGGAGCGACAATGTTAATTATCATCGGCGCGATCATCGTCATTGCCAGCGTGATCGGGGGATATGCGGCTCCGGGCGGTCATTTGGCGGTCCTGTGGCAACCGTTTGAATTCATCATCATTCTCGGTGCCTCCCTGGGCGCCTTCCTGATCGGCAATCCCAAGACCGTCCTCACCGGCACCTTGAAGTCCCTGGGGCCGATGATGAAGGGCCCCAAGCACAACAAGGCCAGCTATCTCGAGCTGCTCTCGCTGCTTTACACCCTATTCCGGCTGGCCAAGACCAAAGGCGATCTGGCTTTGGAAAGCCATATCGAAAAGCCCGAGGACAGCCCGATCTTTCAAAAGTTTCCGGCTTTTAGCAAAGATCATCATAACGTTGAATTTCTTTGTGACTATCTCCGCCTTTTGACGCTCGGCACCAATAACGCCCATGAGGTCGAGACCATCATCGAGGCCGAGATCGAAAGCCATCACGTCGAAGCCCACAATATTCCATCGGCTATGGTGAATATGGCTGATGGGATGCCAGCCCTTGGTATTGTCGCCGCCGTTCTCGGCGTCATCCATACCATGGGGTCGATCACCGAGCCGCCCGAGGTCCTTGGCCATCTGATCGGCGCCGCCCTGGTCGGCACCTTCATGGGTGTTCTGCTGTCCTACGGCTTCTTCGCGCCCTTCGGCCGGGCGATCGAAGCGGTCTTCAACAACCAGACCCAATATCTGCACTGCATGAAATCGGGCATTCTCGCCCATATGCAGGGCTATGCTCCGCAGGTTTCCATCGAATTCGCCCGCAAGACCCTGCCGCCCTCGGTGCGGCCGAGCTTCGCCGAAGTCGAAGACACCGTAACCAACCTGTCGGATTAAGTCCCCCGCCACACACCGTAGCGGGCCGCGATCCCAAGAAACGAGGCGCCGGTGGCCGACCAACCGATCATCATCAAGCGGATCAAAAAGGGCGGTCACGCCCATCATGGCGGCGCCTGGAAGCTGGCCTATGCCGACTTCGTGACGGCGATGATGGCCTTCTTCCTGCTGCTCTGGTTGCTCAATTCGGTCACCGAGGAGCAACTGGTCGGCATCTCCAATTATTTCGCCCCGACGGCGGTCTCGCAAAGCCCAAGCGGCGCCGGCGGCGTTCTTGGCGGTCAGGTGCTGGGCGAAGGGGCGAGCCAGTCCAATTCCTCGTCACCGGCCGTGCAGTTGACCCTGCCGCCGCCGACCATCGGCGCCGGCGGTCAGGATTTCAGCGACGCCAACGAGGGCGTCGATGCCAGCGACAGCGATGACGACGCCGGCAAGGGCGAAGGCAAGGGGGCCTCGGCGGGCGATCTGGAGGGGCTGGGCAAGCTTGGGGTCGAACCGACCGACAAGCAGTTGGCCGCCGCCGAGGAAAAGCGCCAGCAAGAGGAATTCAACAAGACCGCCACCGAGCTGCGTCAGGCCATCCAGGCCGTCCCCTCGCTCCAGGCGCTGTCGAACAGCTTGCTGATCGACAACACGCCCGAGGGTCTGCGCATCCAGTTGATCGACCGCGAGGGGCTGTCGATGTTCCCCACCGGCTCAAGCGCCCTGCTGCCCCATACCCGCGATCTGCTGGCTTTGGTGGCCAAGGCGGTGGCCGACGTTCCCAATAAGATCTCGATCTCGGGCCATACCGACGCCCCCCCCTATAGCGACCCCTCGGGCTATGGCAATTGGGAGCTGTCGGCCGACCGCGCCCTGGCCAGCCGCCGCGTGTTGCTGGCCAATGGCCTGAAAGAGGACCGCGTCGACCGGGTGGTCGGCAAGGCCGAAACCGAACCCCTGCTCGCCGACGACCCCAAGGCCCCCAGCAACCGCCGGATCGCCATCACCTTGCTGCGCGATCGCTCGCTCTATGCCGAAGGGGCGGCCGGCGGCGGTAATGGCGGGGCGGCGCCCGCCGACCCGCTGAGCGGCCCCAAGCCGCCCAGCATCCTGGCGCCCGCCGACGGCGGTCCCGGAGCGGCCCCGCGATGAGGCCGCCCCCCGCCCCCTTGGACGCCGACGCGGCCGATGCCGATGGCGTGATGGTCAAACGCGTCATCGCCTTCTTTATCGATGTGCTGTGCATCGCCCTGCTCTATCTGCCGGTGCTGCTGGTCTTGTCGCTGGCCTCGCTGCTGTCGTTGGGGATCTTGTCGCCGCTGGTCGCCATCATCCTGGCCCTGGTGCCCGTCGCCTATCACAGCCTGCTGATCGCCGGCCCGTGGTCGGCCACCTTCGGCCAGCGCATGATGGATCTCTCGGTGCGCTCGATCAGCGGCGGTCGCCCCAGCCTGGGGCAGGCGGCGATCAACGCCATCACCTTTTATACCCTGGGCAGCATAACCGGCTGGGTGATCACCCTGGTCGCCCTGACCAACCGCCAACGCCGCTGTCTCCACGATTTTCTGGCCGGAACCGTGGTTGTCAACCGCACCGGCCGCTCCCCTCTGGTTTTCGATCGAGGGACGTCGGCGGAGGATATTCTTTTCACAGGGGACAAGGACGCGTAGACTCGTGATCTGGCGGTTGTTGAAACACGCCGCGCTGTAGAAGAGTTGTGCCCTATGGACCAGGGACCCATCAATCGGCCCCATTTCTTCTTCACCACCGCCCCGATGCCTTGCCCGTACTTGGAAGGGCATCTGGAACGCAAGATGGTGACCGATCTGACCGGCCCGGAAGCCGAACGGCTTCACGAAAGCCTGTCGCGCGCCGGGTTTCGGCGCAGCCACACCATCGCCTATGCCCCGGTCTGCCCGGGCTGCACGGCCTGCGTCCCTGTCCGCATCCGCGCCCGCGCCTTCGTGAAAAACAAATCCTTCCGCCGCATCGTCCGCGCCAATGCCGGGGTGACGGCGGAATACGTGCCGGCCCGGGCCACGGTCGAGCAGTTCCATCTTTTCTCGCAGTACCAGCAGGCCCGCCATGGCGAAAGCGATATGGCGCTGATGGGGTTTTTCGATTACCGCTCGATGGTCGAAGACAGCCCGATCTCGACCTCGATCGCCGAATTCCGCGAGGCCGGGGGCGAATTGGTCGCCGCCTGCCTGATCGACCATCTCAGCGACGGCCTGTCGGCGGTCTATTCGTTCTTCAATACCACCCTGCCCCAAAGCCGGGGTCTTGGCACCTGGATGATCTTGTGGATGGTGGACGAAACCGTGCGCCGCGACCTCGACCACGTTTATCTCGGCTACTGGATCGCTGAAAGCTCGAAGATGGCCTACAAAGAGCGCTTTCAGCCCCTTGAGGTCTTCGGTCGGCGCGGCTGGATCGCCTTTGACGAACGCGGCCGCCCGGGCTGATCCTTCGGGCGCGCCGGCTGATCCTTGGGTGATTGTCGATACCCCTTTTCCGGCAGCGCAGCGAAAGAGTGTTTCATGGATCGACGAGAGTTCCTTTCGGCTTCCGCCGCCGCCGCGACGGGAGGACTATCCTTAGACGGCCTTTCCCGCCCGGCCCTGGCCAACGGCGCCAAAACCCTGACAATGGTCACGACCTGGCCCAAGGATTATGTCGGCCTGGGCGAAAGCGCCAGCCGGCTGGCCGCCCGGGTTCGCACGATGAGTGGGGGGCGCTTGTCGATCACCGTCTATGCCGCCGGCGAACTGGTTCCCGCCTTCGAGGCCTTCGAGGCCGTGGCCAATGGCACGGCCGATCTCTACCACGGCGCCGAAACCTATTGGGAAAGCCGCTCCAGCGCCTTCAACTTCTTTTGCGCCGTTCCCTTCGGCCTGACGGCGATCGAAACCAGCGCCTGGATCCACCATGGCGGAGCCCAGGCGCTGTGGGACGCCTTGTCGGCCCCTTACGGCATCAAGCCGATGCTCGCCTCGGCGACCGGGGTGCAGATGGGCGGATGGTTCAACAAGGAAATCAAACGGGTCGAGGATTTCAAGGGCCTGCGCATGCGCATTCCCGGCCTGGGCGCGCGCATCCTCAAAGAGGTTGGCGCCGTGCCCGTAGCGCTGCCCGGCAGCCAGATCCACGACGCGCTCCGCGATGGTGCCATCGACGCGGCGGAATGGATCGGCCCGTGGAGCGATCTGGCGCTCGATCTGCAAAAGGTCGCCCGCTACTACTACTATCCGGGCTTCCACGAACCCGGAACCTCGCTGGCCGTCGGCATCAATCTCGGGGTCTGGCGCGGCTTGTCCGACCAGGAGCGGGCGATCATCGAGGCCGCCTGCGGCGCCGAACACGCCTTTAGCTTGGCCGAATACAACGCCCGCAACGGCGACGCCCTGCATACCCTGGTGACCAATCACGGGGTGCAACTGCGCGCCTTCCCCACCCAGGTTCTGCTGGAACTGGGCAAGACGGCGGGTCGGGTCGTGCGGGCGGCGGCGGCGGATTCCCCGGAAACCCGACGGATCTACGACCATTACACCGCCTTCCGCCGCAAGGCCCTGACCTGGGCCCAGCTCTCCGATCAGGCTTTCTGGAACGCCCGGTCACTGCCGTTCGAGTATTAAGGGCTAATTCGCCGCCATCCGGGCGTTGGGCGGATCGACTGGCAGGCCCGGACGTTGGATCGGTCCCGAAGCGGTTTTCCAAAGGGATGGCCCCCATCATGACGCGCATCGCCCTTACCCACGTCACCACCTACCGCTACGGCGCGCCGGTCACGCTTGGCGAACACAAGATGATGTTCCGCCCGCGCGATAGCCACGACCTGCATATCGTCGAGGCCACGCTGGTCTTGAGCCCGGTCGCCGAGGTGCGCTGGATGCACGACGTGTTTGGCAATTCGATCACCATCGCCGACTTCCAAGGCGCCAGCACCGATTTTCTGCGCTTCGAGAGCAAGATCCTGCTCGACCACTTCGGCCTGTCCGAACCAACCTATCCGATCGCCGCTTACGCCGAGACCTTCCCCTTCACCTATGACGCCGATCTGGTCGCCGATCTCGGGCGAACCAACGAGCGCCATTATCCCGATCCCGACCACCGGCTTGACGCCTGGGCCCGGCGCTTCCTTGACGAACCGGGGGAAACCGCCACCCTGGAGATGCTGAGCGCGATGAACCGGGCGATTTCGGCCGAGTTCAGCTATGCCGCCCGCGATACCGAAGGCACCCAGACGCCGCTGGAAACCCTGGAGCGCGGCAGCGGCAGTTGTCGCGACTTCGCCTTGCTGATGATGGAGGCGGTGCGCTCGCTGGGGTTGGCCGCCCGCTTCGTCAGCGGCTATCTGTATGATCCGGCCCTTGACGGCCGGAACGCCAGCGGCACCGTCGGCGCGGGCGCCACCCACGCGTGGCTTCAGGTCTATCTGCCCGGCGCCGGCTGGGTGGAATTCGATCCGACCAACGCCCTGGTCGGCGGCGAAAACCTCATCCGGGTGGCCGTCACCCGCGATCCCTCGCAAGCCGTGCCGATCACCGGCAGCTTCGCCGGTCCGGGCAACGCCTTCTTGTCGATGGAGGTCGAAGTGACCCTCCACCGCCAGGACCAGAACATTCAAGTCGCCTAAACACCTTATGGCCCGAAGCTGTTGGTGCGCGGGAAGCCCTGGGGCGGCAGTCGTCCCAGGCCGGCCCGGTCGCCCAACCAGGCGGTCAGGTCGCTTTCGGTGCGCGTCCGCTCGCCCGATTTCCAGGTCAGGCCATCGGCGATGGCGAAGGTCTTGATATCGGCGATGCCGCCATCCTTATAGCGCTGCAAGATGACGCCCTTGCCGCGCGCCAGCACCGGCACCTGGGTCAAGGGGAAGACCAGCAGCTTACGGTTCTGGCCGATCACCGCCACATGGTCGCCGCGCACCTCGCGGCACAGCAGGGCGCGCTCGCCGGCGTCGACGGTCATCACCTGCTTGCCGGCCCGGGTCTGGGCCAGGACGTCCTTTTCCTCGACGACGAAACCCCGGCCGCCGCTGGCCGCCAGGATCAGGCGGCGCGCCGGATCGTGGACCAGCAGGCTGACGATATCGGCGTCATTGGGCAGATCGAGCATCAGCCGCACCGGTTCGCCAAAGCCGCGACCGCGCGCCAGCTTATCGGCGGGCAGGGTAAAGAAGCGTCCGGTACTGTCGAGGATCAGCAGCTTGTCGGTGGTCTGGGCGTGGAGCGCCAGCAGCAGGGCGTCGCCCTCTTTGAACTTGTTCTCCTCGCCCGGCTCCTGATGGCCCTTGACGGCGCGCAGCCAGCCGCGCTCCGACAGCAAGACGGTGATCGGCTCGCGCTCGACCAGCGCCTCGATCGGCACGATCACCGCCGTCGGCGCGCTGCCCAGTTCGGTGCGCCGCCGCCCCAGGGCGGTATCGCCGCCAAAGGTCTTGCGGGTCTCGCGGATCTGCTTGGCGATCACCTTCCAGCACAGCCCCTCGTCGGCGAGCAGGGCCTCCAGCCCGGCCTTCTCGGCCGACAGCGCGTCATGCTCGCGGCGGATCTCCATCTCCTCAAGCCGGCGCAAGGAGCGCAGCCGCATATTGAGGATGGCCTCGGTTTGCACATCGCTCAGGCCAAAGGCCGCCATCAGCGCCGGCTTGGGTTCGTCCTCCTCGCGGATGATGCGGATCACCTCGTCAAGGTTGAGATAGGCGATCAAGGTGCCGGCCAGCACCTCCAGGCGGTGTTCGATCTTGCCCAGGCGATGGCGCGAGCGCCGGCCAAGCACCACCAGCCGGTGATCAAGAAAGGCGACCAGCGCCTCCTTCAAGCCCAGCACCTTGGGCACGCCGTCGCCATCAAGCACGTTCATGTTCAGATTGAAGCGGATCTCCAGATCGGTCAGCCGGAACAGCTGCTCCATCAGGGTCTCGGCATCGACGGTGCGGTTGCGCGGTTCGAGCACCAGACGCAGGTCATCGGCGGATTCATCGCGGACATCGGCAAGGATCGGCAGCTTGCGGCCGTTGATCAGCTCGGCGATGCGCTCGACCAGCTTGGCCTTCTGAATCTGATAGGGAATCTCGGTGATAACAATCTGATAGAGGCCGTGGCTCAGATTTTCCTTTTCCCAGCGCGCGCGCAGCCGCATGGCGCCGCGGCCGGTGCGATAGGCCTCGGCGATGGCCTGGGGATGCTCGGCCAGCACGCCGCCGGTGGGAAAATCGGGGCCTTTGACGAAGCTCAGCAGGGCTTCGGGCGGACAGGCCGGCACCTTGATCAGATGCAGCAGCGCCTCGCACAACTCGCCGACGTTATGGGGGGGGATATTGGTCGCCATGCCGACGGCGATGCCCGAGGAGCCATTGGCCAGAAGATTGGGGAAGGCGGCGGGCATCACCACCGGCTCGTGATCCTCGCCATCATAGGTCGGGCGGAAATCGACGGCGTCGTCGTCCAGCCCCTCCATCAGGGCGCTGGCGACGGCGGTCAGCCGGGCTTCCGTATAGCGCATGGCGGCGGCGTTATCGCCGTCGATATTGCCGAAATTGCCCTGGCCTTCGACCAGCGGATACCGCACGGCGAATTCCTGGGCAAGGCGAACCATCGCCTCATAGACGGCGGCGTCGCCGTGGGGGTGATACTTGCCGATCACATCGCCCACGACGCGGGCGCATTTCTTGAACCCCGAGCCGGGATCGAGCTTGAGCATGCGCATGGCATAAAGCAGCCGCCGATGAACCGGCTTCAACCCATCGCGGACATCGGGCAGCGACCGCGACACGATGGTCGACAGCGCATAGGCCAGATACCGCTCGGAGAGCGCTTCGCTCAGCGGCGTTTCGCGGATCTCCAGGGGTTCGGGAACGGGGCCTTTGCTCATCGGGATCGGATCCTCTTTCTCAACGCACCATAGACATCACCGGTCCGCCGCTGACCACCGGCGCAACCGTTCGACAAACCTCTGCCGGCTGGCGGGCAATCCCCGCCCCTGGGGCGCCAGAACATGCCCCTCCAGGAAATAGCCGCTAAGGCGCAGGCCGTCACCAACCGCCTGGGCGTTCGCCGGAACCTCGGCGGGCGACAGCAGAAAGGCCGGCAGGGCAAGCAGCCGCGCCTGCCACGGCGCGCCCGCCTCCCGCCCGACCGCCCGGCCGCTGCGCGGCGAGACATAGGCGAGATCGCCGCACTCCCCGCTCACGGCGCAGCATGACAGGTCAAGCCCGAAGCCCAAAGCGGCGAGCAGCCCGATTTCCCAGCGCACGAAGGCCCCCGCCCAGACCAGGGGGGTGCCCTCCCCGCCCTCGGCCAGGGCGTCGAGCAGCGCCAGGGTCGCGTCATAGACATCGGCCTGGGGGGCGCGTTCGGGCAAGACCGTTTCGGCCAGGGCACAGGCCGCCGCCAGGGCGGCCAGCCGGTCGCGATCATCCAGCAATCCCCCGGCCACCCCGGCCAGAAGCTCGACGACAAGGCTGCCCAGATGATCTTCCAGGCGGGCCTTCCACGTGGCCTGAACCAGGGATCCCGGCTGAAGGGCGGCGCGCAGCCGCTTGCCGCGTCCGCCGCGGACGATGCCGGAATGGCGCCCATGGCCGGCGCTCAGCAGGCTGACGATCACCCCATCCTCGCCATGGGGCCGGGCGGCCAGCACGATTCCCCGATCGCTCCATTCGATCACCCGACGGCGACCTTTTCCAGCTAGACCAGCAGCACCGCCACCCCGGCCATCAGGCAGAGGATGCCGCAAAAGACCAGGAGCGCCACCAGCCAGCGCGGCAGACGGCTTTGGGCGCGGCCGCCCAGCACCAGGAACTGCGCCACTCCGGCCGTCAGCAAAACCAGCCCCAGGGGATTAAGGCCGCCGCTCACCGCGCGCCCCGCTCAGACATCGAAATCAAGTCCCCATTCGGAATACTGGTCGCGATCGTCCCACAGCCGGTCGTTGACCTTGACGTGAAGGAACAGATGCACCGGGCGTTCCAAAATCTCGGAAAGCTCCACGCGGGCGGCCCTGCCCAGGGCCTTGATCCGCGCGCCGCCCTTGCCGAGGAAAATCGCCCGCTGGCTTTCGCGCTGCACCAGCACCGTCTGGTCGATGCGCACCGAACCATCGGCGCGCTCGCGCCAGGATTCGGTCACCACCGCGGCGGCATAGGGCAGTTCCTCGTGCAACTGCAAGAAGACCTTTTCGCGGGTGATCTCGGCGGCCAGCAAACGCTGGGGCAGATCGGAGACCTCGTCCTCGGGGAACATCCACGGGCCGGCGGGCACCCGCTCGGCCAACCATGCCAACACGTCGTCGCAGCCGCTGCCGGTCAGCGCCGAAATCATGAAGACTTTTTCAAAGGGCAAAGCCGCATCCAGGCGCGAGGCCATTTCAAGCAGGCGCGAGCGTTCCAGGGCATCGACCTTGTTGAGCGCCAGAAGGGCCCGGCGGCCGGTGGCTTTCAGCTTGGTCAGGATCTCTTCGACCTCGGCCGTGATGCCCTTATGGGCATCGATCACCAGCAACACCAGATCGGCTTCCAGGGCGCCTTCCCAGGCGGCGGCGACCATGGCGCGATCGAAGCGCTTGCGCGGCTGGAAGATTCCCGGGGTATCGACGAACACCACCTGGGCTTCGCCAACCATGGCGATGCCGCGCACCCGCGAGCGCGTCGTCTGCACCTTGGGCGAAACGATGGTCACCTTGGAACCGACCAGTCGGTTCACCAAAGTGCTCTTGCCGGCGTTGGGGGCGCCGATGACGGCGACGAAGCCGCAGCGCGGCGGAGCAGAGTCGGCGGGGGAAGGGCAATCCAAATCGGTCATGTCGTCTTTTTTTCTCTTGGCTTGGCGCGGGTTCGGCGCGATTCGCCCATCCCTTTCAGGCTTTAGCGGCCCGGCGATAGCGCGATGGCCCCCGAAGACGGCGATCCGCCCGGACCGCGGGCCGATCACCGCTCGGTCTCCCGTTCAATCTAAATCAAACCGCGTCCAATGGGGATCATCGAACGCGGCTTTCACACCCCTGTCGGTCCTGATCAGGCCAGACGATCAAGAAGCCTTTGGGCGGCGGCCTGTTCGGCCAGCCGCTTGGAGGCCCCCAGGGCGCTTTCCGAGCCGTTATCCTTGACCGTCACGCTCACCGTGAACATCGGCTTGTGGGGCGGACCGTCCCGCCCTTCCACCGCATAGGTGGGCAGCGGCAGGCCCCGTCCCTGGGCCCATTCCTGCAAGGCCGTCTTGGCGTCCTTGGGCGGGGTCAGGTCTTCGGCCATCAAGGGCGCCCAGCGCGCTTCGACGAAGCGCTGGGCCTTGGCGTAGCCGCCATCGAGATGGAGCGCGCCCAGCACCGCTTCGCAGACATCGCAGAGCAGCGAGGGATTGAACTGCCCGCCCAATTCCTCTTCGCCCCGCGACAGCTCCATCAACTCGCCCAGGCCAACGCTCTGGGCGACACGGGCCACCGTGTCTTGGCGAACCAGACTGGCGTGACGGCGCGCCAAGGCGCCCTCGTCCTCGGTCGGGAAGCGGGCGTACAGCATCTCGGCGACCACCAGCCCCAACACCCGGTCGCCCAGAAACTCCAGGCGCTCGTAGCTCGGCCTGCCCTCGCGCGAACGGTGGGTCAGGGCGCGCGCCAACAAGGCGGGGTCGGTGAACCGATGATCCAGGGCGATCTGAAGAGCGTTCAGGTCGCGGGCCATGGACCCTCCAAAACCCGGAAAAACCGACAAAAGACGGGACAGGCCTTACGCCGTCCCGTCAACAAAACAAACCATCCCACCACGCAGGCGTCCTTAATCGATCGAATGGAAGAAGCGGTCCCAGCGAATGGCGAAGGGCCATTTCCAGACCTGCCAGATCGCCGCCGATCCATCGTGCGAGAAGAACACGAACTCGGCCCGTCCAACCAGATTCTCGGCCGGCACGAAGCCCACCGTCGCCCGGCTGTCCTGGCTGCTGTCGCGGTTGTCGCCCATCATGAAATAATGGCCCTCGGGCACCCGGAACTCGCGGGTGTTATCGAGAAAATAGGTATCGCCATGGATCTCGAGAATGGGGTGGACCACGCCGTTGGGCAAGGTTTCCTGATATTGGGTCAGGCGCAGCACGCTGCCGCCGGCTTCGCGCTGGACAAAGTCCTCGGTCCGCTCGCGGCGCACCGGCTCGCCGTTGACGTTCAAGATGCCGTCGATCACCTGGATCCGATCACCGGGCAGTCCGACCACCCGCTTGATGAAATCGACAGAGGTATCGTTGGGCTCCTTGAAGACCACGACATCGCCGCGCTTGGGCACATCGCCCAACACCCGCCCGCTAAAGGGAATGATCCCCATCGGGAAGGAAAAGCGCGAATAGCCATAGGAGAATTTCGACACGAACAGATAATCGCCCACCAGCAGGGTCGGAATCATCGACCCCGAGGGAATGCGAAAGGGTTCGTAGGCGAATGTTCTGATGACGATGGCGATCAGAAAGGCATAGACGACCGTTTTGATCGTCTCGCCCAGGCCCCCGCCCTTTTTTCTGCTCATGAGGAAATCTTTCGGACCAATTGGATAAAGCTGAACGCGGCCTCCTCGACGGAGTCCGGCCGCCAGATGAAGCCCCCGCGCCCGGCCAATGTCAAGGCTGGCATGGGGTCCCCCCGCCAGCGGAGCGCGCCGCTTACGCCGCCACCCCGCCGCGCAGCGCCGCGTCCATATGGGCGCGCATGCGGGCGATCGCCTGATGCAAGCCGACGAAGATCGCCTCGCCGATCAGGAAATGGCCGATATTGAGCTCGGCGATGGCGGGCAGCGCCGCCACCGGCTCGACCGTGTCATAGGTCAGACCGTGGCCGGCATGGCATTCCAGCCCCAGGGCCTGGGCATGGCGGGCCGCCTTGTCGATGCGCAGGAACTGGGCCTCGCGCGCCGGACCGGCGGCGGCGTCGCAATAGGCGCCGGTATGGAGTTCCACCACCGGAGCGCCCAAGGCGCGGGCGGCGTCGAGCTGGCGGAGATCGGGTTCGATAAACAGCGACACCCGCACCCCGGCCTCGCCCAGGGCTGTGATGATCGGCGCCAGATGGACGGCCCCGCCAACAACGTCCAGCCCGCCCTCGGTCGTCCGCTCCTCGCGCTTTTCGGGCACGATGCAGGCGGCATGGGGGCGATGGCGCAGGGCGATGGCCAGCATCTCGGCGGTCGCGGCCATTTCCAGGTTCAGCGGCAGATCGATCTCGTCACGCAGGCGGGCGATATCGCGATCGCCGATATGGCGGCGATCCTCGCGCAGATGGGCGGTGATGCCATCGGCCCCGGCCTCTGCTGCGATCTTGGCCGCGCGCAGCGGGTCGGGATGGTCCCCGCCCCTGGCGTTGCGAATCGTCGCCACATGGTCGATGTTCACACCCAGCCTCAACACCCGGCTCATCGTTCTCTCCTTAAGGGGCCCAAGGGGGATCAGGGTTGCTGTCGCGACAGCGGCACGCCGCCTTCGGCGGCGGCCAACTTCTCCTCGCGGATCCGCGCCTTGCGATGGCGGCGCAGAACGCGGGCATGCTGGTATCCCGCCACCGCGCGCTTGACCGGCCAATAGGTGATGATCCAGGCGAGAATGGCCAAAGGAAGCGAACCGACCAGCATCGGCAGCAGCACCGGCATCACATCGGCCATGAAGGCGGCGCCATCGAGATGGACCAGCGCCCGGACCATGTGACCAAACAGCAAGGCGAAGTTCACCGCCTCGCCCTGCGCCTGACTGCCCAGGATCATCGATCCCAATTCATAGGTGCCGACCCAGATCACCGGGAAGGTCCAGGGATTGCCGATCGCCGTGCCGATGGCCGAGGCGATCATATTACCGCCCAGCATCCACGATATCAGGGCGGCGAAAACGATATGGATTCCCATCAGGGGCGTCATCGCCGAGGCGGCGCCGCAGGCAAAGCCGGTGGCGATCGACGCCGGGGTGCCGGGCAGCCGGGCGACCCGGTGGCCGATATAGCGCGCCGACCGCTTCCAGCCGGTGCGGGGCAGGAAGAACGCCTTGATCCGGGCGCCGAGGGAGGGCTTGACGCGCCTGTTGAACAGCATGGCCTTAGTGCCTCGCGCGCTCGACGTAATTGATGGCGGATGTGGCGCGCAGGGCGGCGATGATGTTGGTCAGGTGACGGACATCCTTGACCTCGACATCGACGATCATGTCGAAGAAATCCTGCTGCCGATTGGTGATCTTGAGATTGGTGATATTCCCCAGGTTCTTGGCAATCACCGTGGTCAGGGCGCCAAGACTGCCCGGTTCATTGGCGACCACCACATTGACCCGGCCGACGTGAACCTGGCTATCGGCCTCGGCATCCCAGGCCAGATCAAGCCAGCGCTCGGGCTCGTCGGAAAACTGCTCGAGCTGGTCGCAATCGATGGTGTGAATGGTGATGCCCTTGCCGGTGGTGACGATGCCGACGATGCGGTCCCCGGGCAGCGAGTGACAGCATTTGGCGAAATGTAACGCCATGCCGGGGATCATCCCCTTGATCTTGAAGCTGTGGTCGTCGCTGGCCCGCGGCTTCTTGGTCCGCCCCAGGGTGACGACGGCGGCCAGCTTGGGAACCATCTTGAGGCCGGGATAGACCGCCTGCACGACCTCGCGGGCCGGCAACTGGCCCTCGCCGACATCGACGATCAGATCTTCGACGCTATCGGCGCGGAATTTCTTGAGGACTCCGTCGAGGCCCTTTTCCGTCATCTCGTAGTTTTCGGCCTTGAAGGCCCGTTCGAGCAACTGGCGCCCGAGGATCAGATATTGGTCGCGGCGCTGCGAGCGCACGAATTTGCGGATCTGGGCCCGCGCCTTGCCGGTAACGACGAAGCGTTCCCATTCGGGCGAGGGCGTCTGCGCCTTCGAGGTGGCGATCTCCACCTGATCGCCGTTGTGCAGGGGCGTGCGCAGGGGCACCAGCCGGCCATTGACCTTGGCCGAGACGCAGCGGTCGCCGACCTGGGTATGGACCGCATAGGCGAAATCGACCGGCGTCGCCCCGCTCGGCAGGCCGATCAGATCACCCTTGGGGGTGAAGCAGAACACCTGATCGCTGAACATCTCGAGCTTGGTATGCTCAAGGAATTCCTCGGGACTGGAGGTATGCTCGAGAATTTCGAGCAACTCGCGGATCCAGCGATATTGCCGGCCATCCATGACCGGCGAGCCCTGCTTATAGGACCAATGGGCGGCCACGCCGAGTTCGGCCACCGAATGCATCTCGGCGGTGCGGATCTGGATTTCGATGCGCAGGCGTTCGGGCCCGATGACCGCCGTATGGATCGACTGATAGCCGTTGCGCTTGGGCGTCGAGATATAGTCCTTGAAGCGGTCGGGGATCATCGGATAGGAGGCGTGGATGATGCCCAGCGCCTGATAGCATTGCTCAAGGTTTTCAACGGTGATGCGGAAGGCCATGATGTCGGACAGCTGCTCGAACGAGATGTTCTTGCGCTTCATCTTCTGCCAGATCGAATAGGGCGTCTTTTCGCGCCCGGTGATCTCGGCGGTCAGTCCGTGCTCGGCCAAAGCGGCCTTGAGCTGATCGATGACCTTGGGCACCAGGGTGCCGCCCTGCTCGCGCAGAAAGGTCAGCCGCGCCTCGATGCCTTCCTTGGCGTCGGGATAGAGCTCGCGGAAGGCCAGATCCTCGAGTTCCTCCTTGATCTCGGCCATGCCGATGCGTTCGGCGAGCGGCGCGTAGATCTCCATGGTCTCAAGGGCGATGCGGGCGCGCTTCTCCGGCTTGCGGATGAAATGCAGCGTCCGCATGTTGTGCAGGCGGTCGGCCAGCTTGACCATCAGGACGCGGATGTCCTCGCTCATCGCCAGCAGCAGCTTGCGGAAATTCTCGGCCTGCTTGGCGTGGTCGGAGGAGATCTGGATACGGGTGAGCTTGGTCACCCCATCGACGAGACGGGCGACATCATTGCCGAAAAGCTGGCGGACATCCTCCAGCGTCGCCTCGGTGTCCTCGATGGTGTCGTGCAACAGCGCCGTGATGATCGAGGCGCAGTCGAGCTTATAGCGGGTCAGGATCCCGGCGACATCAATGGGATGGGAAAAATAGGGATCGCCCGAGGCCCGCAATTGCGAGCCATGCATCTTCATCGCGTAGACGTAGGCGCGGTTGAGCAGATCCTCGTTGGCGTTGGGGTCATAGGCCTTGACCCGCTCGACCAGTTCGAACTGGCGCATCATGGCCATGTCCTCCGCCCCGCTCCCGGCCCGATGGGTGCGCAGGGCCCCGCGAGAACGAACAGGGATCGGGCGAAGGGGGGACGAAGGGAAACGGAACCGATGGCGTCATGGCGCCCGATCATCATCCGCCTCCTCCGCACGCGTCCCTGCCCCGTCCCTCCCTAGTCTTCGTCCGCCTCATCGGTGTCCTGGCCGGCGTCATCGGACAGGTCGAGATCGGAATCGGCGCCATCGTGAATGGTCAGGCCGTCGGCTTCCAGGGTGTCGTCATCCTCGGCCAGGGCGACCCCGGGCATCAGATCGCGATCGAGGCCCATGGCGTCGAAATCGTCTTCCTCGGGCTCGTCGATTTCGACGTGCTTTTGCAGCCCCTGGATGACGGCTTCCTTGAGATTGGGGATATCAACGGTGCCATCGGCGATTTCGCGCAGCGACACGACCGGGTTCTTATCGTTGTCACGATCCACGGTCAGGGCCGATCCGGCCGAGATGTCACGCGCCCGCTGGCCGGCGACCAGCACCAGTTCGAACCGATTGGGGATCTTGAGGACGCAGTCCTCGACGGTAACGCGGGCCATGCAAACCCTCCAGAAAGCGTAAGGTCAGGGGGACGGTCCGGGCGGCGCAAAGCTGCCCGGGGGACCGGCATATATAGAGACTAGGCCGGCGGTTTGCAACCAGATCGACCGATTACAAACGTTCCGCCGCCTGATCGGCGGCAAGGGCGGCGATCAGGGTGTCGATCGGTTGGTCAAGAACCGGGTGGCGCCAGTCGGGCGCGATCTCGCGCAAGGGGAATAAAACGAAACCGCGCTCGGCCATGCGCGGATGGGGCAGCAGCGGCGGCGCCCCGGTCCGGCGCAGCTCGTCATAATCAAGCAAATCGAGATCAAGGGTGCGGGCGGCATTGATCTCGCCGCGCCGACGCCCGAATTGATCCTCAAGGCGATGAAGCAGCCCGAGCAGGGCGACGGGGTCGAGGTCGGTGACCAGACGGGCCACGCCGTTCACGTAATCGGGCTGATCGGACGGTGGAACCGGGCTCGTCCGATACCAGGCGGAGCGGGCGGCGACCACCACTCCGGCGTCCTCAAGGGCGACCAACGCCGCGTCAAGTGTATCCCTGGGCGAGCCGGCCGGACCGGCCAGATTGGCGCCGAGAGCGATATAGATCATCGAGCGATTTCTCCTGGAAGGCCGTGCTTGCAGCGCGCCCACAAAACGCTTACGTAATTGGGCGGTAGGACCCGCTGATTTATAAGGTGTGTCTACTTTCCAATACTGGATAATGATAATTCTTTTTTTGTGTGAGGCTATCTAATGATCTTTTATCCCCAGGAGCGAATCGGCCTGTTCATCGACGGTTCGAATCTCTACGCCGCCGCCAGGGCGCTGGGTTTCGATATCGACTATAAGCGCCTGCTTGAGCTCTTCGCCGCCAAGGGCCGGCTGATCCGGGCGTTTTATTATACCGCCCTGGTGGAGGATCAGGAATATTCCCCGATCCGCCCGCTGGTCGACTGGCTGGACTATAACGGCTATACCATGGTCACCAAGCCGACCAAGGAATTCACCGACGCCACCGGCCGACGCAAGATCAAAGGCAATATGGACATCGAATTGGCCATCGATGTCATGGAAATGGCGCCCCATCTCGACCATATCGTTCTTTTTTCGGGCGATGGCGATTTCCGCCGGCTGGTCGACGCGGTCCAGCGCAAGGGCCTGCGGGTGACCGTGGTCAGCACCGTGCGCTCGCAGCCGCCGATGGTCGCCGACGAGTTGCGCCGTCAGGCCGATACCTTCATCGAACTCCTTGATCTCGAACCCAGCATCGCCCGGGCGCCCTTGCACCGCGAGCCGCCGCCCTCCGCCCTCGCCGCGTCCCATCATGACGATGATGACGAGGACGATGAGGACGACGAGGACGAGGACGACCAGATCGATCAGTATATGCCCAAGTAAGGATGGCTTTCGAGACGTTAAACGACAATGACAGCGTGTAATCCCCAGGCGCCGGGGGTCGATTGCCCCCGGTGCCCGCGACTGGTCGCCTATCGGCTGGCCCTGCGCCGCGATTTTCCCGACTGGGCGAATGCCCCGGTCCCCTCCTTCGGTCCGCTGGGCGCCCGCCTGCTGGTGGTCGGCTTGGCGCCCGGCGTGCGCGGCGCCAATCGCACCGGCCGGCCCTTCACCGGCGATTACGCCGGCGACCTGCTCTATGCCACCTTGATCGATCTTGGTTTGATGACCGGGGTTTTCGACCGCCGGGCCGATGACGGCCTGACGCCGATCGACGTGCGCATCACCAACGCCGTGCGCTGCGTGCCGCCTGAAAACAAGCCGACCGGCCCAGAACAGGTCGCCTGCCGGCCGTTCCTGGCGGCGGAAATCGCCGCGATGCCGGCCCTACGCGGCATCCTGGCTTTGGGCCGCGTCGCCCACGAGGCGATCTTGCGCACGCTCGGCCAACCCCTGAAGGCCCACCCCTTCGCCCATGGCGCCCTGCACCCGATGCCGGGCGGCCTGCTGCTGGGCGAAAGCTATCACTGCTCGCGCTACAACCAGAACACCGGCCGCCTGACCAACCCGATGTTCCGCGAGGCGGTCACGCGCTTGGTCGAGGCGATTAGCTAGGACGGTGGGCCTGAAACTTGGTCCCCGCTCACCGCTCTAACAGACGGATATTGAAGCAAATCGTCGTCGCGGTCTGGTTCAGATCGCTCGGAGATTTGCTTCAAATCGGCCATCTCTCTTTCCAGAACGACGAAGGTGCCAAGGCACCCCTGGAGGAAATCCCCCTCTCCTCCCCTCGCCACCCCCGCGATACCTTGCAAAACGGTAGGCGAAGGCGTGACGACGATCGGGGACGACATGAGCGGGAAAGCCTGGAAAAGGGCGGCGGCGTTTACCCTGGCGATCATCGGGAGCGCCGCCATAACTTGGGCGCAGGACACCCCCCGGTCTTCCCCGGAGACGACTCTCAGGCCCGAAGAACCGGCCCAGGCAAACAGCCCCGGCGACCAAGTTGCCTTGACCAGCGACCGCCTGGAGTTGGACCTGCGGGGCGAGTTGAAACGCCTGAGCCAACGCATCGACGATTTCGATAAGCAGATCAGCGCCAATCGATCCCTGGTCGAGGGCAACAACGCCCATCTCGACCAGATCCTCTCGCTTCTTGGCCTCTTGCTCACCTTCTTTTGTTTGGGAGCGGCCACTACGGGCTTTTTCGCATATAAAAACGCCGGTCGCCACGCCCAAGAGCAAGCCGATGAGTGGTTGAAGGCCAACGCGAACCCCCTTCTGGCGAAAACGGAACACGATCTGAGATCGGCGATCGAACCCATGATCAGAGATATGATCGCTCAGGGAGAAAGGGCGAAAGAAAACGCTGATGCAATAGAGAAAATAAAGAATAAAGTCGAACAAGATATATCGCCAAAACCATCCCTATCAGACAAAAACGAGATTTCAGCGGAAACAATATGTCAATCAGAAATGACCGCGCACCCTACAATAAAAGAAGATTATTACAATATTGAATCTTTAAATGAAGAAAATTACTCTCTTGATGAACTTAGGACACTTGGACTCGGTGCTTTTTCTTCTGAAAATTACAGTCAGGCGTTTTCATTTTTTAAACGCATCACGCAAATGACCAACCTTAATAAATCAGATCTTATTCAAGCACATCTTAATATGGCCGCGAGCTTGGTAAAACTCGACCGCCTGGAGGAAGCCTCAAAAACCTACGAAATCATCATCCACATGCTGTCCAACCGCTGATGGCCGTTGGATGGCGTCGATAGAGATCCTATTTTGGGGTGGTCAGTGGACTTGGGAATGCCAAGCCTTCACCAAGGCTCACCGGTGCACGAAGATGGTCCCGTTGATCCAGAGCCAATAAGCATAGAGCGGCAAGTGGAAAACCAAGGGCGGAGCGTTGATATGCCAATGACAGAGACCATTGCCAATAACGAGGCGAGGTTACGCGCCCAGTTCGCCCAGGCGATGCTGGGAAAGGCGGTCGTCTTGGACCGGATGGGGAAAACCGATGAGGCACGCGCCGCCTATGACGCGGTTATCCAACGCTTCAGGTCCGATCCCGAACCCAGAATTCGTCAGCAGGTTACCGAGGCCCTGTACGCTCTCTATTTGATGCAAAGACAAGAAAGCGAGTCCGCTGGGCTGGTCACGCTAACGAAGTGACCACCGAACAAACCGCGCTCAAAATGCGGCTTGTCGCGGCCATGGCCGAAAAACGCGCAGAACTCAGGCCAAAGGTCTATTTCTCCAGCAGCTTATCGATGGCGTCGGTCAGATCGCGGTCTTTGGGGTCGGTCAGGGCCGAGAACGAGGCGGCCAGCGAGCCGTCGGGGGCGATCAGGTATTTGTGGAAGTTCCAGCGCGGCGCCGACAGATCGGGGCGGCTGGCCTTGGCCCAGGCATAGAAGGGATGGGCGCGGGCGCCGCTCACCGCGGTCTTGTCGGTCAGCGGGAAATCGACGGCGAAGGTGCTTTCGCAGAAATCCTTGATCTCGGCCGCCGAGCCCGGTTCCTGGCCGCCGAAATCGTTGGAGGGCACGCCAAGCACGATCAAGCCCTTGGCGCGATAGGCCTTCCACAGCGCCTCGAGCCCCTCGTATTGGGCGGTGAAGCCGCATTCCGAGGCGGTATTGACCACCAGAACCGGATGTCCGGCCCAGGCGGCCAAAGGCAGGGTTCCGCCATCAATGGCGGGGAAGCTATAGTCGTGGGCGCCGGCGGCCTGGGCGCTGGCGGGTCCGCCGAAGCTGGCCAGAGCCAGCCCCAGGGAAAAAACGCCCCGTATCAGCCAGTCACCACCCCCGGATCCCTTGCTCGCCTGTTCCATAACCCGATCCCTTCGCGCCGCGTGTCCCACTTGATCTTTGATAGGGGAGAGCGGCGGTTTTGGATCACCCCTTATCGCGTAACACCCGAGCCTTGTCGCGGTTCCATTCGCGCTCCTTGATCGCCTGACGTTTGTCATGGGCCTTGCGGCCCTTGGCCAAACCAAGCTGAACCTTGGCGAAACCGCGATCGTTGAAATAAAGGTAGAGCGGCACCAGGGTCATGCCGTCCTTGTTGATGGCGCTGATCAGGCGCCGGGCCTCGCGCCGATGAACCAGCAGCTTGCGCGGCTGGCGCGGCTCGTGGGCGAAGGCCTTCACCGCCTGGGTCCAATCGGGGATATAGGCGTTGTAAAGATACAGCTCGCCGCTTTTCGGCCCGGCGTAGGAATCGGCGATATTGGCCCGGCCGGTCCGCAGCGACTTGACCTCGGTTCCCACCAGGATAAGCCCGGCCTCGATCGTCTCCTCGATGGAGTAGTCATGCCGGGCCCGGCGGTTTTCCGCCACCCGTCCGTGGGATATCAGGCTATTGCCAGCGCGTGCCATGCCGGTCCAATGATCTCCGAATAAAAGAAAGGGGGGCGCTCTGTCAGGCGAGCAGACCGGTCGCCCGCAGGGCCTCTTCGACCTTTTTACGCGAGGCCTCGGAAATCGGCACCATCGGCAGGCGGGTTTCGGCCGAGCCCTTGCCAAGCAGGCTGACGGCGTATTTCACCGGGCCCGGGCTGGTCTCGCAGAACATGGCGTCATGCAGCGGCATCAGCTTGTCGCGGATGGCAAAGCAGGTCGCCAGATCGCCCTCGCGCCAGCTGCGCTGCATCTCGGCGCACAGGCGGGGGGCGACGTTCGAGGTGACCGAGATACAGCCCACCCCGCCCTGGGCGAGGAAGGCGGTCGCCGTGGCGTCCTCGCCCGACAGCTGGATGAACTCGGGCCCCAGAACCACCCGGGTCTTGAGCGGCCGGGCCAGATCGGCGGTCGCGTCCTTCACCCCTTTGATATTGGGCAGGTCGTGGGCCAGACGGGCCATGGTCTCGACGCTCATGTCGACGATCGAGCGACCGGGGATGTTATAGATGATCACCGGCAGATCACCGGCGGCACCGGCCACGGCCTTGAAGTGCTGATAGAGCCCTTCCTGGGTGGGCTTGTTATAATAGGGGGTCACCACCAGAACCGCGTCGGCCCCGGTCTTCACCGCGTGACGGGTGAAATCAACCGCCTCGGCCGTGGAATTCGATCCAGCCCCGGCGATCACCGGCACCTTGCCTTTGGCGACCTCGACGCAAAGTTCCACCACCCGTTTGTGCTCGTCATGGCTCAGCGTCGGCGATTCTCCGGTGGTGCCCACGGGCACCAGGCCCTGGGTGCCTTCGGCGATCTGCCAGGCCACGAAATCCTGGAAGGCGCGCTGGTCGACCGCTCCGTCGCGGAACGGGGTGACGAGGGCGGTGATGGAGCCCTGCAACATGGTGTTCTCCATAATATCACTTCATTTTAGGCGGACGCCGCGAGTGCGAAAGCTTGTGTTTTAGCACAGTGGTGTTCCCCGGCAAGAACCTATAGGCAGGCAATTCGCTCTTGCGGCGAGGCGATCGAACGACCAAAGTCTAGGCGGACAGGCCCAGGACCGCGCCCCCGCTTCGTTTCAAGCGAACATCAAGCGGCCGGTCCGGGCCGGATTGACGAGAGGGGAGCGGTGACGCCGCGCCAAAACCGCGCCCGCCTTTCCCCTCCAGGCTCTGACCCCACCGCGAGGTTACCTTCCCGTGCGTTTGCTTTCCATCGTGCTCGTCTGCTTGATCATTCTGCCCCTCGCCGCCCGGGCCGCCCCGCTGTCGGTCAGCGATGAGGCGACCTATGCCGGCGCCTTTCGCGCCGCGGATCTCGGGCAATGGCCCCAGGCGATGGCCCTGGCGCGCAGCGCGTCGGATCAGACGCTGCGCGATGTCGTGCTCTGGCGCCAATTGCGCGCCGCCGGCCGCGACAACGCCGGCCTTGAGGACCGCATGGCTTTCGTCCTCGGCCATCCCGACTGGCCCTTGCTGTCAACCATCCAGCGCCTAGCCGAAGACGACATGCTGTCGCTGCCGCGCGCGCCCTCGCAGGTCATCGGCTTTCTCGAACGCCGCAAGCCGGTCTCCCCCGGCGGCGAGATCGCCCTGGCCCGGGCCTATCTGGCCTCGGGCGCCCGCGACAAGGCGGCGCGGCTGATCCGCTCGGCCTGGGTCGCGGGGGATTTCACCGCCAGCCAGGAAAAGGACCTGCTCGGCACCTATGGCGACCTGCTGCGCACCGACGACCATTGGGCGCGCGCCGACAGGGTGATGTGGGACAACCGCATCGACGCGGCCCGGCGCATGGTGCCGCGGCTGGACAAGGCGCGCGCCGCGGTGATCACCGCCCGGGTGACCCTGGCCGAGGGCAAGATCGACCCCAACGCCGCGGTCAACGCCGTGCCCAAGGCCCTGCAAAATGATCCGGGTCTGGTTTTCGAACGCGCCCGCTGGCGACGGCTGGCCGGGCTTGACGACGCGGCGATCGAGTTGATGCTCCACCGGCCCTCGGCCGAGGGCCGGGCCGACCGCTGGTGGCAGGAACGCGCCGTTCTGCTGCGCGAGGCCTTGGATCGCGGCCTGATCACCAAGGCCTATCGTCTGGCCGCCACCCACGAAAACGACCGGGGCGCCGCCTTCGCCGAGGGGGAATGGTTGGCCGGCTGGATCGCCTTGCGCTTCCTTCACGACGCGCCCCAGGCCTTCAAGCACTTCAAAACCCTGTATGAAGGGGTCTCGACGCCGATCAGCCTGTCGCGCGGCGCCTATTGGGCCGGGCGGGCGGCCGAGGCGATGAAGCGGCCCGACGAGGCGCGCCAGTGGTACCAGAAGGCCAGCGCCTTTCCCGCCACCTTTTATGGTCAATTGGCCGCCGAGCGCACCGGCGCTCCGCTCTCGAAACTGTTGCCCAAGGCCGATGCGGCGGCGAGCGACGCCGAACGCAAGGCCCTAGCCAATGATCGGCTGGTCGTCATCGCCAGCCAACTGGCCCAAATCGGCCGAATCGATGAATTGCTGTCTTTCACCCTGGCTTTGAACACCAAGCACAAGGGGGACGGCGCCCGGGCGATGATCGCCGGCATCGCCCTGAAGGCCGGCTATCCCGGCGTCGGCGTCTTCGTGTCGCGCCGCGCCGCCCAGGATGGCACCTATCTGGTCGAGGCCGGCTATCCGCTGCCCAAGGCCCTAGCCCCTTCGATCAGCGAGCACGCCCGCCGCCAGGGCGTCGATCCGGCGGCGCTTCTCGGGCTGATCCGCCAGGAAAGCAATTTCGACCGCGCGGCGCGCTCGGCGGTGGGCGCCTTGGGGCTGATGCAGCTTATGCCGGGCACGGCGCGCACGGTTTCAGGCCAGGAGGGGCTGGCCTTCGATCAGGCGCTGCTGACCCGCGATCCCCTCTACAACGTGCGGCTGGGAGCGCGCTATTTCGGCGATCTGCTCAAGCGCTTTGATGGATCGGTGGTGCTGGCGGCGGCGGCCTATAACGCCGGCCCGGGGCGGCCGACCGAATGGATCGCCCGCAATGGCGATCCGCGCGCCATGGATCTGGCCGACGCCATCGACTGGATCGAGATGATCCCCTATCGCGAAACCCGCAATTACGTTCAGCGGGTGATCGAAGGCATGCTGGTTTATCAGGTGCGCCTTGGTCAGACCCTGCCGGCCAAGGCGCCGGCTCAGGCCCTGGGCATCGCCGGGCGCTCGTAAGGGCACGCCGCAGACGGGCCCTGGCGCGACGGTCCTGAAATTTGCTTCAGGCACGCCGCTTTACGGGGAGAGGCGAGCGAATTCGTCGTCGCTTTCCGGTCGAGACTACCCGGCAGTCCAGGCGGCGATCAGGAGGCCGCCGCCGGGTTCAGGGTGCCGTCGCCCAGACGTTCCAGGCGCTTCTGGGAATCGCCGGCCGGCGGATTGGCGATCTGCTGCAGCTCGGCCGGGGCGGCCAGACGCCGACAGTGGCCTTCCATGAAGGCGCCGGGCTCGATCGCCAGACTCTCGTGGCTGATATCGCCGGTCATCCGCGCCGTACTGGCCAGGAACACCGATTTGGCGTTGATCTGGCCGTTGACCGAGCCATGCATGCGCAAGCGCTCGGCGACGATCTCGCCGGTCACCGATCCCGAGATGCCGATGATCAGCGAGGTGCAGCGGATATCGCCCTCGACCCGGCCATCGATCTGGATTTCCCCGCCACTGACAAGATCGCCGGTGATGGTCAGATCGGCGCTGATGATCGAGGGAACGCCGCGATCAGGGGTACCCTCGGGCTTGCCGACTTCGGCGGTCGACCGTTTGGAGCTAGCCTTCGAAAACATTTTTCCCCGCTTTCAAGAAAACCGTCGGGTTTCTTGGATTGCCGTTGACACGCACCTCGTAATGCAGATGCGGACCGGTGCTGCGGCCGCTATTGCCCAAGGCGCCAATCACGTCTCCCCGCCCCACCGATTGCCCAAGCTGCACTTTGATCGTACGCAGATGGGCATAGCGGGTAGATAGCCCCATACCGTGGTCTATTTCAACCACTCGACCATAGCGGCCCCGCCAGCCGGCGTAAACCACCTTCCCCGGTCCGGTCGCCGACACCGGCGTATCCATCGGCGCGCCCATATCCAGACCCTCGTGGCGCGACAGCCGGCCATTGACCGGATCTTCGCGCACGCCAAAGGGGGAATTGATCCGATAGCTGGTGGCCAAAGGCGCGGCAAGGGGCAGATCGAAGATCAGGGCGTTGAGCATGCCCCAGCGGTCGAGGCGCTCGTTCAGCCGATCAAGGCTGTCACGCGCCGGTTCATCCTCGACAGCGGGCAGTTCGACGGGCAGGAAGGGTCCGCCCTGACCGCCGACCGGCTGAAAGCGCCTGCCCTTGCGCCGGAGCAGCGAGGCGACATCGAGGCCGGTGGCCGACAGATCCTCTTCCAGGGCGCCGATGCGTTGCTGGGCCATCTTGCCAAAGCGATCGACCAGACGCTTCTGGGCGTCCTTCATGTCGAGAAGCGTGCTTTCCATCGAGCGGATCTTTTTGAGCAGATCCTGGTTCTCGGCCAAAGCCAGATCGCGCTGGAGCACCACCTTGCGCATCTCGAGCTCGATGCCATCGAAATCGGTCAGCAGCACCTTGGCCTTCGACAGATCCTCCATCCCTTGCTGAAGGGTGGCGAGCTGGGCCATGAGCGTTTGCCGTTCGCGGTCGTACCGCTTCTGCTCCTTGAGGAAATCGGCGTCCTGGCCGCCGGCGACCCCCGCGGCCGCCCCGTTCCCCGCCCCGTTCCCCGCCCCGTCCGCCGCCGCCGTCGGCGCGGCGACCTCCCTGGTCTCGCCGGTGCCGAGCAGGCGATTGAATTCGGCGTGATTGCCTTGCAGCGAGTGGGTGACCTCGACGACCTTTTCCTTATAAACCCCCACTTCGGCCAGCAGCGCCTTATAGGCGTCGCGGGCATCGTCGATGCGTTCGTTCTTGGCCGACAGGATATCGTCCATCCACACCAGGGCGACGGTGGCATAGGTGACCCAGCCGAAGAAACCCAGGGCCACGACGAGCAAGCCGATCTGATGGAGGCCGGTGACGGTGAACTGCCGCATCGCCCCATCGGAGCGGACCATGAGGTGGCGATCGGGGAAATGGCGGCGGAGCAGGCGTCGGACCTGGGAAAGGTGCAGATCCTGGGGGTCGAACTCCGACATGAGGTCTCCTGTTCCAAATCCGCCCCCATCCCGACCCAGGGAGCATTCGTGCCGTTTTCCGCCTTGCGGGCGAAGGCGGCGGCTTCGATGGATCCGTGGCGGCGTGCGAACGCGGCGCGACCCCGCCCGATCAGGACCATGGCTTAGGCGACTACGGGCGCACCATCGGCGGTACGCGGCGGACTGGAAGGATCAGAGAAATGCTCCTGCGACCCCCTATCAAGGCAACCCTCTTAAAATCCGCCTTGACGTGATACAACAAAAAAATTCGACACCGCCTTGTGTGCCGCCCGGACCCGAGCCTTTTCATGCCCCTTGACGCCCCCCCCCTTCTGCCGAGCGCCGACTCGGACTCCACCGTTTCCATCCTTCAGGCCAAGGGCGACGCGCCACCGGCCGCCGCCACCGCCGCCGTCGGTTGGCCCCTTTTGGCGCTGACCACCTGGTTCGGCTCGGGGTTGATCCCCCTGGCCCCGGGCACGATGGGCAGCATCGCCGCCCTGCCCTTCGCCTGGGCGATCGCCTGGACCTGGGGTCCCTGGGCCCTGGCCCCGGCCGCCGCCCTCGTCTTCGTCATCGGCACCCTGGCCGCCGAGGCCCATGTCCGCCGGTCGGGCGAAAAGGATCCCCAGCGCATCGTCATCGACGAGGTGGCCGGGCAATGGTTGACCCTGGCCGTCGCCCCCCTCGATCCGCTCGCTTACGGGGTTGGCTTGGTGCTGTTCCGAATTTGCGATATCACCAAGCCCTGGCCGGCCTGCTGGGCCGACCGCAGCGTTCCCGGCGGCTTTGGCATCATGCTTGATGATGGGTTCGCCGCCGTCTATTCCACTTGTATGATGGCGCTTTACGTCCATTATTTTATGTGACCGATAAGGATTTGATATGACCGCCCCCTTCCCCAAGGATCTGGTTTTGCATGCCGAACAGGTCCTCGCGGCGCTGCGTGCCAAGGGCTTCATGCTGGCGGCCGCGGAATCGTGCACCGGCGGCCTGATCACCGCGGCCCTGACCACCGTCGCCGGCTCCAGCGCCGGCGTCGATCGCGGCTTCGTGACCTATTCCAACGAGGCCAAGACCCAGATGCTGGGCGTTCCCGAGGACATGCTGGCCGCCCATGGCGCCGTCAGCGCCGAGGTCGCCCAGGCGATGGCCGAAGGGGCTTTGAATAATTCCCAGGCGGCGATCGCCATTTCGGTCACCGGCATCGCCGGACCCGAGGGCGGCTCGCCCGACAAGCCGGTCGGGCTGGTCTTCATGGCCTGCGCCCTGGCCGACGGGCCGGTGGTGGTGCGCCGCCACATCTTCGCCGGCAACCGCAACGATATCCGCCACGCCACGGTTAATGGCGCCTTCGACATGATCTTGCGCACCCTGGAAGACGAGGCCGCCCAATCCGCGCCCGGCTCCGCCTATGATCCCGAGCCCGGCAAAAGCCGCAAAATCGAAGACGACGAGGCGTCCGAGCCCGCGTCCCCGGCCCCCGAAAAGCCCTGAAATTCCCCGTCCGAGACGACTTATTACAGTTTTGTTGCAGTCGCTCCTTGAATGCGGCGACTGCCCTTTGCCATATAAAGCGCACGACGTGCCCCTAACCCCTTCCAGGGGATACACGCCCGTTCCGCTCGGCGAAGGGTCGCCTTGATCCTCTCGTCCGCTCCCGGCCCCCCGCCGGACGGAGGCGCTGCGATGACCGCGACCCAGACCCTGATCACCCTGCTCGGCGAGATCGCTTTCCTGCTGTGGGGGATCCACATGGTCCACGGCGGGGTGATACGGGCCTTTGGCACCCGTCTGCAAGCCGCCCTGGCCGCCAGCCTGCGCACCCGGTTTCATGCGCTGATCGCCGGGGTCGTCGTCACCACCGTTTTGCAAAGCAGCACCGCCACCGCCTTGATGGCGACGGCCTTCGCCGCCGAAGGGACGGTCACGCTGGTGAGCGCCCTGGCGGTGATGCTGGGCGCCAATATCGGCACCACCCTGATCGTTCAGGTGCTGTCCTTCGACATCACCCTGGTCTTTCCCGTGTTGATCCTGGTGGGATATCTGCTGGCCAAACGCGCCGGCCCCGGCCGGGCCGGTCCCATCGGCCAGATCATCCTGGGGCTCGGCTTCATGTTGCTCGCCCTTCACCTGCTGATCGAAACCATGGCGCCGATCGAAAGCGCGCCCTTGCTTGGCGAGCTTCTGGCGGCGATCACCGCCGACCCGCTGGTTATCGCCCTGCTTGCCGCGCTGTTCACCTGGGCGGCCCATTCCAGCGTGGCGGCGATGATCTTCATCATGACCCTGGGCGACACCGGGGCCATTAGCGGCGAAACCACCCTGGCGATGGTGCTGGGCGCCAATCTGGGCAGCGCCGTCAATCCGCTTTTGGAAAGCGCCCGGGGTGATCGGGCGAGCCGACGGCTTCCTTTGGGCAATATGATCAACCGTCTGGTCGGATGCGCCCTGGCCTTCCCCTTCCTCGGTCCGCTGAGCCGGGCGATGGCCGACCTCGATCCGGGGATGGACCGCATGGCGGTGAATTTCCATACCTTGTTCAACGTGGGTCTCGCCTTGCTGTTTTTGGCGCCACTGCCCCTTCTCGCCCGGCTGCTCGAACGGATGGTGCCCCCCCGTCCGCGCGCCAACGACCGCGGCCGGGCGCTTTATCTCGACACCGGCGCCCTGGACAACCCCGGTCTGGCCCTTAGCAACGTGGCGCGCGAGGCGCTCCACATGGCCGATGTGCTGGGCGGAATGATCGAAGGCTCACGCCGGGCCTTCCTGTCGGACGACGAAGCCGATGCCAGGGCGGTCAGCCGCGAAGACGATATCCTTGATCGTCTGCATGGTCAGATCCAACGCTATGTCGGGGCGATCGACCCCGAGGGATTGAGCGCCGATCAGGCGTTGCGGCTGAGCAATCTTTTAAGCTTCGCCATCAATATCGAGCATTGCGGCGACATCATCGACAAGACCCTGATGGACCTCGCCCTCAAGCGCATCCGCCTGCGCGCCACCCTGCCCGGCGACGGCATGATCGATATCGACTCCCTGCACCATCGCCTGGGCGTGCATATATCGCTGGCCATCGCCGTCATCATGCAGGCCGATCACACCGCCGCCCGACGGCTGGTGATTGAAAAAGAGGAATTCCGCGAGATCGAACGCCGCGCCACGTTGCGCCACCGCACCCACCTGCGCGAGGGCCTGGGCGCCGATATCGCGGCCAGCGGCTTGACCCTTGATATCGTGCGCGATCTCAAGCGCATCGATTCCCACATCGCCGCCATCGCCCATCCTTTGCTGACCGAAACGGGCGAGCTGCAGGTCAGCCGGCTGGTGTCATGACCGGATCGCCCGCTAGCAGGAAGCCGCCATAGGCGATCACGGAAAATCCCGTTAGAAAGAGAGTGAAAAGTCCGGGTAACGACGCGGTGGCCTATGGATAGTCTTCTTCCCCGATTGGATGGCGCTTCGCCGTGGATCGAGGCGGCGCTTGAAGCTTTGGCCGATGGCGGCGCCACGGCGGTTCGCATCGAGGCCCTGGCCAAGCGCCTGGGGGTGACCAAGGGCGGCTTCTATTGGCATTTTCGCGACCGTGCCGATTTGCTTGCCCGGGTTTTGGAGTCCTGGAAGGACGGCCGCATCGTCGCCTTGGGCGCGGCGATCGGCCCGCGGGGGGATGAATCCCCGCGCGATTGCCTGATCCGGCTTTTCGTCCGCCACCTGGAAAAGCCCAATCTCCGCAGCCTCGCCCTTGAACTGGCCATCCGCGACTGGGCCCGCGCCGACGGCGCCGCCGCCCTCACGGTCGAAGCGGTCGATGCCAATCGCATGGCCCGGGTATCGGCGGTTTTCGAGGCGGCGGGCTTCACCGAACCCGAGGCGCGGCGACGGGCCCGGCTGTTCTATGCCATGCTGTTTGGTCAGGCCCTGGTTTCGAAGGTTCCCGCCGATGATCCGGTCGATCGCACGGCGCGCGATTGCGTCGATTTGCTGATGGGCGGCGCTGATTGGGCGGCCTGATCGGCCTAACGTGATCGGCTTACGCCGCCGCTCAGCCCGCCTTGCCTGTCGGAAGGGCGAGCAGCAAGATCGCCCCCAAGACCAGGGCGCCCGCCATCAGATCGGTCGGCAGCAAGGCCTCGCCCAGCAACAGGGCCGATAAGCCCGCCGCCGACAGTGGCACCAGGGCGCTGGCGACCCCCGCCGCCCCGCCCGAGGTTCCCGCCACTCCGGCATGGAACAACACGAAGCCGCCCACGGTGACCGGCGCCCCCAACCACAAGGCGCCAAGCCACGCCGCCGCCGGCGCGCTCGACAAAGCCGCCAGCGGCTGCTCGGTCAGGGCCGGCCCCAGCGACAGCGCCAGCGAGGCGAAGCTGACCGCCGTTGCCGTCACCACCGGCGACAGGTGAACCACGGCGCGCTTGCCAAGAAGGGTAAACAACGCCTCGCAAACCACGGCGCCAAAAAGAAGAACCGGCCCAAGCCAACCGCTTCCGCCAGCCCCCTTTCCGCCATGGAGCAGGGCGCCGGCCCCGGCGGCCAGCAGCACCGCCACGCCGATCCGCCGGTCAAGGCGCTCGCCGAGCAGGGGCACCGCCAACAGGGCGACGACGGCGGGCAGGGTTCCCAGGGTCAAGCCGGCCTCCACCCCGCCGCTGCGCCGCAGCCCTTCGAGCAGCAAGACCGAGAACAACACGCAACCGGTCAGCGCCTGCAGGCCGAGCGCCAGGACCGCCCGACGTCCGGGCCAGGCCGGCCAGCCCTGACTGAGCACCATCCAGGGGATCAACAAGCCAACGGCGATGGCGAAGCGCACGGCGGTGGCGGTGAAGGGGGGAAAGGCCGCGGTCACCACCTTCGAGGCCACGACCGAACTGCCGACCAGCAGAAAGGCGCCGCAGACCATCAGCAAACTGGCCGAGGGGCCGAACGGACGACGAAGGCTGTTGCCTGGGGAGGAGAGCGCGGTCATCGACCTAGCTGGCCCGCCGGTCGGACCATTGGCAATAGCGGAAATGACCTATGGGCGTCAGGCGAAAAGCATCGCGGGTAACCGGGCCGGTTGGCTTATAATCGATGATGAAGACCGTTTCCTCGACCAACCCCTTTTCGATCAGGGCCCGCCCGACACGACGCGAAATCCCGGCCGGACGGCCGGTAATCTCTTGAAGAAACAGATCCTCGATAGCCCTGTGTTCCGCCTTTGTCAGGTGATCGAGGCTGGCGGTCATTTTATGCGAAGCCCCCTGGAGCATCGGCGGTGGATCCGTCTCGCCCCATGCTAACGGTACCCACGGGCGCATCAAGAAAAAACATGTCTCAAATTGCGAGTAAAAGACTCCCGGCAGGCGCGGAGCGGTTTCCCCGAGTGGTTTTCTGTTATGATAAACCATCTGCGGATCCAGCCTCTGCCGTTTCCCATTCCCCCCGGAATGGGGCCGAGCGGAGGGAACGCAAGGAGGGTATCGGTTCTTCCATGTTGTTCGCTCCACCCCGCGGCACCAACGACCCCGAGGATTTTCCCGGGGAAGGCAGCGATCCCCGGACGCTCTTTCCCGCTCCGCTCTCGGCCCGGCTGGTTCTGCTCGGGGGCCTGTTCACCCTGTTCAGCACGGTGGCCATCACGCTTTGGCTGATCGGACTGGCCGCCCGCTACCCCGATCACGCCCTTTTGGCGCCGGTGGCCGGCGGCGGCGCGGTCATCGTCACCCTGACCGGGGTCTGCCTGATCGCCTTCCTTTTCCGCGAACGCCGCCATCTCGCCGCCGAGCGCCGGCTGGCGCTCAGCGAGGCCCGGTTGCAGACGGCCCTGGAAAACACCGGGGACGGCATCTGGGATTGGCAGATCCCCGGCGATGTCGTTCATCTCAACGGCGCGCTGATCGCCCGCCTGGGCTTTCCCGTCGACACCCCCTCGCCCACCGCCACCTGGGAAACGATGATCCATCCCGAGGATCGCCCGGCCACCCTTGCCGCCTTTCACGACCATCTCGCCGGCAAAACCCCGAGCTATCATGCGCGCTATCGCTGGAAGCTGCCCGATGGCGTGATGATCTGGGTAGAGGCCAAGGGCCGGGTCGTCACCCGCGACCGCTCGGGCAAGCCCTTGCGCATGACCGGAACGCTGAGCGACGCCACCCCTCAGGTCGAAGCCGAAGAGCTGATGCGCGAGAAATCGCGGCGGCTCGAGGAGTCCAACCGCGATCTCGAACAATTCGCCTATGTGGCCTCCCACGACCTGCAAGAGCCGCTGCGCATGGTCTCGTCCTATCTGGGACTGCTGCGCCGGCGCCACGGCGACCAGCTCGCCCCCGAGGCGCTGGAGTTCATGTCCTATGCCGAAGACGGCGCCAAGCGCATGTCACGGCTGATCCTCGACCTTTTGGAGTATTCGCGCGTCACCACCCGGGGGGAGCCCCCGGAAACGGTCGCCCTGGCCGAGGTGATCGACGAAGCGCGGTCCAACCTGCGCATGATCATCGACGAGACGGCGGCGCGGATCGACCTGCTGGGCTGCGATCGTACGGTTTTGGCCGATCGCGGACAGGTGGTCCGCGTCTTTCAGAATCTGATCGGCAATGCCCTGAAATACCGTTCGCCCGACCGGCCGCCGATAATCACCCTGCGCTGTGGCGAAGACGAGGGGTGGGTCAACGTCAGCGTGGCCGATAACGGCATCGGCTTCAGTCCCGAGCACGCCGAACGGATCTTCATCATCTTCCAACGCCTGCATGGCCCAAAAGCCTATGAGGGCACCGGCATCGGCCTGTCCATCTGCAAACGCATCATCGAGCGCCACGGCGGCACCATCGAAGCCCAGGGAACCCCGGGCGAAGGGGCCCTCTTCCGCTTCACTTTGCCCCGCGCCCCCGGACCCTCCCGGTCGACGGGCGGCGCCCCCGACAACCAAGACCGTCGCCGCCGCGACCAAGGCCGGGGCGCTGACGGGAGGGGGCGCGATCAGGGCCGCTTGGCGCCGTAAAGCTGTTCGGCGCGGCGCTCGAACGAGGAGACCATCAGGCGGACCGCCTCGCTGAACAAGGCGCCGATGATCTTTTGCAAAAGCGGCGACTTGAATTCGAAATCCACATAGAAATCGATCATCACCCCGCCGTTCTCGCCCGGATCGAAAACCCAATGGTTGTTCAAGTATTTGAACGGACCTTCGGCATAGGTGACGCTGATCTTGTGCTTGGGATCAAGCTCGACGCGCGAGGTGAAGCGCTCGCGCACCATCTTGAAGCCGATCACCAGATCGGCCCACACAACATCGCCCTCCCGCTTCTTGATCCTTGATGCCAAGCACCACGGCAGAAAGCGCGGATAACTTTCGATATCGGCGACCAGATCGTACATTTGTTCGGGCTGGTAAGGTAAGAACCGTTTCTCGGCGTGTGTGGGCATTGATCAGGGAATCACTTGGTGGCGGCGGCGTCCTGTCGGGCCTTGCGCAGGTCCTCGAAATCGCGGTCCGCATGGTGGGAGGAGCGGGTGAGCGGCGACGAGGCGACCATAAGGAAACCCTTGCCCCGGGCGATATCGGCATAGTCCTTGAATTCATCGGGCGTCACGAAGCGGTCGACGGCGACATGCTTCAAGGTCGGCTGAAGGTATTGACCGATGGTCAGGAAATCGACCCCGGCCGAACGCATGTCGTCCATGACCTGCAAAACCTCCTCGCGGGTTTCCCCCAGACCGACCATGATGCCCGATTTGGTGAACACCCCCGGATCGATCGTCTTGACCCGGTCGAGAAGCTTCAGGGAATGAAAGTAGCGCGCCCCCGGACGGATGGTGGGGTATAGCCGGGGCACGGTCTCCAGATTGTGATTGAAGACATCGGGACCGGCTTCGACCACCCGGGCAAGCGCGCCTTGCGGCTTGTCACGGAAATCCGGGGTCAGTACCTCGATCGAGCAACTCGGGGCCCGGCTGCGGACCTCGGTGATGCAGCGATGGAAATGGCCGGCCCCGCCATCGGCCAGATCATCGCGATCGACCGAGGTGATGACGACATGCTTCAGGCCCATCGCCACCACGGAGTCGGCCAGATTGACCGGCTCCTGGTCATCGACATGGCCGGGCTTGCCGGTCCGCACGTTACAAAAGGCGCAGGCCCGGGTGCAGATATCGCCCAGGATCATGAAGGTGGCGTGACGGCGCTTCCAGCACTCGCCGATATTCGGGCAGGCAGCCTCTTCACAGACGGTGAAAAGGTTCTTCGAGCGCATAAGCTGGCGGACCTCCGCGGCCTCGTGGGAAACCGGGGCCCTCACGCGAATCCACTCGGGTTTGCGCGGCGACGGATTGTCGGGCCGGCGAACCTTCTCGGGGTGACGAATGATTGGAGTGTCCATCATGGTGTCCCTAGAAATGGATGGCGCGACCGTAAGCGTCAAGCACGGATTCATGCACCATCTCCGAGAGGGTCGGATGGGCGAAGACGGTGTGGATCAAATCTTCCTCGGTGGTCTCCAGGGTTTTGGCGATGGCGAAGCCCTGAATCAGCTCGGTCACCTCGGCGCCGATCATATGGGCGCCCAGCAATTCGCCCGTCCGCGCATCGAACACCGTCTTGATCAATCCCTCGGCTTCGCCAAGGGCGATAGCCTTGCCGTTGCCGACGAAGGGGAAGCGTCCGACCTTGACCGTAAAGCCCTTGGCCTTGGCCTTGGCCTCGCTCAGCCCGATGCTCGCCACCTGGGGATGGCAATAGGTGCAGCCGGGAATCTTCATGGTATCAAGGGGATGAAGGTCCTTCTTGCCGGCGATCACCTCGGCGACCAGCACGCCCTCGTGGCTGGCCTTATGGGCGAGCCAGGGCGGAGCGGTCAAATCGCCGATGGCGAAGATTCCGGGGTCGCCGGTGCGACAGAAGGCGTCGGTCACCACATGGCCGCGCTCGACCTTGATCGACGGCACGGTTTCCAGGCCGATATCTTCGATATTGGCGGCGATGCCAACGGCCATGATCACCCGATCGACGGTGATCTCCTCGGTCTTGCCGTCCTTCTCCAGGGTCGCCGTCACCTCATCGCCGGATTTTTTCAAGGCTTTGACCGTGGTGGCGGTCTTGATGGTCATCCCCTGCTTTTCAAAGGATTTTTTGGCGAAGGCGCTGATCTCCTCGTCTTCGACCGGCAGCACCCGCTCCAACACCTCGACCACCGTCACTTGCGAGCCGCAATCGGTGTAGAAGCTGGCGAATTCGATGCCGATGGCCCCCGAGCCGACCACCAGCAGGCGCTTGGGCAGGGACTCGGGGATCATGGCGTTCTTATAGGTCCAGACCAGCTTGCCGTCGGCCTCGAGCCCGGGCAGGGTTCGCGCCCGCCCCCCCGTGGCCAAAATGATCGCCTTGGCCGCCAGGGTCGTCGTCTTGCCGTCCTTTTCGACGGTCAGCTTGCCCGCGCCGGCCAGCCGGCCGTGGCCATCGATCACCGTGACCTTGTTCTTCTTGAGAAGATGGCCGACGCCGCCGGCCAATTGTTTGGCCACCCCGCGCGAGCGCTTGACCACGGCGGCCACATCGACCTCGGCCCCCGTCACCTTTAAGCCATAGGCGCCGGCATGGCGGATCTGGCGGAAGACCTCGGCGCTGCGCAACAGCGCCTTGGTCGGAATGCAGCCCCAGTTCAGGCAGATGCCGCCCAGGTGCTCGCGCTCGACCACCGCCGTTTTCAGGCCAAGCTGGGCGGCGCGGATGGCGGCGACATAGCCGCCGGGTCCGGCGCCCAGAACGACCACATCGAAGGAAGTCTCGGTCATGGCAAATACCCTTCCGATCGGGTGGGCAAGAGAAACGGGCGAATGCGACTAGAGCATCATCGCCATGGGATCTTCGATCAAGATCTTGAAGGCGCTAAGGAATTCGGCGCCGACCGCGCCATCGACCACCCGATGGTCAACCGAGAGCGTGCAACTCATCACCGTGGCGATCGCCAAGGCTCCGGCCTCGACCACCGGGCGTTGTTCGCCGGCGCCGACGGCCAGGATGCAGCCCTGGGGCGGATTGATGATCGCGGCGAACTCGCGGATGCCGTACATGCCAAGGTTGGAGATGCTGAAGCCGCCGCCCTGGAACTCCTCGGGCTTGAGCTTGCCGTCGCGGGCCCGCGTCGCCAGATCCTTCATCTCGGCCGAGATCGTCGCCAGCCCCTTCTGGTCGGCCTTGCGGACGATCGGGGTGATCAACCCGCCCGGGGTGGCGACGGCAACCGAGATATCGACATCGCTCCACAGCACGATCGCCTCGTCGCTCCACGAGGCGTTGGCGGCGGGCACCTTGCGCAGGGCGAGGGCGACGGCCTTGATGATCAGGTCGTTGACCGACAGCTTGACCCCGTCGCCGCGCTTTTCGGCCCGGGCGTTCAAGCTCTTACGCAGATCAAGCAGGGCGTCGATCTTGCAATCGACGGTCAGGTAGAAATGGGGAACCGTCTGCTTGGACTCGGTCAGGCGCCGGGCGATGATCTTGCGCATCGACGTATTGGCCACCTTGGTATGGGGCGCGTCGGGCAAGGCCACGGGCTTGGGCGCGGCGGCGGCGACCGCTTGCGGCGGAGCGGCGGGAGCGACCGGCGCGGCAACCGCCTTTTCGGCCGTTTTACCGGTGCCGGCGGCCAAAGCCGCCTCGACATCGCGGCGCACGATGCGGCCATGGGGGCCGCTGCCTTGAAGGGCTCCCAGATCAAGGCCTTCGGCGGCGGCGATGCGCCGGGCCAGCGGACTGGCGAACAGCCGTTCACCGGCCGCCCGCTTGGGCGCGGCCGCCGCCGGGGCGGGCGCGGCGTCGCTTTGGGACGCCGCGGCGACAGGGGCCGGCTCGGGCGCGGCCTTGGCCGGGGCATCCGGGGCTTTGGCCGGAGCGGCCTGGACCAGGGCGCTGGCGTCCTCGCCTTCCTCAAGCAAAATGCCGATCGGCTGGTTGACCTTGATGCCGGCGGTGCCGTCGGCGACCAGGATCTTGCCAAGAACGCCCTCGTCGGTGGCTTCGAATTCCATCGTCGCCTTATCGGTTTCGATTTCGGCGATGACATCGCCGGCGGCGATGGGATCGCCCTCCTTCTTCAGCCACTTGGCCAGGGTTCCCTCCTCCATCGTTGGAGAGAGCGCGGGCATCAGGATCTCGATAGGCATGGTGCGCTTCCTTCTCGCCGGATCAAGACTTGTAGCAGGCGGCCTTCGCCGCCTTGACGACCGCCTCGATCGACGGCAGGGCAAGCTTTTCCAGATTGGCCGCATAGGGCATCGGCACGTCTTCGCCGGTGATGCGGATGACCGGGGCGTCGAGATAATCGAAGGCGTTTTCCATGATGGTCATGCCGATCTCGGCGCCGATGCCGGCGAAGGGCCAGCCCTCCTCCAAGGTGACGCAGCGGTTGGTCTTGCGCACCGAGGAGAGGATGGTTTCAACATCAAGCGGACGGATGGTCCGCAGGTTGATCACCTCGGCCTCGATCCCCTCGCCGGCCAGGGCCTTGGCCGCCTCCAGGGCGACGCCGACCATGCGCGAGAAGGCGACCAGGGTCACGTCCGCTCCGGCGCGTTCCACCTTGGCCTTGCCGATCGGCAGCACGAAATCGGCATCGTCGGGAACCTCGAAGGTCTGGCCGTAAAGGATCTCGTTTTCCAGGAAGACCACCGGATTGGGATCGCGGATCGCCGCCTTCAGCAGGCCCTTGGCATCGGCCGCGCTCCACGGCGCGATCACCTTCAGGCCGGGGCAATGGGCATACCAGCTGGCGTAGCACTGGCTGTGCTGGGCGCCGACGCGGGCGGCGGCGCCATTGGGGCCGCGGAAGACGATCGGACAGCCCATCTGACCGCCCGACATGTAAAGGGTCTTGGCCGCCGAATTGATGATCTGGTCGATGGCCTGCATCGAGAAATTGAAGGTCATGAATTCGACGATCGGCCGCAGCCCGGAAAACGCCGCGCCGGTGGCCAGACCGGCGAAGCCCATCTCGGTGATCGGCGTGTCGATCACCCGCTTCTCGCCGAATTCGTCAAGCAGCCCTTGCGAGATCTTATAGGCGCCCTGGTATTGGGCGACTTCCTCGCCGAGCAGGAAAACCTTGTCGTCGCGGCGCATTTCCTCGGCCATGGCATCGCGCAGGGCCTCGCGCACCGACAGCGTCACGAATTTATCGTAGCGCTTTTCCTCCTGGCGTCCGGCCTCGGCCCGCCCGCCCGCCGCCAGCGGCGTATCGGCGGGAACCGGGTCGCGCCTGGGCTCGGCCGGAGCGGGCGTCGTCTCCAAGGAGACGTCCTTGGCCGGGGCCGGGGCCGAGGCCGAGGGCTTGTGAACGTCGTCGATGGTTTCCCCCTCCTCGAGCAGAATGCCGATCGGGGCGTTGACCGGGACGTTCTGGGTTCCGGCCTCGATCAGGATCTGGCCGAGGACGCCCTCGTCGACGGCCTCGAACTCCATGGTCGCCTTATCGGTTTCGATCTCGGCGATCACATCGCCGGCGGCGATGGTATCGCCTTCTTTTTTCAGCCATTTGGCCAAGGTCCCCTCGGTCATCGTCGGGGACAGGGCGGGCATCAGAATCTGTACGGGCATGGTTGGCGCTCCCGGAGGACGATCAGGCTTCGACGAGAACGTCGGTGTACAGCTCGGCCGCGTCGGGCTCGGGGCTGTTCTGGGCGAATTCGGCGGCTTGGGAGACGACGGATTTGATTTCCTTGTCGATCTCCTTCAACGCCTCCTCATCGAGGATGGCGTCGCTGACGATAGTCTGGCGCAGGTGGTCGATGGGATCGCTTTCGGCGCGCATCTTGCTGACCTCCTCCTTGGTCCGGTATTTCGCCGGATCGGACATCGAATGGCCGCGATAGCGATAGGTCTTCATTTCCAGGATCAGCGGCCCCTCGCCGGCGCGCACCCGATCAACGGCCTCCTCGCTCTCGGCCTTGACGGCGAGAACGTCCATGCCGTTGACGGAAATCCCCGGGATGCCATAGGCGGCGCCGCGGGTGGCCAGATCCTTGGTGGCGCTCGCCCGCTCGACCGAGGTGCCCATGCCGTATTTGTTGTTCTCGATCACATAGATGACCGGCAACTTCCACAGGGCGGCCATGTTGAAGCTTTCATAGACCTGACCCTGGTTGGCCGCGCCGTCGCCCAGATAGCAAAAGCACACGCCGCCATCGCCGCGATACTTGTGGGCGAAGGCCAAGCCGGTGCCCAAGGGCACCTGGGCGCCGACGATGCCGTGACCGCCGTAAAAGCCGTTCTCCTTGCTGAACATGTGCATGGAGCCGCCCTTGCCCTTGGAATAACCGCCCCGGCGGCCGGTCAGCTCGGCCATCACCCCCTTGGGATCCATGCCGGCGGCCAGCATATGCCCGTGATCGCGATAGCTGGTGATGATCGAATCACCGGGATGGGCCTGACACTGCAGGCCGACGACCACCGCTTCCTGACCGATGTAGAGATGACAGAACCCGCCGATCAGCCCCATGCCATACAGCTGGCCGGCCTTCTCCTCGAAGCGCCGAATCAACAGCATGTCGCGGTAGAAGCCTTTGATGTCGTCGGGCGTGGGCGTGGCCGGAGACGATCCGTTCCTGGGTTTGCGTCGGGTCGCTGCCATGGTCTCTCCCTCTCGATCTTTTCCTGTGTGCGGTTCCCGGGGGGGAACCGGCCTTGCCGTACCGGCGGCGGGCAAAGCGCCATCGGCGGGATCGGACCTTCAGATCCCGAGCTGGCTAGAACTTAGGAAGCCCCCCTATTATTTAAAAGGGAAAGTTTGGTAAGTGTTTGTTTTGCAATGCACAATAACTGATTAACCATAATTTGGTTAATCACCTGGACTGCTTAGGATTTTACCTATTTACCGATGAGACAAACCGACCTGAATGCGCCCCTTCTCCAAGACCGCGCACAGCACTTTTGCACGATCTGGATCCAATACGGGGGTGGTCGGGCGCTGTCGGCGACCGGGCGCGGCGTCGGTCGCCCTACCGGCTGACCGGTTCGCCGTCGATCTGGATGATGACTTCGTCGGGACGGATGCGGTTGAGCATGATGCGCGCCCGTTCATCAAGAAGGTCGCGATCGACGCTCTCGGGGGAAAGCCGGGTGACGCTGGCCTGCAGGGCGGCCTCTTCGGCGCGGCGCAGATCAAGCAGATGGCGCGCTTCCTCGATCTCCTTGGTCAGTCGGGCAAGCGACAGCACGCCGCGATCGCCCTGGATGCCGTGATAGCCGAAATAAGCGATCACCAGCAGGGCGAGCAACGAACCGAGGAAGCCGCGCAGACGGCTTTTATGGATCGAAGACAAAAACATCCCAGCAGGCAATCATGGCGGGACCAAGCCGGTCAAGGGGAAAGCGGAGTGAAAAACCCCCAGTCATTCCATAAATCTAGGGCCAAGTTTGGTCGATGACGAAAAGCTTCGGCCGGGCGGTTGGCCAAACGCCCCGCTGGATCGCCTTGGCGAAAGATCCCGGCAACGGATCGGTGGCATCGGCCGCCGAGATCTGGCATTTTGTCGGCATGGCGGCGGGCATTCCGGCCGGCTTCGTCTGGCGAAGTCCTTATGCCCGTCCGCACCAACCCATCCCGGCGCGTCCGCCCTTCGCCCCCCGGGCAGGATCAGGCGCGCCACCCTCCTTTCAAGATGGTCAAGGGGCTTCCGATGATCCTGGGATACGCCGAGGAAAACGGCCGGCTACGGCGCCTGCCAGTGCCACTCGATGAAACCGAACGGGTTATTTGGTACGACCTTTTCTGCCCCACCCCGCGCGAGGCCGCCCAGGTCGCCTCGGTGCTCGGCATCGAGATCCCGACGCGCGAGGAGATGGAGGAGATCGAGATTTCAAGCCGGCTTTATCAGGAAGACGACGCGATCTTCATGACCGCCACCTTGCTCTCGCGCACCGATACCGATCAGCCCCAATCCTCGCCCGTCACCTTCATTCTGGCCGGCGCCCGGCTGGTCACCATTCGCTACGAGGAACCCCGGGCCTTCCAGGCTTTCCCGACGCGGGCCGAAAAAGCCGGGCTCGGCTGTTTCAGCGGCGAAAAGACCCTGCTCGCCCTGCTCGAGGCCGTCGTCGACCGCCTGGCCGATGTCCTTGAACGCGACGCCCGGGAAATCGACCGCCTGTCGCAAAGCATCTTTTCCCACGACTCGTCGGGATCACGGGATTCGCGCGACAAGGACTTCCAGAAGATCCTGAAACTGATCGGCCGCAAGGGCGATCTGACCAGCGACATCCGCGAAAGCATGGTCAGCCTGCAACGGGTTTTCGTCTATCTCACCCAGATCGCCACCGAACGCAAAACCGGCAAGGACAGCCGGACCCGCTTGCGCACCCTCCACCGCGACGCCCAGTCGCTGACCGATCACGCCACCTTCTTGTCGAGCAAGATCACTTTCCTGCTTGATGCGACGCTGGGCATGATCAATATCGAACAGAACGCCATCATCAAACTCTTCTCGGTGGTCGCCGTCATCTTCCTGCCGCCAACCCTGGTCGCCAGCATTTATGGAATGAATTTCCGCTATATGCCCGAACTTGAATGGCCTTTCGGCTATCCTCTGGCCATCGCCCTGATGCTCGCCTCGGCCATCATTCCTTACCGGTTGTTCAAACGATGGGGTTGGCTCTGAGGAACGACACCCTGCCTTTTGATCTAGCTTTCGCCTAGCCAGTAGACCTTTCTTCCACGATACTAACGTCGATTCCATCAAGACCGGCGGGGCTTGCGTCCCCGTCGCGACGGAAGCCGGGAGATCAGGGATCAGAGGTGGGGAATGGAGGGCGCAGAGGCCATGAGACCGCGGCAACGGTGGATTCCCGTGGTCGTCTTCCTCACCTTATCGGTCGTTCTGACCGCCGGCTTGGTGAGCGTTGATGCGTTCGATCTGTTTTATGATTTTTCGCGCGCCCACGAGAGCTGGGAAGCCGACGAAATCGCCCTGGCGCTGTTTGCGGCGATCTTCGGCGGTTTCATCGCCTTCTTTTTTGAAGTCTGGAGGGTCAACCGCTCGTTGACACTGAGTCTGGCCGCCCTTGAGGAGGCCAAGCGCGAGGCCGAGACGGCGCGCCACGAGGCCGAGGCGGCCCATGCCGCCAAAAACCACTTCCTATCCCACCTCAATCAGGAACTGCGCACGCCGCTCAACGCCATCTCGGGGTATGCCGAGAAAATCGCCCAATTGGCCGAGACCCGCCCGCTTCCCGAGCAGGTCACCCAGGGCGTCGGCCAAATCCGCCGGGCCAGCGACGAGTTGCGCCAGTTGATCGACGAGTTGCTCGACCTGTCGGCGGTGGGCGACGGCACGCTGAGCCTGGATTTGCGCCCGGTCGACATCCTCGGCTTTTTCGCCCTCTGCGCCCGCGACCTGCAAACCCTGTTTTCGCGCCGCCATTCCACCCTCGACCTTGATCTGGCGGGCATCGGTGGCAAGGCGATGATCGACGAGGCGCGCTTGAAGCAGATCCTTTATGCGGTTCTGATCAGCGCCATTCGCCAGACCCCGGAAGGGGTGGTCGACCTCAGCGCCTCGACCACCGATCAGCCAAGCCCAGGCCTGTCGAAAAGCCAAAGGGAACCGCGCGTTCTCCACGTCACCGTCACCAGCGATTCCCTCAGCCGCTCGCTCACCCGCATCGCCGATCCCTTCGCCCCTTTTCAAAGCGGCGGCGACGAGTCCATGGGGATCGGCTTGGGGTTGACGCTCAGCCGCTCGCTCGCCCAACGCATGGGCGGCGATCTTGTCGTCGCCCGGGTCAGCGGCGGCCGCAACGGCTATCACATCCGCATCCCCTTGCCGCCGGCCGTCGACGGATAAAAAAGGCCGCCATCCCAAGGGAACGGCGGCCCGTTTTTTGTCCAATCAGGCCAACAACGGCCGAAGACCGATTAACCGCGCAGGATGCTGGCGCCGGCGTAGACGGCCACGGGGCCCAGTTCTTCTTCGATGCGGATCAACTGGTTGTATTTCGCCAGACGATCGGAGCGCGACAGCGATCCGGTCTTGATCTGGCCGCAGTTGGTGGCCACGGCGATATCGGCGATGGTGGAATCCTCGGTCTCGCCCGAGCGATGCGACAGCACCGAGGTATAGCCGGCCTTATGGGCCATCTCGACGGCTTCCAGGGTTTCCGACAGGGTGCCGATCTGGTTGACCTTGACCAGGATGGAATTGGCCACGCCCTTGCGGATGCCTTCGGCCAGACGCAGCGGGTTGGTCACGAACAGATCGTCGCCGACCAGCTGAACCTTGGCGCCAAGCTCGGCGGTCAGCAGCGACCAGCCCGCCCAATCGTCCTCGGCGCAGCCGTCCTCGATCGACAGGATCGGGTAGCGCTTGCACAGCTCGGCGTAGTACTTGACCATGCCTTCGGCATCGAGCGTCTTGCCTTCGCCGGCCAGCACGTATTTGCCGTCCTTGTAGAATTCGCTCGAGGCGGCGTCGAGGGCGAGAACGATGTCCTCTCCGGCCTTGTAGCCGGCGGCCTCGATCGCCTTGACGATGAAGGCCAGGGCCTCGTCGGCGCTGGCGAGATTGGGGGCGAAGCCGCCCTCGTCGCCGACATTGGTGTTGTGGCCGGCGTCCTTCAGCTTCTTCTTCAAGGCATGGAAGACTTCGGCGCCCATGCGCACCGCGTCGGCCACCGTCGGCGCCGAAACGGGCATGATCATGAATTCCTGGACGTCGATGGGGTTATCGGCGTGCTGGCCACCGTTGATGATGTTCATCATCGGCACCGGCAGGATGTGCGAGCGCGCGCCGCCGATATAGCGATAGAGCGGCAGCTCGGCTTCCTCGGCGGCGGCCTTGGCGCAGGCCAGCGAGACGCCGAGGATGGCGTTGGCGCCCAGGCGGGCCTTGTTGGGGGTACCATCGAGATCAATCATCGCCTGATCGATCAGCAACTGGTCGGTGGCGTCCAGACCCGAAAGGGCGCTGAACAACTCGCCGTTGACGGCCTCGACGGCCTTGAGAACCCCCTTGCCCGCGTAACGCGTCTTGTCGCCATCGCGCAGTTCGACGGCCTCATGCGCGCCGGTCGAGGCACCCGACGGAACGGCAGCCCGTCCGAAGGCGCCGCTATCGAGCAGCACATCGACTTCGACGGTGGGATTGCCGCGGGAGTCCAGAATCTCGCGGGCGTGGATATCGATAATCTCGGCCACGACGGTCTCTCCTGATATCAGAGGGTTACAGGGTATTTTTTGGCAAAGGCATCAAGATCGCGCAAGACCGCGATCAGCGCGGGCATGGCATCAAGCGCGATCATATTGGGCCCATCCGATGGCGCGTGATCGGGATCGGCATGGGTTTCCAGGAAAACCCCGGCCACGCCGACGGCCAGGGCGGCACGGGCGATGACGGGGGCGAATTCGCGCTGCCCGCCCGAAGAGCCCCCCTGCCCGCCCGGCTGCTGCACCGAATGAGTGGCATCGATGATGATCGGGCAGCCGGTGTCGCGCGCCATGATCGGCAAGGAGCGCATATCGGTGACCAGCGTATTATAGCCAAACGACGCGCCGCGCTCGGTGAGCAGCACGCGCTCGTTGCCCGCCGACATCACCTTGTTGGCGACGTTCTTCATATCCCAGGGGGCGAGGAACTGGCCCTTCTTGACATTGATCACCCGGCCCGTCGCCGCCGCCGCCAGCAGCAGATCGGTCTGGCGGCAGAGGAAGGCCGGGATCTGCAAGACATCGACGGCTTCGGCCACCGGCGCGCATTGACCGGCGTCGTGAACGTCGGTCAGCACCGGGCAGCCCAGGGTCTCGCGGATCTCAGCGAAGATCGGCAGGGCCTTCTCCATCCCCACGCCGCGCTGGCCCGACAGGCTGGTGCGATTGGCCTTGTCAAACGAGGTCTTGTAGATGAACGGCACGCCCAGATCGGCGCAGAGGGCGACGAGGATCGAGGCGGTTTCCAGGGCGTGCTCGCGGCTCTCCATCTGACAGGGACCGGCGATCAGCACCATGGGCAGATCATTACCAAACGTGACGGGGCCAACGGCGACGTGGCGGGGAGTCATGCGGGGGAAGACCTCTCGTGGCAACCGCGCGGCGCCCGCCCGGGCCCCGCGTCGGCGGGGGCGGATCAGACCAGGCGGGATTGGGTAATCGCCGCCTGGACAAAGGATGTGAACAGCGGATGGGGATCGAAGGGCTTGGATTTCAGTTCGGGGTGGAACTGCACGCCGATGAACCAGGGATGATCGGGAAGCTCGACGATCTCGGGCAACACCCCATCGGGCGACATGCCGGAAAACGCCAGCCCCTTTTCCTCAAGCTGGTCCTTGAAGGTGACATTGACCTCATAGCGATGGCGGTGACGCTCGTGGATCACCTCGGCGCCATAGATCTCGCGCACCTTGCTCAGGGCCCGCAGATGGCATTCATAGGCGCCCAGCCGCATGGTGCCGCCCAGGTCATCGCCCGAGCCGCGCGCCACGCGTTCGTTGCCGCGCACCCATTCGGTCATCAAGCCGACCAACGGCACCTCGGGAACGCCGAATTCCGAGGAACTGGCCCCCGGGAGACCGGCGACATGGCGGGCGAATTCGATCACCGCCATCTGCATGCCAAAGCAGATGCCGAAATAAGGCACGGAGCGCTCGCGGGCGAAGCGCGCCGCTTCGATCTTGCCTTCCGAGCCGCGCTCGCCGAAGCCGCCGGGCACCAGAATGCCGTTGACGCCTTCCAGATAATGAACGGCGTCCTCGCGTTCGAAGATCTCGCTGTCGAGCCAGACCAGCTTGACCTTGACCGCATTGGCGATGCCGCCATGGACCAGGGCCTCGGCCAGCGACTTATAGCTGTCGATCAGGCTGGTATACTTGCCGACGACGGCGATGGTCACCTCGCCTTCGGGATGGCGAACGCGATCGACGATGGTCTGCCAGCGCGTGAGGTCGAGATCCTCGTTCATCGGCAGGTGGAAATGGCGGCAGACCTGAACGTCAAGACCCTGGGCGTGGTAGCTGACGGGCACCTGATAGATGGTGTCGACGTCAAGGGCCGGGATCACCGCCTCGCGCCGCACGTTGCAAAACAGCGAGATCTTGTTGCGCTCGGCTTCCGGGATCGGCCGGTCGGAGCGGCACATCAAAAGATCGGGCTGAATGCCCAGACCCAGCAGCTCCTTGACCGAATGCTGGGTCGGCTTGGTCTTCAATTCGCCGGCCGAGGGGATATAGGGCAGCAGCGTCAGGTGAATGATCAGGCTGCGCTCGGCCCCCATCTCGTTGCGGAGCTGGCGGATCGCCTCGAGGAAGGGCAGGCTTTCGATATCGCCGACCGTGCCGCCGATCTCGCACAGCACGAAATCCTCGTCGGTGAGGTCGGCGGTGGCGAATTCCTTGATGGCGTCGGTCACATGGGGAATGACCTGAACGGTCTTGCCCAGATAATCGCCGCGACGCTCGCGGGCGATGACGTCGGAATAGATGCGCCCCGTCGTCACATTGTCGCTGCGCCGGGCCGAAACGCCGGTGAAGCGCTCGTAATGGCCCAGATCAAGGTCGGTTTCCGCCCCGTCATCGGTAACGAAGACCTCGCCATGCTGGGTCGGGCTCATCGTGCCGGGATCGACGTTGAGGTAGGGATCAAGCTTGCGCAGCCGAACCTTATAGCCGCGCGCCTGCAACAGGGCGCCAAGCGCCGCCGAAGCCAAGCCCTTGCCCAGGGAAGAAACCACACCGCCGGTGATAAAGATGAAACGAGTCATGCGCGTGTCGTGCCCGCTGACCAAAAAACAACATCAGACCCAGTCCGTCGACCCTTGGCCGACGGACCTGGACCCCTTTCATTCCGCCGGACGAAGCCGGCGAACCCGAAACCGAATCGCGCCTGACGCGACGGTCAGCGTGACACCGGCGGAGCCGGCGGCGCATCGGCGGCCGGCGCCGCAGGCGCTTGGCCGGAGTCGCCCGCCGGCGCATCGCCAACCGGAGCCGCCCCGGAGTCGCCCGCCGGCGCCTCGACCGGAGTGCCGGCTTCCGGAGCATCCTTGGACTCGCCGCCGATCAGACTGTTGATCGAGGGCAAGTCGATGGAATCAAGGATATGGGAAAAGCCGTCCTCGCCCTTATTGGCCAGCAGCGCCAGCAGCATGCTGGTGGTCATGAAAGCGGCGGCAAGGATGCCGGTCGTCCGGGTCAGCACATTGCCCGCCTGGCGTCCGGTCATGAAACCGCCGCCTCCGCCGATGCCAAGGGCGCCGCCTTCGGACCGCTGCAAAAGAATCAGGGTGACCATCGCGATGGCGATCAACAGGTGGATGACGAGAATGACCGTAATCATGCTTTTCCAAAGTCCCTGGGGCAGCGCCCGCGACCTGCGGGGGTTGCCCGTCCATGACACCAGAGAGAACCCGAACGGGGGCGGCCGGCCGGCGAGCCTTTATCAAAAAGACTCATCGGGAAAGCGGACCGCCATCGCCCGGCGCCCTTTTAGCGTCCCCGTCGCGCCTTTACCAGAGGCAAGACGAAGACGATCGCATCCAACCGCCGGCGGGGTCCGGGCCGACGCGTCAAATCTTAAGCGCAGGACTGGGCGATCGCCCAGAAATCCTCGGCCTTGAGGCTGGCGCCGCCGACCAGGGCGCCATCGACGTTTTCCAAGGCCATCAGCTCGGCGGCGTTGTCGGGCTTGACCGATCCGCCGTAAAGCAGGCGCACGCCATTGCCGTCCGCCCCCAGGGCGCCGACCAGATCCTTGCGCAGCGCGCCATGGACCTTGGCGACATCCTCGGTCGTCGGCACGCGACCGGTACCGATGGCCCAGACGGGTTCATAGGCGATGACCACCTTGCCCGAATCCGCGTGGGTGGGCAACGATCCGGCCAATTGGCCCGAGACCACGGCCAGGGTTTCCCCGGCGTCGCGCTGGGCCTCGGTCTCGCCGACGCAGATCACGGCGATCAGACCGGCGGCCAGGGCGGCCTCGGCCTTGGCCTTGACCAGGGCATCGGTTTCGCCGTGATCGGCCCGGCGTTCCGAATGGCCGACGATGACGAACTGGCAGCCGAGATCGGCCAGCATCGGGGCCGAGACATCGCCCGTATGGGCGCCCTTGGCCTTGGCATGGCAATCCTGGCCGCCAACGGCGATGCCCGATCCGGCCACGGCGCCGACCACCGTGCTGATCAACGGAAAAGGCGGACAAAGAAGAAGGTCGAAATCGACCCCACCGGCCTTGTTAAGCCTCTGGGCAAGATCCCGGGCGAGGCCCTGGCCCTCGGCCTTGAGGCCGTTCATCTTCCAGTTTCCGGCAATAAGCGGACGACGCACGGTCATGGGAGGACGCTTCCCTTTCGACAGAGGCGACCGGAAAGCGGCCGGGCCCGCGCCGGGGCCGGCCATCTCCCGGACTTGGGGGCGGGGGCGACGACCCGATCGACGGGTGCCGCCCCGATGGTGACACCATGGGTACCACAGCGCCCGGGCGAATGCCACCCGGGCGGGCAGAGGCTGCTCAGCTTATCGGAGGGCGCCCGCCCGACACAACCCGGTTGCGGGGGGAATGCGCCCTACCTATGATGCGCTCGCCCCGGCTAGCGGCCCACTCGGGCGCCAGCCTTGGCGCGCGGGCCTTGCCGAGGCCGCTCCCGTCCTTTTTTCAAACTGCACAACGGTCCGCCCCCATGCTCGACGCCCTGCGCAGAGGTTCCAAGTCCTGGCTCGCCAAAAGTCTTCTCGGGTTACTCGTCCTCAGCTTCGGCGTGTGGGGCGTCGCCGATTACATGGTTCGCGGTGGCGGTCCAAAGCCGGCGATCACGGTTGGAGGGCAGAGCTTCGGCGCCGGCTATGTGCGCAATCAGTTCTCCGAGGATCTGGGCCGCCTGCGCCGCCAGGGCATCGAACTTGATGCCGAACAGGCGATCGCCATGGGCCTGCTCGGTCAGACCGTCCAGACCATCGTTCAAGGCGCCGTGCTTGACGAAAGCGGCCGCCGGCTTGGCCTTGTCGCCAGCGACGACGCCTTGCGCTCGGCCATCCAGAACGATCCTTTGTTCAAGGGCGCCGACGGCCGCTTCGATCGCGACCGCCTGAGCCGCATCCTCGCGGCCAATAATCTGACCGAGGCCGGCTATATCGATCTGCGCCGCCGCGACATGATCCGCGAAGCCCTGGTCGAGCCGGTGGTCAGCGCCGTGGGCGTTCCCGGGCCGATCGTCGATGTGCTGGCCGCCCATGCCTCCGAACGCCGCGTCGCCCAGGTCCTGACCGTCGCCAAGGCCGCCCTGCCGGCGCCGACGACGAAGCCGACCGAAGAGGCGCTGGAAAAGGTCCGCCAGGAGAACCTTGATCGCTTCACCGCCCCGGAATATCGGACGGCCAAGGCCCTGCTGCTGACCCGCGACGCCGTGGCCGGTTCGATCACCGTCGCCGACGAGGCGATCGCCCAGTATTACGAGGCCCATGGCGACGAATTCGTTCAGCCGGCCTCGCGCCGGGTCACCCAGGCGCTGTTTTCCAGCCGCGAGCAGGCCGACTCCGCCCTCGTCCTGATCCGCAGTTCCTCGGCCAGCCTTGACGAGGCGTCGCGCAAGATCACCGGAAGCGGCGCCATCGACATGGGCAACGTCACCGACAGCTCGCTGCCCGCCCCCCTGCCCGCCACCATCGCCGCCCAGGACGTCGGCGTGGTTGGCGAACCGGCGCAAAGCCCCCTTGGCTGGCATCTGTTCCTGGTGACCGCCGCCACCCCGGAAACCACCAAGCCTTTGGCCGAGGTCGCCCCGCAGATCCGCAAGACCCTGGCCAGCGATCAGGCGGTGGATTCGCTCTATGCCCTGTCGACCCAGGTCGAGGACCTGCTGGCCGGCGGCGCCGGCATCGACGAGGTGGCGACCCAGGTCGGACTGCCGTTGTTGGCCTTCAGCGTCGACAGCCAGGGCAATTCCCAAGACGGCACCCCGGCCAAGGGCCTGCCCAGCGACGGCGCCTTCCTCAAGACCCTGTTCGGTCTGGGCGAGGGCGAGGTCAGCCCGATGATCGACTACGAGGGCGGCTTCTTCATCCAGCGCCTGGAAACCATCACCCCCCGCGCCCCCCGGCCGCTTGACGCGGTGCGGGCCGAGGTTGTCGCCCTGTGGCAGGACCAGGAACAGACCGCCACCGCCGGCCGCCTTGCCGAGGGCCTGTTGTCGCGGGCCAAGGCCGGCGCCTCGTTCGAGGATCTGGCCGCCGCCGAGCCGGCAAGCCGCCTGTCGACCACCCCGCCGGTCACCCGGGACGGCCGGTCCGATGGCGCGGCCGAGGCCGACCCGCTTCCCGGCGCCCTGGTTCAGGCCATGTTCGCCGCCCGTCAGGGGGACGTGGTGCGCGCCGATGGCTCCGATGGCGTCTCGCTGCTGCGCGTCCTTGAGATCCGCCAGCCCTCCGCCGAAATCGCCGCCCGCGAGCGCGCCAGCGTCGAACAAAGCCTGCGTCAGGCCTATTCCGCCGATGTGGCCAACGGCTATTCCGCCGCCCTTGGCGACACGGTCGGGGTCACCGTCGATCAGGGCGTGGTGCTTGACGCCGTCAAAACGAACTGATCACCGCCCGCGCCAAAGGGGGTGCCTTTTGGCGCGGGTTTTCGCCTTCCAAGCCTAACGCGCAACCCCCAAAACCGCCGTCCCGATCCATCCTCCTTGCGGAGAGTTCCGATGCCGACCACCCTGCCCGTCCTGGATCGCGCTTTCGTCACCGCCTATGACGCCGGCACGCCCCAGGTCGTCTGGACCCGTCTGGTCGCCGATCTCGAAACGCCCGTATCGGCGATGCTGAAACTGGCCGATGGCCGGCCCTATTCCTTCCTGCTCGATTCGGTGGAAGGCGGGGCGGTGCGCGGACGCTATTCGATCATCGGCCTCAAGCCCGATGTGCTGTGGCGGGCGCGGTCCGGTCAGGCCGAGATCAACCGGTCGGTCCGCCACGATCCCACGGCCTTCGTCGCCGATGGCCCGGCGCTCGATTCCTTGCGCCGCCTAGTCGAGGAAAGCCGCATCGACCTGCCCGCCGGCTTGCCGCCGATGGCGGCGATGGTCGCGGGCTATCTTGGCTATGACGTGGTGCGTCTGGTCGAACCCCAGATCGCCGATACCAACCCCGATCCCATCGACGTTCCCGACGGCATCTTCCTGCGCCCGACGCTGATGGCGATTTTCGACAATGTCGAGCATATGGTGACCCTGGTCACCCCCGTGCGCCGCGAAGACGGCGTGAGCGCGGCGGCGGCTTATACCCTGGCCCAGGAGCGTCTGGCCGACGCCGTCACCGATTTCCAGCGCACCCTGCCCTATCGCCGCGAGGCCTTCGACACCTTGTCGACGCCGCCGGCGCCGATGGGCACCATGGCCCCGGCGACCTATTGCGAGATGGTGAAGAAGGCCAAGGAGTACATCCTGGCCGGCGACATCTTCCAGGTGGTGCTGTCCCAGCGCTTCACCGTGCCCTTCCGCCTGCCGCCGTTCTCGCTCTATCGCTCGCTGCGCCGCACCAACCCCTCGCCCTTCATGTTCTATCTCGATATGGGGGCGTTCCATATCGTCGGGGCGAGCCCGGAGATTCTGGTCCGCCTGCGCGATGGTCAGGTCACCATCCGGCCGATCGCCGGCACCCGCAAGCGCGGCGCCACCCCCGACGAGGACAAGGCCCTGGCCGCCGATTTGCTGGCCGATCCCAAGGAACTGGCCGAGCATCTGATGCTGCTGGATCTGGGGCGCAACGATGTCGGCCGGGTGGCCAAGGTCGGCACGGTCGGCGTGCGGGCCGACGAAAAGATGTTTGTCGAATACTACAGCCACGTCATGCATATCGTGTCGAACGTCACCGGCGAGATCGCGCCCGGCCACGATGCCCTTGACGCCCTGTTCGCCGGGTTTCCCGCCGGGACGGTCTCGGGCGCGCCCAAGGTGCGGGCGATGGAAATCATCGACGAGCTCGAGCCGGTGCGGCGCGGCTTCTACGCCGGAACCGTCGGCTATTTCGCCGCCAACGGGTCGATGGACACCTGTATTTCGCTGCGCACCTGTCTGGTCAAGGACGGGGTCATGCATGTCCAGGCCGGGGCCGGCATCGTCGCCGACAGCGATCCGATGGCCGAATACGAGGAATGCCTGAACAAGGCCAAGGCCCTGGTCCGCGCCGCCGAGGAAGCCGTGCGCTACGCCGCCGGCTAAACAAATCCTCTCCCCGCCCCCTGGCTTCAAGGGGCGGGGGGGCAGGCTTAGGCGGCCTTGGGGCCCAGGTAATCGAAGCCGGCGCCATCGACGGCGGCTTCGATCGCCGCGTCATCGTCCAGACCCTCGACGCTGACGCAGCCGCCGTCCAGATCGACCACCACCTTGAGATCGGCGTCGTCGGTCAACGATTTGATGGCGCGTTCGACCGAACGGGCGCAGCCGCCGCAGGTCATGCCACCCACCAGATAAGTCTTCGCCATTGGGAACTCTCCTGTTTTCAGTCGGTTGACGGGGATGTCGAGGCTGTCTTGCCGCTGGGCCGCGCATGGGCGAGCTCGGCGTCCTTGGTCGTCACCAGGGCGCTGATCGGCACCAGGGTGATGCCCTTGGCGGCCAGGGCGGGCAACCAGACGCTCAGCGCGCCGATGGTGCCGTCGCGGGGGTGGCCGATGCCCACCGCCACGCCGTGCTGGCGGGCGGCGGCCTCAAGCTTGGCGAGCTGGCGGGCGACCGCGGCCTGATCGTTGAGGTTATCCAAAAACACCGTGCGACCGATATGGGGAACGCCGGCCATTTCGGCCAAGGTCAGCCCCACCGAATTGGCCGAGGTCATCGAATCCAGCCACAGCAGCCCGCGCTTTTTCAATTCGCCCATGACCAGGGTCATGCCCCGGCTGTCGGCGGTGAAGCGGCTGCCCATGTGGTTGTTGATACCGACGAATTCGGCGCCGCCGTCAAGATTGCGGCGCAGGCGGGTCAGGATCTCGTCATCGGACAAACCGACCTTCAACGCCCCGGGTCCGGGATTGACCTTGGCGTCAAGGGGCTCCATCGGCATATGCATCAAGATCTCGTGGCCGGCCTTGCGGCCCCCGCGCATCTGTCCGGCCAGCCCGTCGGCATAGGCGAGATAGGCCAGGGTCAAAGGTCCGGCCAGCTTGCGGACCTTTTCCGTACGCACCCGGTCCAGCCCCATATCGTCGATCACCAGGGCGATCGCCGGCTTGCTCCATTTGCCCGCCGCCACGCCATAGGTCTTCCAGGGCAGCCCGCTGGACTCCGCCGGTCCCTCGGGAAAGCGCGGGACCGGGGCCAGGGCGGCGGTCTTGACGGTCGGCTTGACCTGGGGCTTGTGAACATAGGCATCGTCGGGAAGGCGTTCCTCCATGACGAAGCCCGGACCGTCGCTGGCCAGCAGGTCGCGAAATTCGGCCGGAAGCGCGCCCTTTTCGCCGGCCGGCGTCTCCGAGGGGGCGGGCGCCGTTTGCACCGGGGGGGCGACGTCGGCCGGAAGGGGGGGCGCGGTCTCGGCGGGACGGGGCAGCGGCGGCGGTTGATACTGATGGGCCGCCTCGCCGGCCGCCGGAGCAACGGGCAGCGGACCGATCGCCGCCAGGGCGGTGGGCGCGGGAGGCGCCGCCTTGTCGCCCTGGGCCAGTCGGCCAACGGCGAAACCAATGCCCAATCCGACCGCCAAGGTGGCGAGGGCGACCAGAACCAGGGTCAGGGGGGCCATGCGGGCGACGAAAAAGGCGAAGCGATCGAGGACTCCCCGGTCTTCGGGATGATCAAGCACGGAAACGGTCTCCGGACGGCGGCATCCACCGCCTTAGCCATAGGGAACTCGCCACCACCGACACGCTCGACAGCGCCATGGCGGCACCGGCGAGCATCGGGTCGAGGCGGCCGCTGGCGGCCAGCGGCAAAGCGATGACGTTATAGAGGAAAGCCCAGAATAAATTCTGGCGGATTTTGCGATGGGTGGCCCGCGACAGCGCCAGGGCCTCGGGCAACAGCCCGGGATCGCCGCGCATCAGGGTGATGCCGGCGGTTTCCATCGCCACATCCGTGCCCGTGCCCATGGCGATGCCGACATCGGCCGCCGCCAGGGCCGGCGCGTCGTTGACGCCATCGCCAACCATGGCGACGACCGCCCCGCCCTGGCGCAGGGCCTCGACCACCGCCGCCTTGCCCTCGGGCAGAACCTCGGCGCGAACGTCGTCGATGCCCAGGCGGGCGGCGATGGCATGGGCGACGCGGCCGGCATCGCCGGTCAGCATCACCGGGCGCACACCCAGCGCCTTCAAGCGGCTCACCGCCAGGGCCGCGCCCTCGCGCGGCGGATCGGCCAGGGCGATGACGCCCAACAGCCGTCCCCCGGTCGCCTCGCCCTCGGCCACCCAGACGACCGAGGCGCCGGCCTCTTCAAGGGCGCCAGCCCGGCTCTCCAGGGATGCCCGCTCGATCCCTTTGGCGTCGAGCAACCGCCGGCTGCCCAGGATCAGCGCCCGCCCGGCCACCCTGGCTTCAACCCCGAGACCGGGCAGCGAGCGGAAATCACTGATCGCCGACAGGTCCAGCCCGCGATCGCCTGCCGCCTCGCGCATCGCCCGGGCCAAGGGATGGGCGCTGCCGCCCTGCACGGCGGCGGCAAGGGCGAGCAGGGTATTCTCGTCCAACCCGTCAGCCCCGGGCGCGATAATCACCGCGTCAAGGGCCGGGCGCCCCTGGGTCAGGGTTCCGGTCTTGTCGAAGGCGAGAACGCTGACGCGATGGGCCTGTTCCAGCGCCCCGGCGTCGCGGATCAAAATGCCGCGCCGCGCCGCCACCCCGGTTCCGACCATCACCGCCGTCGGCGTCGCCAAGCCCAGGGCGCAGGGACAGGCGACCACCAGAACCGAGATCGCCGCGGCCACGGCGGTTTCCATGGTCTCGCCGAGCAGGGCCCAGCCGGTGAAGGCGCCAAGGGCCAGCAGCACGACGGCGGGCACGAAGACGGCGGCCACCTTATCGACCATCACCTGGACGGGGGCCTTGCTGGCCTGGGCGTTTTCGACCAGGGCGATGATGCGCGCCAGCGTCGCGTCCTTGCCCGTCGCCCCGACGCGCAGGCGGATCAGCCCGTCAGTATCGATCGAGCCGCCGATCACCCGGTCGCCGGGACCGCGCGTCACCGGCAGGCTTTCACCGGTCAGCAGGCTTTCATCAATAGCCGCCCCGCCTTCAATCACCGTGCCATCGACGGGCACCCCCTCGCCGGGGCGGACCACGACGATATCGCCAACGACCAAACGCTCGACCGCCACGTCGCTGACCACGCCGTCGCGCTCGAGGTGGGCGAGAGCCGGGCGCAGGGTCATCAGGGCGCGGATGGCCGAGGCGGCGGAGCGCTTGGCCCGGCCTTCCAGGGCCTTGCCCAGCATCACCAGGGTGATGACCACCGCCGCCCCTTCGAAATACAGGCCATGGTGGGTCGTCCCGGTCGCCACCCGCCAGGCCGACAGGCCATAGGCGGCGGTGGAGCCGAGAACGACAAGGCTGTCCATATTGCCCGCCCGGCCCTTCAGCGCCCGCCAGGCTCCCTTATAGAAGCGGGCGCCGGCGATAAATTGCACGGGCGTCGCCAGGATCCACTGCCAGAGCGGCGGCACATGGCCGGGCAGACCGCTGACATGGGCGATCATGTCCCAGACCAGCGGCAGGGTTAGCAGGGCGGCCATCGCAAAGATCAGCCGGTCGCCGCGGTCCTCGGCGGGAACGGCGGCGGGCGGCGGGGCGCTTTGGCTGAGCGGTTCGGCGCCGAAGCCGGCGCGATTGACGGCGGCCACCAGATCGGGCGCCCGCCGATCGCCCCCCTCGATGTGGATGCGGGCGCGGTCGGTGCCCAGATTGACGCTGACCGCCGACACGCCGGGAACCTTGCCCAGCACCTTTTCCAGGCGGGCCGAACAGGCCGCGCAGGTCATGCCGCTGATGGCGAGATCGACAACATCGCCGCCCTCATTGGAGGTCGGGGGGGCTGGGGGGGAAAGAACGGCGGCCTTGCCGGACATGGCTATCTCTCGCGACCGGTCACGGGGAATGCGGGCCCGTGTGTCGGCCCATCCCCCCGGTTCTCAAAGGGGCCCTCGGTTCGAGGCGGGACCTTAATCTAGTGTCCCGGCCCCGGCGACGTAAACGGTCTTGATCCAAAGGGAAAATCCGACCCATGCGGATCGGGATGGACAAGAAGGCCTCGCCCGATGGCGGACGGCAGCGGCGATGGGCGGCCGGGCCGGCGACGATCGGGGCCGGCGCCCTCGCTGCGGGCGGGACAACCCGCTTGCGATGGGGTAGTGTTGCAACCGCCCGCCGCGCGGCCGCCCCCATCCCTAGCGGATCATCGGGCGATCGCGCGATGGGCGATCGTCCGGGGCCGGACCCCTCTGTCCGGGAAAAAGCGAGCGCATTCACGAGGCCGGGGCCGGTATGTTCCTTCTGATCGATAACTACGACAGCTTCACCTACAACCTTTGGCACTATCTGGGGGAATTGGGCGCCGAGGTCGAGGTGCGGCGCAATGACGCGCTGGACGCCGAGGCGGCGCTGGCGCTCGCCCCCCAGGGCATCATCCTGTCGCCCGGTCCCTGCGACCCCGACCGCGCCGGCATCTGCCTGGATCTGGTGGCCAAGGCGGCCAAGGCCCGGGTTCCGGTGCTGGGTGTCTGCCTGGGCCATCAAACCATCGGTCAGGTTTTCGGCGGCGCCGTGGTGCGCGCCCCCAAGCCGATGCATGGCAAGGTCGACGCCATCCACCACCAGGGTCATGGGATCTTCGCCGGCATGCCGATGCCCTTCCCGGCCACGCGCTATCACTCGCTGGTGGTGCGGCGCGACGATCTGCCCGACTGCCTGGAGGTCACCGCCTGGAGCGACGACGGCCTGATCATGGGCCTTGCCCATAAGGACCTGCCGATCGAGGGGGTGCAGTTCCATCCCGAAAGCATTGAAACCCAAGGCGGTCACCACCTGCTGCGGAATTTTCTGACCTTAGCCCGCCAGGGGGGAGACGCGGTCTGATGACGACACAGCCGACCACAGCAAACGATATCAAGGGCCTGATCGCCATGGTCGCCACCGGGCGGCCGCTTTCCGAGGCCGATGCCACCCGGGCTTTCGAAGCGATCATGTCGGGCAACGCCACGCCAGCCCAGATCGGCGGCTTTCTGATGGCGCTGCGCGTGCGCGGCGAAACCGTGGCCGAGATCACGGCGGCGGCGCGCACCATGCGCGACAAGGCCGCCCGCATCCAGGCCCCCGCCGGCGCCATCGACATCGTCGGCACCGGCGGCGATTGCGCCGGCACCTATAACATCTCGACCGCCGCCGCCCTGGTGACGGCGGCCTGCGGCGTGCCGGTGGCCAAACATGGCAATCGCGCCGCCTCGTCGAAAAGCGGATCGGCCGATGTGCTGGCCGCGCTGGGCGTCAACCTCGATGCCGATCTTGCCCTGGTCGAACGCTCGATCGCCGAGGTCGGCATCGGCTTCATGTTCGCCCAGCGCCACCATAGCGCCATGAAACATGTCGCCCCCGCCCGCTCGGAACTGGGAACGCGCACGATCTTCAACCTGCTGGGGCCTTTGGCCAATCCGGCCGGCGCCCGCTTCGAATTGATGGGGGTTTTCGCCCAGGAATGGGTGGAGCCGTTGGCCGAGGTGCTGGGCCGACTGGGCGCCGAGCGCGCCTGGGTGGTCCATGGCTCCGACGGCCTGGATGAGATCACCACCACCGGCCCCACCCATGTCGCCGAATTCCGCGGCGGCGTCGTGCGCTCGTTCGACATCACCCCCGCCGACGCCGGCCTGCCGCTGGCCAAGGCCGAAGACCTGCAGGGCGCCGATCCCGAGGCCAATGCCCAGGCCCTGCGCGCCCTTCTCGAGGGCGTGAAAACCCCCTATCGCGACATCGTCGTTTTCAACGCCGCCGCCGCCCTGGTGGTAGCCGGCGCGGCCGAGGATCTGGCGACCGGGGCGGCGCGGGCCGCCCAGGCCATCGACAGCGGCGCGGCGAAGGACACCCTGGCGCGCATGATCGCCATCATCGGAGCCCCGGCATCGTGAGCGACATTCTGCGCGAGATCTGCGACACCACCCGCGCCGAGGTGGCGCGGCGCAAGGCCGCCCTGCCCTTAGCCGATGTGACGGCGCGGGCGGAAGACGCCAACGCGCCGCGCGGCTTCGCCAACGCCCTGACCCGCACCGCCGACAGCGGTCGGCCGGCGTTGATCGCCGAAATCAAAAAGGCCTCGCCCTCGGCCGGGTTGATCCGCCCCGATTTCAACCCCGCCGTCCTGGCACGCGCCTATCACGCCGCCGGGGCGACCTGCCTGTCGGTGCTGACCGATGGACCCTATTTCCAAGGGCACGCCGATTTCCTGATCGCCGCCCGCGCCGCCGTTCCCCTGCCGGTGCTGCGCAAGGATTTCATGGTCGATCCCTGGCAGGTGGTCGAGGCCCGGGCGATGGGGGCCGATTGCATCCTGGTCATCCTGGCCGCCCTTGACGACGGCGCCGCCGCCGAGATCGAAGCCTGCGCCCATGACTGGGGCATGGACGTGCTGGCCGAGGTCCATAACGAAGAGGAATGCGCCCGCGCCCTGACCTGCCTGACCACGCCGCTGCTCGGCGTCAACAACCGTAATCTGAAAACCCTGGTCACCGATCTGGCGGTGACCGAGCGTCTGGCCAAGATGGTGCCCGCCGACCGGGTGCTGGTCGCCGAAAGCGGTCTGCGCACCCGCAAGGACCTCGACCGCATGACCGCCGTCGGCGCCCGCCGCTTCCTGATCGGCGAACATTTCATGCGCCAACCCGATGTCGGCGACGCCGTGCGCGCCCTGATCGGCTGATCCCGGAAAGGGCGCGGCCCGGGAAGGCCGCCCCCCTCCTCTCCCCCCGTGTCTCTTTGCCGCCACACCCCCTGCGCCACCGACAAACCGTCCAGGGGTTCACCTTGACCTGAACGGGGAACCAAAGTAGAACTTCCAGGCGGTATTCACGTTTGGTTCTTCTTGTCGCCCGCTCAGAGGGTGGGCGCGCAGAGGTTGAGGGGCCGGGCAAAAGGCTGGGAGTCGCTCTGGCATGCTCACGCGCAAGCAGTACCTGCTGTTGTCGTTCATCGACCAGCGTTTGAAGCTTTCGGGCGTTTCCCCCTCGTTCGACGAGATGAAGGACGCCCTGGGGCTCAAGTCCAAATCGGGCATTCACCGCCTGATCAAAGGGCTGGAGGAACGGGGCTTTCTCAAGCGCCTTCCCCATCGGGCCCGCGCCCTGGAAGTGCTGCGCCTGCCCTGCAATCTGACCTTCGACGGCGACGGCGAAGCCCTTGACGACGGGCAGCCCGCGCCGCTGTTCGGCGGCCCTCTGCCGGAAACCGGATTCTCGCCCCAGGTCATCCGCGGCAATTTCACCCCGACCCTGCCGTCGACCCAAGTACCGCAGGTGCTGTTCACCGAGTCGATCAGCCTGCCGCTTTTGGGCAAGATCGCCGCCGGCACGCCGATCGCCGCCCTGATCGATCCGACGTCGAGCATCGATGTGCCGGCCAGCATGGTGCGCGGCGGCGAGCATTTCGCCCTGCGCATCGAAGGGGACTCGATGATCGAAGCGGGCATCCTCAGTGGTGATCTGGCGGTGGTGCGGCGCTGCGACGAAGCCGAAAACGGCACGGTCATCGTCGCCCTGGTCGATAACGAGGAAGCCACCCTGAAGCGCCTGCGCCGCAAGGGGGCCTCGATCGCCCTGGAACCGGCCAACCGCGCCTTCAAAACCCAGATCTACGGCCCCGACCGCGTGCGCATCCAGGGTCGGCTGGTCGGGCTGATCCGCAGCTATTAGGGCAAATCCGTCTTCGCAAAAAAAAGATCCCCGCCGCTCGGCGCCGGGGATCTTTTGGCGATCAGGCCTTGGCGAACAATAACCGTTCGGCCGTGCGTTCGGGAACGACGCGCAAAACCTTATCAAGCGCCCAGATCACGATCAGGGTGAAGACGACGCGGGCCAGCAAGATGCCCGTCAGATCGGCGCCCAGCGCCATGATGAACAAGGTATCCTCGATCAGGCTGTGGGTCAGGCTGAGCAGGCAGATCGACAAGAACAGGTCGCGCCGGGGAATGGTGCCGGCCTTGGCCTCGCGAATGATCAAAGCCCCGCCATAGGACAGCCCAAGCAGCACGCCGACCATGGTCAGGGGCATTGCCCGCCCGCCGATGCCGACGGTACCCAAAACCGGGGCGAGCAGCGCCGTCAAGCGGGCGGTGATCCCCAGCTTGTCCATAAGGCGCAGCAGCACGACCAGCGACACGACGATGATCATGATGACGCCCAGGGTATGGAGCGAATCGGTGATCCATCCCGCCCAATTGCCGCGCTCGGTGGCGGACGATCCGCTTGACACCATCGAGACCGGCGCCGGGCCCTGCAGCCAGTCGCCGGCCCGATAAACGCCATTGAGGATCGCCCCCAGGCACAGGGCGCCGCCCAGGCGCAGCAGGGTGGAAAAGAGGAAACCGGTGCCGGCGCGTTGGGCGATGCGCTGCTCAAGGGGAATGGCATGGGCGATCAGGATCATCACGCCCAAAATGGTGACCTGGGCGCCGCTCAGATGAAGGTCGGGCATCAGCGCCAGCAAGACCGCCGCCCCGCCGTACATATTGACCAGCAAGGCCGTCACCCAGACCAAGCCGGTTGCCGCAGGCAGGCCGACCAGGGCCATCACCGGTTCGAAAGCCCGGGCGAGAATGGGCAAAAGCCCAAGCTCCACAACCGCTTTCACGCCGATCATCACCGGGATCATCACCTTGGCCAGGGTCCAGAACACCCCTAACCCTTCACGACCCGAGGTACGCAGGAAAACGAACACCGACATGGCAGAGGCTCCAAGGCATGGTCGAAAATTAGGCATTGATCCAGATCATAGCCCCGGAACGGTGAAAGGAGTGGTCAAAAACCGCGCTTCATCGCAAGCTTTGGTCAAAACCAACCATGGTTTTGGAGAAAAATCCCATGGATGCCCTTGATCGTCGTCTGGTGCGGCTGCTTCAGCACGACGCGTCGCTGACCAATGCCGCCCTGGCCGATCGAGCCGGGCTCTCGCCCTCAAGCTGCCTGCGCCGGGTTCAACGCCTGCGTGACGAGGGCGTGCTGACCCGCACGGTGATGTTGGCCGATGCGCAAAAACTGGGGCGTGGCCTGACGGCGATCGTCCAGGTTTTCCTGAACCACCATGCCCATGATCGCCGCCGGGAGTTCCTGGCCCATGTCCGCGCCGAACCGGCGATCACCCAGGCTTGGTCGGTCACCGGGGAAGCCGATGTGATCTTGGTTTTGCACCTGCGCGATATGGCCGAGTACGCGCGGCTTTGCGATCTGCTGTTCGAGCACGACCCGAATGTGACCAAGTTCCAGACGCTGTTCGCCCTGGCGACCTATAAATCGGAAACGGCGATCGGGGTCGACGAGCCCGCCGACCCCTAAGATCACGGTTTCCGCGTGAAAGACCGCTCAGAATCCCCCTAAACCATCCCGGCTCAGGCGGTGCGCACCTCGTCAAGAAAGCGGCCGATGGTGTCGCCCAGGGTCTGTGATTGCTGGGCGAGCCTGCCGACGGCTTCGACCACGCCGCCGGCCTTTTCCTGGGCGGTGGCGGCGACCGAGCGCACCGCTTGGGCGCTGCTCGCCGCCGTTTGCGCTCCCCCGGAAACCGCCTGGATATTGCGGGCGATCTCGTGGGTCGCCGAGCCCTGCTCCTCGACGGCGGCGGCGATCGCCGCGGCGGTCTGCATGACATCGGCGATGGCGTCGGCGATGGCGGCGATGGCGGCCACCGTCTCGCCGGTCTTGGCCTGGACGGCGGTGACCCGCAAGCCGATTTCCTCGGTCGCCTTGCTGGTCTGATTGGCCAGGGTCTTGACCTCGCCGGCGACGACGGCGAAGCCCTTGCCGGCATCGCCAGCCCTTGCGGCTTCGATCGTGGCGTTGAGCGCCAGAAGATTGGTCTGGCTGGCGATGGCGGTGATCAGTTCGACCACCTCGCCGATGCGATTGGCGTCGAGCAACAGACCGTCAACGGTGCTGACCGCGCCTTGGGCCATCTGCGAGGCCGAGGTCGCCACGTCCGAGGAATGCTGGACCTGACGGCTGATCTCGAGCACCGAGGCGGCCAGTTCCTCGGCGGCGGTCGCCACCGAATCCGTATCGCGGCTGGCCTGTTCGGCCGCTTCCGAGGCGTCGCCGGCCCCGGCGTCGGTCTGATGGGACAGGGTCGCCATATCATCGGCGATGGCGCGCAACCGGGCGACCTGGGCCAGGGTCTCGTCGAGCAGGGCCCGCGAGTCGCCTTCGAAGCCGCGATTGAGATCCTCCAGGCGGCTGGCATGAATGGCCAGCTGGCGGGCCTGTTCTTCCTTGTCGCGCTCAAGGGCGTCGGCGATGCGCATATTGCCCCGGAAGCTTTCCAGGGCGCCGGCCAGCCGGCCAACCTCGTCGCGGCGGTCGGTATCGGTCACCGGCGCGTCGAGATCGCGGCGCTCCAGGCGCTCGAGACTGGCGATCAGCCGACCGATCGGCCGGCCAATCGAGCGCCCCAGGCCCAGCGACAGGACGATGGCGAACAAGATCACCCCGCCGGAGACGGCGACCGACAACACGATGTTGCGCTGCAGACCCTGGTCGATATCGGCCGACATCTCGGCTTGAAGCTTTTCGGTGGTGCGCTCAACCTTGCGCATCCCCTGAACAACCTTGCGTTGAACCGGGACCAGGTCCTTTTCGATGGCGCTCACCCGGGCCGTGACGGCTTCGCGGGCGCTCAACAGGTCGGCGCGAAAGGTGACGAAAAGGGCCTCGGCCTCGGTGATCCGTTCTAGAACGGTCGGATCGTCCATGCTGCGCTTGAGGCTGGTCACATGGGCGGCGGCGGCATCAAGGTCCTTGATGATGGGATCGAAGGGGACGGCCTTGGGGCGAACGAAAAACGCCTGGGCGGCGGTGCGCGCCGCGACCAGCTTCACCAGGGCTTCCTCGGCCTTGAAGATGGCGTTGAGCGACCCGGTGCCGAAGGCGTCGCTCGACAAGGTGGAAATTCGCTGCTCGAGGGACAGTCCCTGATTGGAGACACTGGAAAAGGCCACTTCGGCGGCGCTTTGCAGGTCGATAACGCGGCGGATGCGGGTTGAGAGGGTATCGATCTGAGCGATCAGCTCGGCGATCCGCTCCTTATCCTCGCCCGTCAGAATGGCGCCGGCTTCGTTCAGGGCGTTCAAGGCGCCGCCCAGGGCGCCAACGGCGGAATCGGCGGCGGTGGCTTCGTTGGAGATCAGGAAGTCGGCAAGCGCCGCATCGACCTTGAGCAAGGTGGTATAGGCCTCGGCCACCTGCGTTTGGGCCTGATTGATCGCCTGGATTTGCACAACCTTGGTCTTAGCGTCAAAAAGCCCCCAGGTTCCCCCGGCGCCAAGCACCATCAAAAGAATAACGATGACCCCGAAACCAAGGCCGATCTTTCGGCTGATCGACATGTCCCGTACAAGTGTCACAAGCCGCCCGAAGGGCTTTCGCCGGACCTTGCTTGCCTTGTTAACCACACCCATCATTACCCTCGCGCCAAATTCCGATTGCAGACGATTGGAAGGCCGTTCCTCCCCCCCTCGCCTTTTCTTGTCTTGCCGATTAGAGCATTCTCCCGCGCTTGGACCCTATTGGAAAAAGGCAGGGGCGAGACCCACGCCTAAGAAATGGGCGGGCCCTGGCGATTTCATTACGGACTCAAGACAATCGGCGGTCCCGTCAGGAACCGCCGATCCGTATCACTCGAAGAATTTTCCCGCCTTGCGAAAGCCCGCGCTCTTTATCCGGGCTTTTCGGCGCCGACTCAGGCGCTTTGGCTTATTTCGGCAGCTGGCCCTGCACGCCCTCGATGTACCAGTCCATCGACAGGATCTTGTCGTCGGCCAGAACCTGACCGGCGGGCACGATCTCCTGACCGGCCTGATTTTTCAAAGGGCCGGCGAAGGGATGCAGGCTGCCGTCGACGATCGCCTTGCGAACGGCTTCGGCCTTTTCGACCACATCGGCGGGCAGGGCGGCGTTATAGGGGGCGAGATGCACCATGCCGGCGGCGAGACCGCCCCAGGTGTCCTCGGCTTTCCAGGTGCCGTCCATCACCGCCTTGACCCGGTCGATGTAATATTCGTTCCAGTTGTCGACGATGGCGGTCAATTGGGCATGGGGCCCGAAGCGGCTCATGTCCGAGGCCTGACCGAAGGCGAAGATGCCCTTTTCCTCGGCGACCTGCACCGGGGCCGGGCTGTCGGTATGCTGGCTCAGAACGTCGGCGCCCTGGGCGATCAGGGTCTCGGCGGCCTCGCGCTCCTTGCCGGGATCGTACCACGAGTTGACCCAGATGACCTTGACCTGGGCTTCGGGGTTGACGCTGTGCAGGCCGCGGGCGAAGGCGTTGATGCCCGAAACCACCTCGGGAATCGGGAAGGAGGCGACATAGCCGACCACCTTCGATTTGGTGGTCAGACCGGCGATGACGCCGATGACATAACGCCCCTCATAGAAGCGGGCGGCATAGGTGGCGACATTGGCCGAGCGCTTGTAGCCGGTGGCATGCTCGAACTTCACCTTGGGAAACTGCTGGGCGACCTTCAGCGTCGGATTCATGAAGCCGAACGACGTGGTGAAAACAAGATCATAGCCGCCGGCGGCGAACTGGCGGACCACGCGCTCGGCATCGGCGCCTTCCTGAACGCTTTCGACGAAGGAGGTCTTCACCTTGTCGCCGAAGGCCTTCTCAAGGGCCTGACGGCCCTGGTCGTGCTGGTGCGACCACCCGAAGTCGCCGACCGGACCGACATAGATGAAACCGACCTTGGTGGGCTCGTCGGCCTGGGCGCCGCCGGTCGCCAGACCAGCGGCGAGCGCCGCCCCCACGAGCATGCGGATGATCGAAGTCCTCACGATGATGTCCCCTTTTACGATCTGTGGTGGCCGCCCCCGCGGGGCCGGCCGCTCAGCTTTCCGGATGGAATACCTTGCCGATGCAGGCCGGCGCGTTCAAGCGGATGCGCAAGGCGTCGCGCGAAATCAGCACCAGAACCCCGATGGTGGCAAGATAGGGCAGCATCGACAGCAGCTGGCTGGGGATCGCCCCACCCATGCCCTGGATATGCAACTGAACGATGGTGACGCCGCCAAACAGATAGGCGCCGACCAGCACCCGCCAGGGCTTCCAGGTGGCGAAAACCACCAGGGCCAGGGCGATCCAGCCGCGACCGGCGGTCATGTTCTCGACCCACATCGGCGTATAGACCAACGACAGATAGGCCCCGGCCAAGCCGCCCATCGCCCCGCCAAACAGCACGGCCCGGTAACGGATGGCGATGACGTCATAGCCCAGGGCATGGGCGGCGTCGTGGTTTTCGCCAACGGCGCGCACGATCAAACCGGCGCGCGAGCGCATCAGGAACCACGACACGCCGCCGACGAGGACGAAGGTGACATAGACCAGCGGGTCCTGGCCGAAGATCAGCGGGCCGATCAGCGGGATATCGGACAAAACCGGCAGATGGATCGGCGCCAGGGCGGTCAGCGGCGTGCCGACGAAGTCGCGGCCGACAAAGGCCGACAGACCGATGCCGAAAATGGTCAAAGCCAGACCGGTCGCCACCTGATTGGCCATCAGGCTGAGCGTCAGCACGCCAAACAGCAGCGCCAGCAGCATCCCCGCCGCCATCGCCGCCAGGATGCCGAGCAGTGGATTGCCGGTGGCGACGGTCACGGCGAAAGCGGCGACGGCGCCGGCCAGCATCATGCCTTCGACACCAAGATTGAGCACGCCGGCCTTCTCGGTCACCAGCTCGCCGACGGCGGCCAGGGCCAGGGGGGTGGCGGCGCGGCTCATGGCGCCGCCAATGGCGCCCAGGGTCTCGACATCCATCTCACAAAGCCTTTGCGGAAGCAGCCCGACCGAGGCGGATCCGGTAGCGGATCAACACATCGGCGGCCAGCAGGAAGAACAAGATCATGCCCTGGAAAACCCCGGTCACCGCCAAGGGCAGCCCCATATCCATCTGCACGGTCTCGCCGCCCAGATAGGTCAATGCCATGAAGCAGGCGGCGAAAACGATGCCCAGCGGATGGAGCCGGCCCAAAAAGGCGACGATGATCGCGGTGAAGCCGTACCCGGGCGAAATCGCCGGCTGAAGCTGGCCGATCGGCCCGGCGACCTCGAACAATCCGGCCAGACCGGCGGCGCCGCCCGAAAGCAGCATCGCCATCCAGATCACCCGGCGCTGGCTGAAGCCGGCATAGGCGCCGGCGCGCGGCGCCAATCCCATGACCTTGATCTGAAAGCCGATGAAACTGCGCCCCAGCAGCACCCAGATGGCGCCGACGACGACCAGGGCCAGCACGACGCCGAGATGCAGGCGGGTTCCCTCGATCAGCACCGGCAAGGTGGCGGCCGGGCCGAACATCTCGGTTTCGGGAAAATTGAAGCCCGAGGGGCTGCGCCAGGGTCCATGGACCAGCCAGCTCAGCAACAACTGGGCGACATAGGTCAGCATCAGGCTGGTCAGGATCTCATTGGCGTTGAAGCGGGTGCGCAGCAGCGCCGGGATCGCCGCCCAGGCCATGCCGCCCAAAGCGCCGCAGAGCATCATCGCCGGCAGGACCAGCGGCCCGGTCGATTCGAGAAAGGCCAGCCCGACGCCGCCGCCGACCACCGCCCCCATGGTCAATTGACCTTCGGCGCCGATGTTCCAGACGCCGCCGCGAAAGCCCACCGCCAGACCGGCGGCGATCAGCGCCAGCGGCGCCGCCTTCACGCCAAGCTCGCCCAGGCCATAGAGGCTGGACAAGGGCTTGAGGAAAAACCCGGCCAGGGCGGCGACGGGATCCTTGCCGAGGGCGGCGAACAACAGGCCGCCGGCGATCAGGGTCAGGCCGACGGCCAGCAGGGGCGCCGCCCAAACCCACAGCGCCGAGGGTTCGGGGCGGGCTTCCAGGGTGATGAAACGGGAAGACCGGCTCATCGCACCGTCTCCGCCACCGCGTCGCCCTGGAGATCGAACAAGCCGCCCATCATCAGGCCGACCTGTTCCAGCGTCGCCTCATGCGAGGGGCGGGCCTCCGACAGCTTGCCGCCGCACATCACGGCGATACGATCGGAAATGGCGAAAAGCTCGTCGAGATCCTGGCTGATGATAAGAATTCCCGCGCCCTGGTCGCGCAGATCAAGCAAGGCCCGGTGGATCGCCGCGGCGGCGCCGGCATCGACTCCCCAGGTCGGCTGGCTGGCGACCAGCAGCTTGGGCTTTTGCATGATCTCGCGACCGATGATGAATTTCTGCAGATTGCCGCCCGACAGGCTGCGCGCCGCCGCCCGCGAGCCGCCGGCGCGCACGCCGAAGACATCGATGATGCGCCGGGCCAGACCATGGGTGCGCCCCTGGTCGACGAACCCGCCGCGCACCAGATCGCCCTGGCGGTAGCTCGACAGCAAGGCGTTCTCGGCCAGCGACAGCTCGGGCACGGTGCCCCGGCCCAGCCGTTCCTCGGGCACCACGGCCAGCCCCAGGGCCCGGCGCTCGCGCGGCCCCAGATGGCCCACCGGCTGGCCCTCGATGCGCACCGCGTCGCCGCGCGCGGCGTGGCGTTCCCCCGACAGGGCGGCCACCAGCGCCCCTTGGCCGTTGCCGGCGACGCCGGCGATACCCAGGATTTCGCCCGCCCGCACCTTGAGCGACACATCGCGCAGATCGACGCCAAAGGGCGTATCGGCGGCCATCGACAAGCGATCGACCACCAGCCGCAAGTCCCCGCCGCCATGGGCGACGCGGCGTTCGACGGCGGCCAATTCGTCGCCGATCATCATCTGCGCCAGCTCGCGCGAGGTTTTTTCGCGGGGATCGCAGGCGCCAACCACCTTGCCGGCGCGCAGCACGGTGGCGCTTTGGCAGAGGGCGCGGATCTCGTCGAGCTTATGGGAGATATAAAGGATCGAAACCCCCTCGCCGGCCAGCCGGCGCAGGGTTTCAAACAGGGTATCGGCCTCTTGGGGGGTCAGAACGCTGGTCGGCTCGTCCATGATCAGCAATCGCGGCGTCTGCAGCAGACAGCGCACGATTTCCACCCGCTGGCGCTCGCCGACCGAAAGATCATTGACCGTCCGCGTCGGATCGATGGCCAGACCATAGCGGGCGGAAACCTCGCGCACCCGGTTGGCCAGGCTGTCGGCCTCGACGGCGCGGTCCATGGCGAGTTGGATGTTCTCGACGACGCTCAAGGACTCAAACAGCGAAAAATGCTGGAAGACCATGCCGATGCCCCGCTGCCGGGCCTGGGCCGGGCTGGATAGGCGAACCGGGGCGCCTTCCCATTCGATCACGCCGTCATCGGCCTGCAGCACGCCATAGATGATCTTGACGAGGGTGCTTTTCCCCGCGCCGTTCTCGCCAAGCAGGGCGTGGATCTCGCCGGCGTTCACCCGAAGATCGACGTGATCATTGGCAATCAGCCCGGGAAAGCGCTTGACGATGCCCCTGAGCACCAGACGCGGCGCCAAGGACGCATTGCGATCGGGCGCCGATCCCTTGGGGACGGTGGGCTGGCGTTCTTCCATGCCGTCTGCTGCCATGTTCCAGGAAGGAAAGGGATATCCCGCCGTCCCCTCGCGCCCTGGGCGCCGGTCCGATCGGCCGGAAAGAGGCATTCATACTGGGTGGCGAAGCGCTTTTCCAGCATTGTCGGCCCTCGGCCGACAGAAGAAAGAGTCTTTCCGACCCTCGGTCGACAGAAGAAAGAGTCCTTCCCGGCCCCCGGTCGACAGAAGAGAGGGTTCTTCCCCGCCCCCGGACCGACAGAAGAGAGGGTTCTTCCCCGCCCCAGGGCCGACAGACACCGCCCTCCCCGCCTGGACGGCGGCCGGGGAAGGCTTTGATCGACGCGGGGCCCGTGCTACATCGGGACGAGGCCCTCCCCCTCCGTCTCGAAACAGGCCCGATTATATGTCAGCTCTTATCAACGGCTTGCGGTTTGACACTTTGCGCGGCGACCTTTTCGGCGGCATCACCGCCGCCGTGGTGGCCCTGCCCCTCGCGCTCGCCTTTGGCGTCGCCTCGGGAGCCGGGGCGATCGCCGGCCTCTATGGCGCGATTTTCGTCGGCTTCTTCGCCGCCCTGTTCGGCGGCACCCCGGCCCAGGTTTCCGGCCCCACCGGCCCAATGACGGTGGTGATGACCGGCGTCGTCATGCAGTTCGCCCATGATCCCGCCCTCGCCTTCACCGTGGTGATGATGGGCGGGCTGGTGCAAATGATATTTGGCGCCCTCGGCCTCGGCCGCTATGTCACCTATGTTCCGACCCCGGTGGTTTCGGGATTCATGAGCGGCATCGGCGCCATCATCATCATCCTTGAAATCGCCCCGCTGCTCGGCGTCGCCGGCGGCCAGGAGGGCGTGTTGGCGACGCTGGCCGCCCTGCCCCGGGTTATCGCCGCCACCAACCCGGCGGCGGCCGGCCTGGGCGCCCTCACCCTGGCCCTGGTCGTTTTGTGGCCCAAGGCCTGGGGCAAGATCGTGCCCGCCGCCCTGGTCGCCCTGGTCGTCGGCACCCTGATCGCCCGCTTCGCCCTGCCCGGGGTGCCGGTGATCGGCGCCATTCCCACGGGCTTTCCCCAGCCCCATCTGCCCAGCATCGATCTTGGCGTCTTGCCCAGCATGATCGCCAGCGCCCTGATGCTGGGATTGCTTGGCTGCATCGACAGCCTTCTGACCTCGCTGGTCGCCGACACCCTGACCCGCGTTCCCCATAAATCCGACCGCGAATTGCTGGGCCAAGGCCTGGGCAATGTGATCGCCGGGCTGTTTGGCGGCATTCCCGGGGCGGGGGCGACGATGCGCACGGTGATCAACATCCGCGCCGGCGGCCGGACGCCCCTGTCGGGGGCCCTGCACGCCCTGGTGCTGCTCGCCCTGGTGCTGGGGCTCGCCCCTTTGGCCGAAGGCGTGCCCCATGCCGTTCTGGCGGGGATCTTGCTCAAGGTGGGCTGGGACATCATCGACTGGCCCTATCTGCGGCGCTTGCGCCAGGCGCCGCGCGATGGGGTGGTGACCATGGTGGTGGTTCTGGTGCTGACGGTGGCCGTTGATCTGATCACCGCCGTCGCCGTCGGCATCATCGTCAAAAGCCTGCTCGCCGCCCGGGCGATGGCGCCTTATCAGCTTGACCGCATCCGGGTGGTTTCCGGCGACGGCGGCGGACTGGCGCTTGGCCAAAGCGAGCAGGCCCTGCTCGCCCGCGCCGGATCGGCGATCGCCCTGGTCCATCTGTCGGGCCCCTTCAGCTTCTGCTCGGCCAACGACATGATCCGCCGGTCGCTGCGGCTGGGTGGAACGCAGGTGGTGGTCTTCGATCTGACAGAGGTGCCGATGATCGATACCTCGGTGGCGCTGGCCCTGGGCCAGATGATCGGCGAGGTTGGCGAAAGCGGGGCGCGGGTGGTGATCGCCGGCATGGGGGGACCGGGAATCGAAACCCTGGCGACGCTCGGCGTTCTTGACCGCTTCACCCCGGCCGATCTGGTTGAGACAAGACGAACGGCCCTGGAACGCGCGCTGTCTTTGGTTGAAGAAAAGAACACCCCTGGAAACCCTGACGGCGAAAACCCAAATTGTCAGAAAACCAGGGAGAAATAACAAATGTCCTCAAATCCAAACCAGAGATCAGCCCCCGCCGACTTTCCACCGCCCGCGGCCAAGTCCGACAAGGATTGGCGCGCCATCCTGACCGAGGATCAATATCGGGTCATGCGACATCAAGGCACGGAAGCGGCCTGGAGCAGCGCCTTGAATGGGGAAAAGCGCTCTGGCGCCTTTCTCTGTGCCGCCTGTCAGGCGCCGCTTTTCGCGTCGGATGATAAATACGATAGCGGATCGGGCTGGCCGAGCTTTACCCGGCCGGTCGACAAACAGGCGGTTGACACCTCGGTCGACCACAAGCTGATCGTTCCCCGCACCGAGGTCCATTGCTCAGCCTGCGGCGGTCATCTGGGCCATGTCTTCGAGGATGGCCCGCGTCCCACCGGCTTGCGCTATTGCATCAACGGCGTGGCCTTGGACTTCAAGCCGGAAGCCCCCCAGGCGACGGCTTCGCACACACCGACCGACGACTAGGGCGCAAAAAAAGCGGCTCTCTCCCAGGGCGTCGGTCCCCCTTTCAGGGGCTGACGTCCTGATTGTCTTCAGAGTCATCGGCGATTTCCACCCGGTCGCGGCCGTTGCGCTTGGCCCGATAGAGCGCATCGTCGGCGCGCGACAACATATCCCCCAGCCCACGATCCTCGGGATGCAGGGTGGAGATGCCGACGCTGATCGTCACCGGACCGCCGACGGGCTGGGGGATCTGACACGACAGCCGCAGCCTTTCGCCGACCTCATGGGCCGCCGTCAAGGAGGTGTCGGGCAGCAGAATGGCGAATTCCTCGCCGCCGACGCGGGCGATGACATCGATCTCGCGCAGGCTTTCGCGCAGGGTATCGGCCAGGGTGCGCAAGATCGCATCACCCGCCGCATGGCCCTGGGTGTCATTGATCCGCTTGAAGTGATCAAGATCGATCATCAGCCCCGAAAGCGGCCAACAACCGCGACGCGCCCGGGCGACCTCGAGGATGCCGCGATCGAACAGCAGCCGGCGATTGCCCAGGCCGGTCAGCGGGTCGGTCAGGGCCAAGCGCTGCCAGGCTTCCTCGCGCTGCTTGTGAACGGTGATGTCATTAAACGACAGCAAGACCGCCGGCTGCCCGTCATAGGACATGGCGATGGTCGAGACCAGGGCCCAGAACGGCTCGCCGCCCGCCCCGCGCAAGCGGAATTCGCAGTCGAGCACCCGACCGCGCTGGACCGTGCGCGCCAGCAAACGGGCGCCATCGACGGGGTTTTCCCACAGGTCGGGCAGCGTCGACGTGGTGTTCTCAAGAAGCGCCCAGCCCAGGGCCTCGCCGGCGTGATCGTTGAGAAAGCGTACCCGGTCGCCCTCCTCGCTCAGCACCAGGATCGGAAAAACCGAGGCGTCGAGGATCGAGCGCAGCCGGGCCTCGCTTTCGCGCAGGTCGCGGGTGCGTTCGGCGACGCGGATCTCCAGGGTATCACGGGCTTCGCGCAGTTCGGCGCGGCTGCGTTCAAGGGCTTCGATCTGCTGATAGGAGCGCAGGGACGACACCAGGGTGGTGATCAGCTTGGTATCGGTCAGTTCGGTCTTGGAGCGATAATCGTTGATGTCATAGCGCATAACCACGTCGTGTTCGGGCGCCTGCCCGGGCTGGCCGGTTCGCAAGACAATCCGCAAATGACTGTTGCCCAGGTCATCGCGGATAACCTTGACCAGCTTTAGGCCGGCGTCCTCGGTTTCCATCACCACATCAAGCAGGGCGACGGCGATATCGGACTGTTGCCTGAGTATTTCAGTCGCTTCCGCCGCCGAACCGGCGTAAAGCAAGGATACGCCACGCCCGGCGAAAACAAATCCCGACAGCACCAGCCGGGTCACCGTGAAGACTTCGGGATCGTCATCGGCGACCAAAACCTTCCAGGGCGACACATCGGAAGGCAAGGAACCTGCGACGGGATCCTCTTCCTCGACAAACAAGATCTCGTCGCTGTCTTGCACCATAGCTGACTGTATCCCCTGGATTATGACCCTACGGTGCCGAAATCCGGCCTTGGCGACAAGCGAACAATTTTCTCTACATTTTATATGATTTAGCTGTTTCCGCCCCATATCCAACCCCCGTTCCTCGGGAGGGGGTTAAAGACCCTGCGCCGCTTGGCCCTTTTTGGGCCATTTTTGCCGCCCCATATCGGGGAAAGGGTACCCTGCCGTGCCCAAAGACCATTTTGCACCCCGCCTCAAGGAGACCTACCATGGATTCGCCGCGTCTTGCCTTTGCCATCTTGTTCTGCGGCGTCGTCGCATCCGCCACCGGTCCGATCCCGCAAGCGCGGGCCCAGGGGGTTCCCCCGGCAAGCGATGCGCTCGTCGACGAGTCTCTGCCCACACTCATCGGCCCCTTGTCAGCCGGCCGCATGATCGGCCTGCCGGTGCGGACCTATGGCGACGCCCCCGCTGTCGCCAATGTCGATGACCTGTTGATGAAGGCCGACGGAACGGTCGACAAGCTTGTCCTCGATGACGGCACCTTCCTGCGCATGGGTCTGGACGGCAAACGGGTCGCCCTGCCCTATGCTTCGGCCGCCCTGGTCCCTGGTTCGGACGGAGCACCGTCTTATTTACGTATCAATATTGCCAAAGCTTATGGCCAAGTCATTAAGGAATTCCGCTACGAATTGATTTCACCCTCTGATTTCGCGCTTAAGGCGGTCCTTGGCGCGCCGGTGGCGGCGGCGGACGCGCCCTCGGCCGGTCGTCTCGATACCCTGTGGATCGGTCAGGGCGGGCACATCGACCACGCGGAAATCAGCCTTGATCCCGACAGCTCGCTGGCCAGCTGGACCATCGCCCTGCCGTTTTCCGATCTGAGCTTTCGTCGTCCCGCCTCGAGAACCGAAACCCGAGTCGTCACCTTTCGCACTCTTAACCAGTTGAAAGCCTTGCCGCCGATCAACACCCCGGCCCTGCCGATGGGCCGGGCGATGGGTCGCACGATGGGTCAGCCCGGGTTCACCCCGGCGCCGGCCAATCAGGTTCCCGCCGTTCCGTCAACCTATGCCCCGTCATCGCAGACGCCGATGGGGTGGACCACCGGTGAATCCGGTGCGGCGCCCGTGGGGCCGCAAGGCGCGCCGGCGGCCCTTGTTCCGCCGCCGACCTCGATCGACGTCCCGCCGATGCGCTGATCGCCTTTCCTTGATCAAGCGTCGTTTTTCAAAAGCGCCCCCCGTCCCGCGATGGGGGGCGCGGCTTATGAGCACGGTTGACGGCCGGCCTGCCGACACCAAGGTTAGGAGAATATCGGCCGCCTTACCTTGCTCTTTGGTTGTGGATTTCCGCAGGGACCAGCGTAAGGGGGCTTGGTTACGACCGCACTCGGGCGCAACCCATCGGGAGACCAGCTTCCATGTTGTTCGCCAGCTTGTTGAAAAACCGCCTCCGTCTGGGCCAGTTGACGATGATCGACGCCAAGGGCCAAACCCATGTCCTTGGCGGCGACGGCCCCGGCCCCCGGGTCACCATCCGCCTGACCGACCCGTCCCTGCACCGACGCCTGTTCCTGCGCCCCCATCTGGCGATCGGCGAAGCCTATATGGAGGGCACGCTGATCATCGAACGTGGCGGCTTGCGCGATTTCCTCGAGCTGATCGGCGCCAATCTCGCCGCCATCGAAGGCTCGCCCTGGGTGGCCCTGGGTCAGCGGCTCTCGGGCCTGATGCGCCGGCTTCAACAGCGCAACCCCGTTTGGCGCTCGCGGCGCAACGTCGCCCACCATTACGATCTGTCGGGGGCGTTCTACGATCTGTTCCTCGATAGCGACCGCCAGTATTCCTGCGCCTATTTCGCCAGGGATGGCGACAGCCTGGAGCAGGCCCAGGACAACAAGAAGCGCCTGATCGCCGCCAAGCTGATGCTGCGCCCCGGTCAACATGTTCTTGATATCGGCTGCGGCTGGGGCGGCCTCGCCCTGCATCTGGCGCGTCACCACGATGTCCGGGTCACCGGTATCACCTTGTCGCAGGAACAAGCCGCCCTCGCCCGCGAGCGGGTGCGCGCGGCCGGCCTGCAAGACCGCGTCACCATTTTGCTCAAGGATTACCGCGATCTTGACGGCCGCTTCGACCGCGTGGTGTCGGTCGGCATGCTCGAGCATGTCGGAGCCCCGCAATTGGCGGACTATTTCCGCCATGTTGGCGGTTTGCTGAGCGACGACGGCGTGGCCCTGATCCATTCCATCGGCCGCATGGAGCCCCCGGGATCAACCAATGTGTGGATTCGTAAATACATTTTCCCCGGCGGCTATAGCCCGGCCTTGTCGGAAACCCTGGCGGCCGTCGAGGGCTCTGGGCTTTATCTCACCGATGCCGAGATCCTGCGCCTGCATTACGCCCGCACCCTGGCCGAATGGACCCGGCGCTTCCAGGCCAACCGCGAGGCGGCCCGCGCCCTGTACGATGAGCGCTTCTGCCGGATGTGGGAGTTCTATCTTCTGGGTTGCGAAATGGCCTTTCGCCACGGCAATCAGATGGTTTTCCAACTGCAACTGGCCCGACGCCAGGACGCGGTGCCGCTGACGCGCGACTACCTGTTCGAAACCATGCCGCGATCCGATCGCCGCGCCGCCGGTTATGGAACGACCGCCCACCCCCCCTCGGCGGCGGCCGAATAACGGGGAGGCCCCGGCCCTCGGGCGGCAGGGGGCGTCAGCCCTCGCGGCAGCGCCGGCACAGGCCCGGCACTTCGACCACCGGGGCTTCGGCCAGGAAGCCGGCGGCCTGGGCGGCGGCATCAAGGGCGCGGCCCAGCGTGTCGTCACACTCCTGGTCATCGATCTCGATCACCGCGTGACAGCTTCGGCAGACCAGAAACTGCGCGCCGTGGTTCCGCCGGGGATGGGCGCAGGCGACAAAGGCGTTCAAGCTGCTGATGCGGTGGGCCAACCCGACCTCGATCAGGAATTCCAGCGCCCGATAGACAGACATCGGCGCCGGGCGGGCATCGCCGCGCGCCGCCATGCGATCGATGATCTCATAGGCCCCCAGGGCGCCATGACCGCCCTCGCGCAATAAAACGTCCAGAACCCGCCGCCGGGCGGCGGTCAGCCGGGCGCCCAGGTCAAGGCAATGGGCCTCGGCCTCGGCTAAGCCCCGGCGCAGGCAGGCGCCGTGGTCGTGGTCTTCGGCGGGGCGGGCGGGCGCGAAGGGGGACGGAGATGGATCGTTCGATGCTGCGGTCACGGACAGGTCCCTCGTTTTTACCCCGCCAGTATACCCGTTTCGCCCAAGGTCACCGCCGAAAACCGACGATCGCCGCCGCCCCGCCGATCCCCCCTATCAAACGACCGCCCTTGTCGGGTATAGGGGAACGCTGATCGCCAAGCCGCCGCCCCGTTGCGCCCTTTCATCCTTTCGGAGGTTGCCATGGATCATCCCCGCCGCGCCTGTGTGACCGGAGCCGCCAATGGCATCGGCCGGGCCATCGCCCTGCATCTGTCGCGCTTGGGCTGGAGCGTCGCCGGGCTGGATCGCGATGGCGGCGGTCTGGCGGCGATGGCCGCCGCCGCCAAGGCCGAAGGGCTGGCCGCCCCCCTTCTGGCGACCGTCGACGTCCGCGATGAGGCCGCCCTGGCGGCCGCCTTGGCCCAGGCCGCCGGCCCCGAGGAGACTCTGCACGGCCTCGTCTGTTGCGCCGGACGGACGACGGCCCATAGCGGCCCGCCGGAGGATCTCGCCCTGGCCGACTGGCAAAAGTTCATCGATATCAACCTGACCGGCCCGTTCCTGTGCGCCAAGCACGCCATCAAGGCCCTGGAGCGGGGGCGGGGCGCGATCGTCATGATCGCCTCGACCCGCGCCCATCAGTCCGAACCGGGAACCGAGGCCTATGCGGCATCGAAGGGGGGACTGCTGGCCCTGACCCATGCCCTGGCCCTCTCGCTGTCCAATCGGGTGCGGGTCAACGCCATCTCGCCCGGCTGGATCGCCACCAGCGGCGTGGAAGACCTGCGCCCGGAGGATCATGCCCAGCATCCGGCCGGCCGGGTCGGCCTGCCCGGCGATATCGCCGCCGCCACCGCCTGGTTGCTCTCCGACGACGCCGGCTTCATGACCGGCGCCGAATTGATCGTTGATGGCGGCATGACGCGCAAGATGATCTACCGCGATTAAGCCGCTGTCCTAAAAAGCTTTTTAGCGCACCGCCGGCGCGGCTGGCGCGACCGCGGGGGGCGCGGAGGGGACGATCAGCGGCAGATCCTGGGAGCGCGGGACGGGCACCGGCTTGAACTCGCGCTCCTCGACGACCTTGCCGGTCTTGTCGCGGGCCTGCACCTTGACCGCCGGCGGCATGCCGGTATCGGCGCAAACCTCCAGAGCGGCCACCGCCTCGCTCATGTCATAGAGATGGAAGCGGAAGGCGCCGCTGGGGCCGGTATCGACGGCCAGTTGCTTGGCCTTGCGCAGGGCCTCGCGCAGCGGCGGCCATCCCGGCACCCCGGCGCGAATCGCCACCGCCGTCACCTCGGTTTTCAGCGTGCGGGTGGGGCCGTCATCGAAGCGGACATCGGCCTTGCCCGGGCCCAGGGGGCGGAGCGGCGCCGGGGTGTCCGCCGTCGCCAGCCAAGCCGAATCGGCGATGCCAATCAAAGCCTTGTGATCGCCCGACAGGGAAACCGACAGCAAGATCCGCCGCTCGCCCGACAGATAGGAATTGACCATCAGGCAGTGGGAGAACACCCCATCGGCGGTCTTTTCGTTGGAGACGAACCACCCGCCAACCCGCACCACCTCGGCCCGGGCCGGCCCGGCGACCAAGGAACCGGCGGCCAAGGGCAGGCCAAGGGCCAGGAAAAGCGCCAAGACCCGGCCACGCCCGGGGACGCGGGAACCGGGGGACGGGGAGCGCCGCCGCGCGGGCAAAATGGGCAAGACCGGGCCTCCTTGGGAAAAACGGAAAGGCGCTATTGTGCCCCTTCGCCGATCCGGACGCCAGCCATGGCATCGGCCCTTATCGCGTGGCGACCTCAAGCCATGCCCGTTTATTAAGCATCCCGGGGAACTTCGTCCGTTGTTTTTTGTTGATCCGCACATCCCCTTCCCAGCCCGACCCGGAGCCCCCCGATGTCCGATACCCGCGAAACGGTGACCGAGACTCCCCCCTCCCCGCGCCAGGACGAAAAGGAGGAAAAGAAGCAGCGCAAACAACATGAAGACGCCTTGCTCGATGAAGCCTTGGAGGAGTCGTTTCCCTCCAGCGATCCGGTCTCCATCCCCAGCCGCCCGGCGGGAAAAACCGGCAAAGCCGAGTGAAGGATGGGCCGCGTTCAACCCTGAAATTGACCTTGACTTGTCCTCTGGCGTAGATCATCTATGCGTCGTCGAACTGATTTGGGTCTATCCCGCTTCGGCTACCCCTAAAGGCGCCAACGGATTTCTTCCCACTGATGATTTGATGTTCGCGCGCAATAGTGTGCCCGGACAACGCCAGTCGTGGAGGAACAAAAATGTCCACTGGCACCGTGAAGTGGTTTAATACGACAAAGGGTTTTGGCTTCATCGCTCCCGATAACGGCGGCGCTGACGCTTTCGTGCACATCACCGCCCTGGAGCGCGCCGGCATCCATAGCCTCAACGAAGGTCAGCGCGTGACCTACGACCTGGAAATGGGTCGGACCGGCAAGATGGCCGCCATCAACATTCGCCTCGCCTAATCGGGTTGGCAGGCGGAGGACCGGGCCTTAACCGGCCCTCCTCCGCCCCTCCCTTGGACCGCGCCGTTCTCTGGCAGATCGGTCCATTGACCGATTTGTCCCATGAGAACGGAAGGTTTCCTGTTTCTATGACCGAATTTGCTTCGCTCGACTTGATCGAGCCGCTTGCCCGCGCCGTCACGGCGCTGGGCTATACCGTTGCGACTCCCATTCAGGCGGGGGCTATCCCTCCGCAGCTGTTGGGACGCGACGTGCTGGGCATTGCCCAAACCGGGACCGGCAAGACCGCGTCCTTCGTCCTGCCCCTGCTTCAGCGCCTGACCAAGGACCCCCAGCCCCGGGTTCCCGGCCGGCCGCGCGCCCTTATCCTGACGCCGACCCGCGAACTGGCCCAGCAGATCACCGAAAGCATCGGCGACCTTGGCCGGACGCTGTCGGCCATTCGCTGCGGCGTGGTGGTTGGCGGGGTCGATATCCTGCGCCAGACCCGCATGGTTCAGCGCGGCTTGGAAATCCTGGTGGCGACGCCCGGCCGCCTGCAAGATCTGATGAACCGCAAGGCCGTCGACCTGCGCGCCATCGAAGTTCTGGTGCTTGACGAAGCCGACCGCATGCTCGACATGGGCTTCGCCCCCGCCGTCAAGAAGATCGCCGCCGTTCTGCCGCGCAAGCGCCAGACGGTGATGTTCTCGGCCACCCTGCCCAATGAAGTGACCGGGCTGGTCGCCAGCCTGATGAACGATCCGGTGCGCGTTGAAGTCGCTCCGGCGGCCAGCGTCGCCAATCGCATCGACCAGCGCGTGCTGTTCGTCGAACAGACCAACAAGCGTAAGCTGTTGCTTGATCTGCTCGGCGACGCCCGCAAGGTCGAACGCGCCATCGTCTTCACCCGCACCAAGCACGGCGCCAACAAGCTGGGCATCTTCTTGCTGGAATACGGCGTCAAAAGCGACGTGATCCACGGCAACAAGTCGCAAGGCGCCCGTCAGCGCGCGCTTAACGACTTCAAGTCGGGCAAGGTCCGCGCCCTGGTCGCCACCGATATCGCCGCGCGCGGCATCGATGTCGACGGCATCACCCATGTCATCAACTTCGACCTGCCCAACGAGCCCGAGAGCTACGTCCACCGCATCGGCCGCACGGCGCGGGCCGGCGCCGCGGGCATCGCGCTTTCGCTCTGCGCCCCCCAGGAAATGCCCTATCTGAAGGCGATCGAAAAGGTCATCAAAAGCCGGATCGACGTGGATTCCACCCACGCCTTCCATACGCCGTCGATGGCCCGCGCCCACGGCAGCCACGGCCACCGTTAAGCGGCCGGCGCCTTTCCAACTAGGCATCCGAAGCGGGGCGCCCTCCTTGACGGGAGGGCGCCCCGCTTTTTTGACGATTCCGTACTTTTCATTGACCCTGCGCACCCGGCCATGGAATGGTTTGGCGTCGCCGCGAGATGGGATTGGGAGCTTTTGGCCCCCTCCCCGCCTCGGCCCTCCCCCCGGCGGCGATCCAACCGATCACTCATGCGCCATTTCAGGGGGACACCATGGCCACAGTCACCTTCTCCTCGCCGATCCTTGCCAAAGACGTCACCGTCTACGCCGTCGCCGGCGACATGGGCACTTTGCTTGCCCTGGCCCGGCGCAACGCCATTCCGCTGCCCTGCCAGTGCCAGGATGGCGAATGCGGCTCGTGCCTAATCAAGGTCACCGATCTTGGCGACACCGCGCCCAAGGCCCAGGCCCTGACCGAACGCGAAAAAACCACGCTGTCGGTCAACGGCAAGCTCAGCCGCGATCTGCTCGACCGGGCGGAGGGCGCCAATATGGCGCCGCCTTACCGTCTGGCCTGCCAATTCGTGGTGCCCGACTCGGATATTCTGGTCGAGTTTTCCGGCGAACCGGGGGTGGAGATTGATCTCCGCCGCTGATTATCGGATGTGAAAGGCCGCTGCGGGCGCCCGCCTTGGGGCGCCCGTACGCTTTGGCGGGGCATCGCCGAAGCGATACAACCTCCCACCGGTATAATTGGATATTGTATTAAACTCCCGTGTCAGACCATCCTAGGCGCGGCCGCTCCCGGCCCGGTGCCCAAGGGTCGGGCAAGGACGAAGGGGGCGCCACGGCCCGCCGTCGAGTCCGCCCCGCCTCGATCCCCTTGTCCACGCCTTACGGGAGACACCCGCCGATGAAGCAGTTCCTCAAGGCCAGCGTATTCACCCTGTCCATCGCCCTGACGCCCTTCGCCACCGTTCACGCGGCCACGCCGAAGGATACCCTGGTGATGGCCTGGGTCTTCGACGACATCGTCACCCTCGACCCCGCCGAGATCTACGAAGTCTCGGGCTCCGAGTTCATGGCCAATGTCTACGATCGTCTGGTCACCCTCGACGAAAAAGACCCGTCGAAGCTGCGCAATGTCATCGCCGAAAGCTGGTCGGTCTCCGAAGACGGCAAGACCTTCACCTTCAAGATCCGCCCCAACAACACCTTCTTTTCAGGCAATCCGGTGACGGGCGAGGACGTGGAGTTCTCGGTCGAGCGCTATGTGCTGCTTGATAAGAACCCGGCCTTCATCATGAACCAGTTCGGCCTGACCAAGGAGAACGTCCGCGACAAGGTGCGGCTGGTCGATCCGATGACGGTGGAAATCGAGCTTGATCAGGCCTATGCGCCGTCGTTCTTCCTGAACTGCGTCAGCTATACCACGGCGGTTGTCGACAAGAAGGAAGTGCTCTCCCACGAGGAGAACGGCGATTTCGGCAATGGCTGGCTCAAGCGCAATTACGCCGGTTCGGGCCCCTTCTTCCTGAAGGCCTGGAAGCCCAATGAATCGCTGGTGCTGGAAGCCAATCCCAAGTACTTCGATGGCGCGCCGACGATCAAGCGCGTGCTGGCCAAGAACGTCGTGGAAAGCGCCACCCAGCAGCTTCTGCTCGAAAAGGGCGATGTCGACGTGGCGCGCAATCTGACCGGCGATCAGCTCGCCGCCGTGCGCAAGAACGCCGATATCACCATCGACGCCGAGACCAAGGCGACGCTGTGGTACATGGGCCTCAACGTGAAAAACCCGATCCTGGCCAAGCCCGAAGTGCGTCAGGCGATGAAGTATCTGGTCGATTACAAGGGGATGGCCGACAGCATCTTCGCCGGCACCGGCACCATCCACCAGACCTTCGTTCCCAGCCGCCAGTTGGGCGCCCTTGATGAGACGCCGTTTTCCTTCGATCTCGCCAAGGCCAAGGAGCTGCTGGCCAAGGCCGGGCTGCCCGATGGCTTCTCGGTGACCATGGACACCACCAACAAGTCCGAGACCCGCAATCTCGCCGACGCCATCCAGTCGTCGATGAGCAAGGCCGGCATCAAGATCGAACTCAAGGTCGCCGACAACAAGACCACCCTGACCCGCTACCGCGCCAGCGAGCATGATATCTACATCGGCCAGTGGGGCTCCGATTACTGGGATCCCCATTCCAACACCGACGGCTATCTCAACGCGCCCTTGGCCAAGCGCAATCAGTGGGAGGTCCCGGGGCTGGTCGACAAGGTCTTCGCCGCCCGCGACGAGAAGGACCCGGTCAAGCGCGCCCAGATGTACAAGGACCTGCAAAGCATGGCCCTTGAGGAAAGCCCCTATGTGATTATCCTCCAGCAGGTGGAAAACGCCGCCGTTCGCAAGGAGGTCAAGGGCTTCGTCCTCGGCCCGACGTTCGACCTCAACCTTTATCGTCACGTCACGAAGTAAGACCCGAAGCCTCCGGCCGGCATCCCCGGCCGGAGTTTCTTTTGTTCAGGACCGACCGATGCCACGATCGCCCCTTCCCCCCATCGCCTGGTCCCGGGTCGCATGAAAGCGGTCTTGCGGACTCTTCTCGCCACGGCAACCACCCTGTTCGGGCTGTTGTTCGTGACCTTCCTCATCAGCCGCATGCTGCCGGCCGATCCGGTTCTGGCCGTCGTCGGCGACCACGCCTCGCAGGCGTTGGTCGATCGCACCCGGATCGAGCTTGGCCTCGACAAACCGCTGCTGGTGCAATTCGGGCTTTACATCGGCAATGTGCTGCAAGGCGACCTTGGCCAATCGGTGCGAACGGGCGAACCGATCGCCTCGGAACTCGCCCGGGTCTTTCCCGCCACGCTGGAACTGGCCACGCTCGGCACGCTGATTGGCGTGCTGGCCGGGGTGCCGCTGGGTATTCTCGCCGCCCTGCGCAAGGATACGCTGATCGACCATCTGGTGCGCTTCATCGGGCTGATGGGCTATTCGTTTCCGATTTTCTGGCTGGGGCTGATGGGGCTTTTGGTGTTCTACGCGACGCTCGGCGTCTTGCCCGGCCCGGGACGCCTTGATTTCGGCTATGAGGATTTCGTCACCCCGATCACCGGGTTGATGACCATCGATACCCTGCTGGCCGGCGATATGGACCTGTTCCGCAATGCCCTGGCCCATCTGATCTTGCCCGCCGGGCTGCTGGGCTATTACTCGCTGGCCTATATCAGCCGCATGACGCGGTCGCTGATGCTGGGCGAATTGCGCCAGGAATACATCATCACCGCCCGGGTCAAGGGCGTGAGCGAGACCAAGATCGTCTGGAAGCACGCCCTGGGCAACATCAAGGTGCCGCTGATCACCGTCGTCGCCCTGTCCTATGCCGGGCTGCTCGAAGGCTCGGTGCTGACCGAAACGGTGTTTTCGTGGCGCGGCCTCGGCCTTTACATCACCGATTCCATCTTCGGCCAGGACATGCCGGCGGTGATGGGCGGCACCATCGTGGTTGGTGTCATCTTCATCGTCATCAATATGCTGACCGATGTCGCCTATCGTTTCCTCGATCCAAGGTCCCGCTGATGGCCTCCTCTCCCCCCCGCGCCCCGCGCCCCGCGCGCGCCCCCTGGGTCCTCTGGCTGCTCAGCGACTCCCCCGCCTCGCGGCTTCAGGCCCGCCTCGGCCGCTTCTATTCCGGCTGGCTGGTGTTCATCCGCAATCCCTTGGCGGTCATCGGTCTGGCGATCTTTTTATGTCTGGTGATCCTGGCGACCTTCGCGCCGTGGATCGCCCCCCATGATCCGCTGTTTGGCACGCTCTCAGAGCGTCTGTTGCCGCCCAGCGCCGGCCATTGGCTGGGTACCGACCAGCAGGGCCGCGATATCTGGAGCCGCATCGTCTTTGGCTCGCGCACCACGCTGATGATCATCTTCCTGGTCGCCATCACCGCCGCCCCGGTCGGGCTGTTGATCGGCACCACGGCGGGCTTCGTCGGCGGCATCGTCGAAGCCGCCCTCATGCGGCTGACCGACGCCTTTCTCGCCTTTCCCAAGCTGATCCTGGCCCTGGCCTTCGCCGCCGCCCTGGGGGCCGGCCTGGAAAACGCCGTGCTGGCCATCGCCCTGACCGCCTGGCCGCCCTATGCCCGCATCGCCCGCGCCGAAACCCTGGCGGTGCGCCGCACCGATTTCGTCGCGGCGGCGCGGATGTGCGGCTCGTCGCCGCTGCGCATCCTGATCGGCCAGATCATGCCGATGTGCATCCCCTCGCTGGTCGTGCGCGTCTCGCTCGATATGGCCGGCGTCATCCTGATCGCCGCCGGCCTCGGCTTCCTTGGCCTCGGCGTCGCCCCGCCCCAACCCGAATGGGGGGCGATGGTTTCGGAGGGCCGCAGCCAGATCCTGGCCCAATGGTGGGTCTGCACCTATCCCGGCATCGCCATCTGCATCGTTAGCCTGGGCTTCAATCTGCTTGGCGACGGTCTGCGCGATGTCCTTGATCCCAAGCGGTCTTAAACGATGAGCGAACCTCCCCTGATCGACGTCGATGGCCTGAACGTCTCCTTCTCCTCCGACAAGGGCACCGTTCATGCCGTGCGCGATGTCAGCTTCACCCTGGGCCGCGAAAAGCTGGCGATCGTTGGTGAATCCGGCTCGGGCAAATCCCAGACCGGGCGGGCCATCCTTGGCCTGACCCCGGGCAAGGTCAGCGCCCGGCGCATGAGCTTCCACGATATCGACCTGCGCGACCTGTCGGCGCGCGGCTGGCGGTCGATCCGCGGCAAGCGCATCGGCATGGTGATGCAAGATCCCAAATACTCGCTGAACCCGGTGATGACCATCGGCGAGCAACTGATGGAGGCCGCCCGTCCCTTGGCCGACCTCAAGAGCGCCCGCCTGCGGTCGATGGAGATGCTCGAAGCCGTGCGCATCCGCGATCCCGAGCGGGTGTTCCGCGCTTGGCCGCACGAGCTGTCGGGCGGCATGGGCCAGCGGGCGATGATCGCCATGATGCTGCTGCCCGAGCCCGAGGTGCTGATCGCCGACGAACCGACCTCGGCCCTTGATGTCACCGTGCGCCTTCAGGTGCTGGCGATCCTGGATGATCTGGTGCGCAAGCGCGACATGGGGCTGATCTTCATCAGCCATGACCTCAATCTGGTGCGGACCTTTTCCGACCGGGTGCTGATCATGGTCGGCGGCCGCATCGTCGAAACCCTGGCGGCCTCGGCCCTGGAAGAGGCCCGCCATCCCTATACCCGGGGGCTGCTGGCCTGCGTTCCCGATCCCGATCACCCGCGCGAGCGCTTGGCGACCCTGGTGCGCGACCCCGCCTGGACGGAACAGTGATGACACACGCCCCGATGATCGAGGTTAACAATCTGGCGGTGGCCTTTGGCGACGGCAAGCGCGTGGTCCGCGCCGTCCGCGCTGTCTCCTTCCGAGTCGAGGCCGGCGAAAGCTTCGGGCTGGTCGGAGAATCGGGCTCGGGCAAATCGACGGTGCTGCGCGCCGTCGCCGGGCTTTTCGACCATTGGACCGGCGATATCGTCGTCAATAATCAGGCCCAGGGGGCCAAGCGCGACGGCGCCTTCTACCGGCTGGTGCAGATGGTCTTCCAAGATCCCTATGGCTCGCTCCACCCCAAGCATACCATCGACCGCATCCTCAGCGAGCCGCTGGCCGTCCACCGCCTGGACCAGCCCGAACGACGCATCCGCGAGGTGCTTGATCAGGTGCAACTGGGGGCATCTTATCGCTTCCGCTATCCCCATCAGCTTTCGGGCGGCCAGCGCCAGCGCGTCGCCATCGCCCGGGCGCTGATCTTGTCGCCGCGCATCCTACTGCTTGATGAACCGACCTCGGCGCTCGACGTGTCGATCCAGGCCGAAATTCTCAATCTTTTGGCCGATATCGGCCGCGAGCGGGCGATGACCCTGCTGCTGGTCAGCCACGATCTGGGGGTGGTCGCCCATATGTGCGATCGTCTGGCGGTGATGCGCAATGGCGAGGTGGTGGAACTGGCCAGCCGCGACGACCTGCGGGCCGGCCGCCTGGACCACCCCTATTCCCGCCAGCTTTTGCTCGCCTCGCGCGGCTACGACCGCGCCGTCATCGACGCTTTTGAAGATCATTAAGTTCGCCTTGGAGAGCCCATCGCGCCCATTCCGCACCAGAGGGCGACGACGATGGGCTTCCCGCCTTACGACGAACAGGCCACCGGCAGCAAGGCCTGGGTTTCCAGGGCGAGGTCAATCATGCGGATGAAGATCGCCGGTTCCTGGGCGCCGGAAATGGCGAACTGGCCGTTGAAGATGAAGCCGGGAACCCCGCTCATGCCGATGGCATGGGCGCGGGTGTTCTCGCTGACCACCTCGGCGATCTCGGCCCCGCCGGCGAGGTGCTCGCGCAAAAGCGCCCCGTCCAGGCCGCAGGCGACGCCAAGCGCGATCAGCGTATCGCGGTCGCCGATATCCTCGCCGTCCACGAAATAGGCCTGAAACAGCGCGTCAAACAGCGCCTCGCGCTGGCTGGTCGAACGCCCCAGGCGCAGCAGGCGGTGGGAATCGATGGTGTTGGGGGTGCGCTTGATGCGCTCGAAGCGGAACTCCAGCCCGACCAGCCGGCCGGCGCTTTCGGCGGCTTCCAGCATGCGGGCGGCGCGGCGCGGGCCGCCGAACTTGCGTTCCACATACTGCCGGCGATCCATGCCCTCGGCCGGCATCTCCGGGTTGAGCAAAAAGGGCCGCCAGCGCGGGCGGACCACGACCTCGGGCCGCTCGGCCAGGGCATGGAGAAGTCGGCGCCAGCCGATATGGCACCACGGGCAGGCGGTATCGAAAACGAAATCGATGTCCATGGTTGGTCCAGTATCGCGGGGTCGCGCGCCAGGGCGAAACCCCTAGTCATTCCCAGGGAACTATACCCCCGGATGCGCGGGGGTCAACGCCATGGATCCGGGTCGCGCCAAAGGGTATGGTGCGGCCGGGCAGGAGGCCTGGGGCCCCGCCCTTTTGCCATCGGCCACCCCTTTGCTTCTAAGAAAGTCTCCAAGATCATGCTGATCGACCTCGGCCTTATCGCCTTTACGCTGACCCTGTGGACCGCCATCGGCTTTCTTGGCCAGATCTTCTTTTCCATGCGCTTCATCCTACAGTGGTTGTCTTCGGAAAAGGCGCGGAAATCGGTGATGCCGGTGGCGTTTTGGTATTTCTCCATCCTCGGCGGCGCGACCTTGCTGGCCTATGCCATCCATCAGGAAGATCCGGTGTTCATTTTCGGTCAGGCCTTGGGCTTGATCATCTATGTGCGCAATCTGGTGCTGATCCGTAAGGAGAAGCAAAACGCCGTCATGGCCGCCGAGTAAGGATAATGACGGCGATCGCCTTTTGGTTGCGACGACCTTTTGATCGCGCCCTGCCCGCCGCCCGGGCGCTGGTGGCCTCGCCGCTGGCCCTGGCCTTGGCGGTGGCCCTGCTGCTCGGCCTGCAGCTGGCTATCCAGGGCGCCGTCTTCAGCGGCTTTCCCCGCGACGAGATCGAATCGATCTTCTGGGGCCAGGGGTGGGCCCTGGGCTATGATATCCAGCAACCGCCTTTGCACAATTGGATCGCCGGTCTGACCACCGCCGGTCTCGGCGTAACACCGCTGGCCTTCGCCCTGATCCGCATGGGCACCATCGCCCTGATGCTGCTCTTCGTCTGGCTGGGCACCCGCGCCGCCGCCGGGGGCGACCGCGTCGCCGCCGGGCTGGCCGTGCTGGGTCTTCTGGCCAGCGTCATGTTCGGCCTGCAGATCTTCCTGAACCTCACCCATACCCTGACCCTGCTTTGCGCCGTCGCCTTCTGTTTTTGGACGCTGACCCGCGTCGCCCGGCCCGAGGCCGGCCTTGGCGCCTATCTGCTGGTCGGGCTCGGGTTGGGGTTGGGCGCCCTGGCCAAATACAGCTTCGCCCTGGTCGCCCTCGGCCTGCTGATCGGCGCCCTGACCCACCCGATTTTGCGCCGACGGCTGATCGATTGGCGGACCCTGGCCGCCCTGGCCGTCGCCGGACTGATCGTTACCCCCCATGGCCTGTGGTTGCGGGGCGCCGATCACACGGTGCTGGCCGAAATGCCCGAGCTTCTCCATGCGGCGCCCCTGCCGCCGCTTCAGCGCGCCTGGGATATCCTGCGCACCGGCTGGATCGATCCGCTGGCCGGGGTGATCGTGCCGCTGGCCCTCCTCGCCCTCTGCCTGCCGGGCTTCGTGAAACCCGGCCTGCCGACGAGCGCGGGCGATCCCTCGCGTCCCTGGCGGCGGCTGTTGATCGTCGCCGTCGTCACCACCTTGGCCCTGGTCACGCTGGTGACCCTGGCCGCCGGCGGCAACCGGTTGCGCGATCACTATCTGATGCCCGCCGCCCTGCTGCTGCCGATCTGGGCCGCCCTGCGGGCGACGGCCCTAAGGCGTGGCGCGCCGGCGGAAGGGCGGGCGGCGTTTGGCCTGTGCGCCGCCGCCGCCCTGCTGGCCGCCGGGCTGGCCTTGGCGATGACGGTCATCCGGCCGCTGACCTGCGACCGCTGCCTGACCGATCTGCCCGTCGATCGCTGGGAACAGGCGGTGCGCGAGGCCGGTTTTGACGGCGGCACGCTGGTCAGCGGCTCGCTTGATAACGCCGCCGCCCTGTTTACCCGCTTCCCCGGCTCGCGCTTGGTGTGGCGCGCCCCCGGCGTCCCCTTGCGCGGCGACGGCGCCAGCACCCAAGGCGAGGGCTGCCTGATCGTGCTTGATCCCAAGCGCCCCGAAGCCGATCGCCAAAGCCTGGAAGGCTGGCTGGCCGAGCACCTGGAGGCCCCGACACCGCCGGCGCCGCCGCCCCTGCTCCAGGCCGAGGGACGCTTGCGCTCGGTTTTGGGAAATCGCACGGAAACCCTTTATTTTGTCGTTTATCCCCAAGGGATTGGCCAATGCCGCTAAAGCGGCGCGCAAGCCTTTAGCAAGCCGATCCCCGCCGGGATGTCGTCAACCGAGATGCCGGCATAGCCCAAAACGAAGGCGGCGGCGGCTGGGCCCTGGTAATGGCGAGTAATGGGATGGACGCCGATGCCGAGCACGGCCGCCCTGTCGGCCCAGGCCGCCATCGCCGCCGCGTCGAGACCGGGAAACCACGCCACAAGGTGCAAACCGGCGCTCGCCCCGCCAATCCGCACCATTCCGACGAAATGGCGGGTTAAGGCGTCGACCAGCACCGCCCGCCGCTCGGCCTGACGGGTGCGGACGCGGCGGAGGTGGCGGGCGAAAGTGCCGTCTTCCATCCAGCGCGCCAGGGCGTCTTGCTCCAGGGCCGGGCCATGGCGATCGCTGAGCCGCCGCGCCGCGCCGAACGGCCCGAGCAACCCGGCGGGAACCGAGGCCATGCCAAGGCGCAAGGCCGGAAACAACGCCTTGGAAAAGCTGGCGAGATGGATCACCCGCCCGTCGTCATCGCCGGCGGCCAGGGCGGCAAGCGGTCGGGCGCCATAACGGAACTCGCTGTCATAATCGTCCTCGATCACCCAGGCGCCCTCGGCCTTGGCCCAGGCCAGCAGGGCCATCCGCCGGGCCGGTGACAGAACGGCCCCGGTTGGAAACTGATGGGAGGGCGTCACGCAAACCCCGGCCACCGCCGCGTCGCGGGAAACAGCCTCCAGATGATCGACCCGCAGGCCCTGGTCATCGACCGGGATCGGCAAAAGCCGGGCGCCAAGCGCTGACAGGATTTCGCGAAATCCCTGGTAGCCCGGCTCCTCGACGGCGACGACGGCGCCGGGATCGACCAGCAAACGCGTTGCCAGATCAATGCCTTGTTGGCTGCCGTTGGTAATCACCACGCCACGCGTCCCGGTATCGATGCCGCGATGCAGGCGCAGCCAGTCGGCCACCGCCCGCCGCAAGGCCGGGCTACCCATGGCGTCTTGATAAAACAACTGACCGGGCTCGCGCCGTCGCAAGTCGAGAACCCCAAGAATGGCGCGGCGCCAATCCTTGTGGGGAAACAAGGTGGTATTCGATGTTCCGTAGAGAAAGTCATAGCGGGGCGACGCGGCGACGGCGGGCTGCGGATCCTCGGGCGTCACCCGCCGCCCCCATTGGGACAGCGCCACCGCCGTTCCCACCCCGGCCGGCGCCCCGCCAAGGCCCGCCCCCAGATCGGCCGGTTCGGGCAGGTCGCCGGCCACCCGGTGGCCCGACCCGGGACGGGCGATCAGATAGCCTTCGGCGCGCAGGCTATCGTAAGCCGCCAGCACGGTATTGCGCGAGACCCCCAACTCGGCGGCCAGCGCCCGGGTCGAAGGCAGGCGCGCCCCGGCGCCAAGCGCGCCGCTGAAGATCCGCCGCCGCAACAGGGCGATCAGCGCCGCCTGCAGCGGCATGCCTTCGGGCAGCAGGTCCAGCGTCATCGCCAGGGGTCCTTTCGCACGGAAAGTGGACCCATCACTTTGTCATAGGCTGGATCTTTTCGCGACCACCTGGATAGGGCACATCCCTGGAGCAGACAGCAGCTTTCCCCCCAGGAGGACCTTGACGATGACCGATCCCTCGCCGCGCGTTCAGCTTCGTCGCCATCCCGAGCGCGGCAGCCACCAGCGCGAGGCCATCCTCGCCGTGCTTGATGGCGCCTTCGTCTGCCATCTGGCCTTCGCCACCGAGAGCGGCCCGGCCTGCGTACCGACCTGCTATGGCCGCATCGATGATGTTTTGTATATCCACGGCGCCCCGGCCTCGCGGCTGATGGCCGGCGGACGCCAGGGCGGCCTGGCGGTTTGTCTAACCGTTACCCAGATCGACGGCGTGGTCATGGCGCGCAGCGCCTTCCACCATTCCTTGAATTTCCGCAGCGTCATGGTTTTGGGAACGGCGCAAGCGGTCAGCGACCCGGAGGAAAAGACCCGGGGGCTGGCGGCGATCACCGATCAGGTGGCGCCCGGTCGCTGGGATGAATGCCGGCCGATGACCGAGGCGGAACTGAAGGCGACGGCGGTGCTGCGCCTGGATCTGGCCGAAGCCTCGTTGAAGGAACGCCAGGGTCCGCCAAGCGACCCGGCGTCCGATGCCGGGCTGCCGATCTGGACCGGGGTGGTTCCTGTGGCGCTCAGCGCCGGCGCCCCGCTGGCCGCCGAGGAGAACGCCACCGCCGCTTTGCCGGACTCGGTCAAGCGCCTGCGCGCCCGCCATCCCGCCCCCTGATAATTCCGGCGGGGCCCCCCATGCCGGAAGGCCCCGCCGACAAGGCGTTTGTCAGTCGGCGGCCACGGCTTCGCGCATCGAACCGGTCTTGGCCGCCCGCACATGCCACGAGAAGGCCTCTTCGATCAGATGGGGGGTATGGCCGCCCCGGGTCAGGGCCCGGCGATAGTAATCGGCCAGTTGATCGCGATAGGCCGGGTGGACGCAGTTATCGATCACCACCTTGGCCCGCTCGCGCGGCGCCAGACCGCGCAGATCGGCCAGACCGATTTCGGTGATCAGGATATCCACGTCATGCTCGGTATGATCGACATGGCTGACCATCGGCACCACGCTGGAAATCGCCCCGTTCTTGGCGATCGACTTGGTGACGAACACCGACAGATAGCAGTTGCGCGCGAAGTCTCCCGATCCGCCGATGCCGTTCATCATCATCGTGCCGCCGACATGGGTGGAATTGACATTGCCGTAAAGGTCGAATTCCAGAGCGGTATTAATGCCGATCAGGCCAAGGCGGCGGATGATCTCGGGGTGGTTGCTGATCTCCTGGGGCCGCAACAAGATGCGGTTCTTGTAGCTGGGGAGATTGGGTAGGACCGCCCGGTATTTTTCCTCCGACAGCGTGATCGACGAGCCCGAGGCGAACAGCAGCTTGCCGGCATCGAACAGATCGAAGGTGCTGTCTTGCAGCACTTCCGAATACATCTTCAGGCTGTGGAAGGGCGACTCGATCAGGCCGTGCAGCACGGCGTTGGCGATCGACCCGATGCCCGCCTGCAGCGGCTGCAAGGTATTGCTGAGGCGCCCCAGGCTGACCTCGTGGCGCAGGAACTCGATCAGATGGCCGGCGATGGCGCGGGTATCGGCATCGGGCGGCGCCACGGTGGCGGCGCTGTCTTTCTTTTCGGTGACGACGATCGCGGCGATCTTGCTCGGATCGATGGGGATGAACGGCAGGCCGACCCGGCTTTCGCAAGCCACGATGGGAATCGGCTCGCGGAAGGGGCGGCGCGTCGGAATATAGATGTCGTGCAGCCCTTCAAGCTCGACGGGCTGGGACAGATTGATCTCGATGATGACCTTTTCGGCGAGGATGGCGAAGGTCGCCGAATTGCCGACCGAGGTCGTGGGGATGATGCCGCCGTCCTCGGTGATCGCCACCGCTTCCACCACCGCGACATCGATGGGGCCAAGCTGGCGGGTACGCAGCATCTCGACGGTTTCCGAGAGATGCTGATCGATGAACATCACCTCGCCCCGGTTGATGGCCTTGCGCAGGGCCGGATCGGCCTGAAACGGCAGGCGGCGGGCCAGAACACCGGCCTCGACCAGGGTCTTGTCCAGATCGTTGCCGAGCGAGGCGCCGGTCAACAGGGTAATCTTGAGAGGATCGGTCTTGGCCCGTTCGGCCAAAGCAAAGGGGACGGCCTTGGCCTCACCCGAACGGGTGAAACCGCTCATGCCAACGGTCATCCCATCTTTGATCAGGCTAGCGGCTTCTTCGGCGCTGACCACCTTGCCAAACAAGGAGGGGTGACGGATACGGTCCCGATACATGGCATTTCCCTGGTTGTTGCATCCACACTGCGGGGAGCTTGACGGGAACGGTAACGATGCGCCCCCTTGGCTGCAATCGCAACCAGCCTTGTGATGAGAACAATCCTCGCACGGGTGATATGCGTTTTAAACATGTCAGCGTCGGTGAGGACGCGTCGCTCGAAAGCGAAGGGAGCCAGCGCACAACGCCCTTGACGGCAGACCCTGGCGCGGTGCAGGCTTGGTTCACCATGATGCAAACCGCACCCAAGCTTCTACGACTTCTTTAAAGCTCGCTTTCCAGCGGGCCTTTCGTCGTTGTCGCTTCGCAGGTACCGGGTTTGCCCTCATGTTACACCCCTTTTCCCCGTCTCGCCGTTTCTTCTTTCCGCCGGCCTCGCCTGCGGAGGGCTTGCCGATGACATCGCCCTGCGGGCGAAGCTCGCCGATCTCGCTCTTTGGGCGACTCTGGCTGATGTCACCCTTTGGGCGACTCTGGCTGATGTCACCCTTTGGGCGACTCCGGCTTCCGGGACGACTAAGGAGCGGTCGCCGGGGCTTAACGGCCTCCCGGCGGCCGGTTTCCAGGCCATGCACCGCTCTCTCCTCCCCCGTTCGCCGCCATGAAAAGCCCAGCGCCAAGGAGCGCTTTCCGAGATGATGATCGATCCTTCCAAGAAATACCGACCCTTCCCGCCCGTCGCCCTGGCCGACCGCACTTGGCCCAGCGCCACCATCACCAAGGCGCCGATCTGGTGCGCCGTCGATCTGCGCGACGGCAATCAGGCGCTGGTCGAACCGATGGGCGCCGATCGCAAGGTCCGCATGTTCCAGTTGCTGTGCGAGCTGGGCTACAAGGAAATCGAAGTCGGCTTCCCCTCGGCCTCGCAAACCGATTTCGACTTCCTGCGCCAATTGATCGAACGCGACATGATCCCGGCCGATGTCACCATCCAGGTGCTGACCCAGGCCCGCGAAGACCTGATCAGCCGGACCTTCCAGGCGCTCGAGGGCGCGTCTTCGGCCATCGTCCACCTCTATAATTCAACCTCGACCCTGCAGCGGCGGGTGGTATTCGCCCTCGACCGCGCCGGCATCACCGATCTGGCGGTGCGCGGCGCCGAAATGGTGCGCGAGGGCGCGGCCAAGGCCTCGGCTTCAACCAAACTGCGCTTCCAATACTCGCCCGAAAGCTTCACCGGCACCGAACTCGATTACGCCGTGGAGATCTGCGAGGCGGTGATGGGAGTCTTCGAGCCGACCGCCGAGGCGCCCTTGATCCTCAACCTGCCCTCGACGGTCGAGATGGCGACGCCCAATGTCTATGCCGATCAGATCGAATGGTTCTGCCGGGCCCTGCCCCATCGCGACCGAGTGCTGATCAGCCTGCATCCCCATAACGACCGGGGAACGGCGGTGGCGGCGGCCGAACTGGCGCTGATGGCCGGGGCCGATCGCATCGAAGGCACGCTGTTTGGCAATGGCGAGCGCACCGGTAACGTCGATCTGGTGACCTTGGGCATGAACATGTTCACCCAGGGCATCGATCCGGGCATCGATTTCTCCAATATCGATCACATCCGCGAAATCGCCGAGGAATGTAACCGCCTGCCCGTCCACCCCCGCCACCCCTATGCCGGCGATCTGGTCTTTACTGCCTTCTCGGGCAGCCATCAGGACGCCATCAACAAGGGCCTGCATGCCATGGAGAAGACCAATCAGGACGTCTGGGAGGTGCCCTATCTGCCGATCGACCCCAAGGACATCGGCCGCAGCTATGAAGCGGTGATCCGCGTCAACAGCCAGTCGGGCAAGGGCGGCGTCGCCCATATCCTCGAACGCGATTATGGCATCCGCATGCCGCGCGGCCTGCAGGTCGAATTCTCCAAGGTGGTGCAGGCGATCACCGACACCACCGGCGAGGAGATCACCTCGCGCGGGCTGTGGAAGACCTTCGAGGAAACCTATCTCGGCGCCGGCAGCCCCTATAGCTTCCTGGAACACCACACCCGTCCCGATCCGGCCGGCAAGGACCAGCGCATCCTGACCGCCACGGTCAAGGCCGGTGGCAAGGTGCGCGATATCGATGGCCGCGGCACCGGTCCGATCGAGGCGCTGGTCGACGCCCTGCGCAAGGACAGCGGTCTGGCGATCACCATCGAGGATTACGAGGAGCACACCCTGCGCCCGGGATCGGACGCCCAGGCCGTCGCCTTCATCAAGGCCAGCCTGCCCGATGGCCGCGCCCATTACGGCGTGGGCATCGACGCCAACTTCGTCGTCGCCTCGCTGAAGGCGGTGCTCTGCGCCGCCAACCACCTGAGCGACAAGTAAGGCAGGAAGACGGCCCGAGCAAATCCCGAGCCCCCTGGACCAGAGGGCGACGACGATTTGCCTGACGATCAAGATCTGAGAGCGGCGGACCCACCTTCCACGGGAAGCGGGTCCGCCGGTTCGTCAGCAGCCGCCGGCGCGGCGAAGAACCTCGGCCACCGGCAGATGAATGCCGCATTCGGTCTTCTGCGCCCCGGCCCAGCGTCCGGCGCGGAAGCCATCCTCGGCCGAAGCGCGCACCGTGCAGGGCAGGCAGCCGACCGAGGGAAAGCCATCCTCCCACAGCGGATGGCGCGGCAGGTCGTGGGTTTCATAATAGGCGTCGACGTCATCGGCGCCCCAGCGCGCCAGCGGCGTGATTTTCACCAAAAAACCATCGGCCTCGGCCACCGGCATCTGCGCCCGCCCGCCGCCATGATGGCCCTTGCGGCCATTGATCCAGCAATCAAAGCCTTCCAGCGCCTTGCGCAGCGGCAGAACCTTGCGCAGGTAGCAGCAGCGGTCGGCATCGCGGCTGAACAGCATCAGATCCTGATCCTCGGCGGCGATCCGCGGTTCGGGCTTGAGGCTGCGCACATCGGTGAGCCCCAGACGTTCGACCAGCCGGTCGCGATAGCGCAGGGTTTCGCCAAACAGCCGGCCGGTATCGACGAACAGCACCGGGGTCGCCGGTTCGATGGCGGCGACCATGTGCAACAGCGCCGCCGCCTCGGTGCCAAAGGACGAAACCAGGGCGGTCCGCCGCACGAAGGCCCGCTTCAGAACATCCTCCAAGATCGCCTCGGCGGCGCTGTCGCCATGACGGCCGAGCAGATCCTCGATCGCCGGCGAGACATCGACTTCGGCGGTCATGCCAAGCCATCCTCGGCTTGCGCCGATGCCGCCGCGCGGGCCGCCCATAGGGCCGAGCGACCGTCGGAAGCGTGCTGATAGACATGACGAAGGCGATCGAGCACGGCGCTGACCGCCAGCGGGGCGAGCGGCACCTCGGACTCGACGGCATCGATCCCGCAGCGGGCCAGCAAGGTCACCTGATCAAGACCGATCCCGCCCAGGGCGCGCAGCTCGTGGCGATAGCCGAAGCGATCGCGCAGCAGGCGGGCCACCGAATAGCCGCGGCCATCGGTGAAACGGGGAAAGCGCAGGCCGATCACCGGCAGGACGGCGAGATCCGCCACCAGGGTCGGCCCCCAGTCTTCCGGCCCCTCGCCCGACTCGAGCCAGACGCCGCCGGCGAAGCCATTGGCGATCAGCTCCGCGCGCTCGCCTTTCCAGCGCGACAAGGGAACCAGCGCCTTGCCATCGTCGGGAAGCGCCGCCAGGGCGTCGAGCACGACAAGGTCCGAGGCCGGACGAACCGGGCGATCAAGCCGCAACGGAGCCATAAAGGGCCTCCTTGAAGGGGGTCACGCCAACCCGGCGGAAGGTCTCGATGAAGGTCTCGCCGTCCTGGCGCAGGCCGATGTAGGTATCGACCACGGTTTCCACCGCGCCGACGATGGCGTCGGCGGAAAAGCCCTGGCCGGTGATGCGGGCGATGGCGGCGGTTTCATCGGCGGCGCCGCCCAGCACCAGTTGGTAAGCCTCGTTGCCGGTCTTCTCGAGCCCGAGGATGCCGATATTGCCCGCGTGGTGGTGGCCGCAGGCGTTGATGCAGCCGCTGATGTTCAGGGTGATCGGGCCGATGTCGCGCAGGCGGGCCGGATCGGCGAAACGGGCGCTGAGCGCCTGGGCGATGGGGATCGAACGCGCCGTGGCCAAGGAGCAGTAATCCAGGCCCGGGCAGCTGATGATATCGCCGATCCGCCCGACATTGGCGGTTTCCAGCCCGGCCGCGACCAGAGCGGCCCAGAGCGCGGGCAGATCTTCTTGGCGAACATGGGGCAGCAGCAGGTTCTGCTCGTGGGTGACCCGCAGCAGCCCCTTGGAATAGCGCTCGGCCAGATCGGCGATGGTTTCAAGCTGGGCGGTGGTGGCGTCGCCCGGAATGCCCCCTGCGGGTTTCAGCGAAATCGTCACCCCGGCATGGCCGGCCACCTTATGGGCATGGACATTGGCATCGAGCCAGCCGGCGAAGGCCGGGTCGCTGGCGCGGCGCTTGGTGATGGCGCGCGAGGCCGCCAGCCCGCCGTCCTCGGGGGCGCTGTCTTGGGGCACGAAATAGCTTTGGATGCGGGCGATCTCGGCCTCGGGCACATCGATGGTGGCCCGGCCCATCGCCTCCCATTCCGCATCGACCTCGGCGCGGAAGGCCTCGACCCCCAGGCTGTCGACCAGGATCTTGATCCGCGCCTTGTATTTGTTCTCGCGCTGGCCCTGGCGGTTATAGACCCGCAAGATGGCCTCGATGTAGCTCAGCAGGTGTTGTTTGGGCAGGTCGTCGCGCAACAGCCGACCCAGGCGCGGGGTGCGGCCCATGCCGCCGCCGACGAAGACCTTGAAGCCGATCTCGCCGCCGCCGATCGGCGCCAGTTCCAGGCCGATGTCATGGAAGCGGATGGCGGCGCGGTCATGGCTGGCGCCGGTGATGGCGACCTTGAACTTGCGCGGCAAGAAGGTGAATTCGGGGTGGAAGGTCGACCACTGGCGGATCAGCTCGGCCCAGGGCCGGGGATCTTCGACCTCGTCGGCGGCGACGCCGGCCAAGGGATCGGTGGTGGTGTTGCGGATGCAGTTGCCGCTGGTCTGAATGGCATGCATCCCGACCTCGGCCAACTCTTCCAGAACGGCGGGAATATCCGACAGGGCGACCCAGTTGAACTGGATGTTCTGCCGGGTGGTGAAATGGCCATAGCCGCGATCATAGCGCTGGGCGATGGCGCCCAGGCGGCGCAACTGGGTGGCGTTGATCTCGCCATAGGGGATGCAGACCCGCAGCATATAGGCATGGAGCTGCAGATAGACGCCGTTCATCAGCCGCAGGGGGCGAAAGGCCTCCTCGTCAAGCTCCCCCGACAGGCGGCGGTTCACCTGATCGCGGAATTCGCTGATCCGGTCGGCGACAATGGCGGCATCGAATTCATCGTAACGATACATGATCAGGAAGCCTTGGACTGGATCTTGGACAGGGGAAGACCGGCGCCGGCCTGGACGGTGGGGCCCTGGGCGCGGATCCTTTCGCGCAAATGGGCGGGTTCGCCACCTTCCAAGGCGTGGCTGTAGATGCCGACGACGGCGGTATCGGGTTCGGCGCGGGCGCGGTCCAACTCGGCGGCCAGCGCCTCGCCGGACAGGGTCAGGGCCTCGGCCAAATCCGCCGACCAACCGCCATCGCCACGGCGATAAACCACCTTGCCATCGGTTAGGCGATTGGCGGTGATCACCTCGGCGGAAAAGACGGAACCGGCTTTGACGGGGTCGGAGGAGGTCATGGTCATGGTCCTAAAAAGCGAAGACACCGCGTTCAGCCCGCCTGGGACGGCAGGGCTTGGGAGGCGAAGGACGGATCGCCGGCGAAGGCGCGCGGGGTGGAAAAAACCGGGGCGATCGCCGGCAGGCGGCCGGCCTTGGCGACGACCTTGCCGACCAGCACCAGCCCCGGGGCATCGGGCGCGGCCAAGGCCCCTTGGGCGACCAGCCGGGGCAGCTCGCCCAGGGTTCCGCGCGAAACGCGCTGGCCCTGGCGGCTGGCGTCATGAACCACGGCCACCGGGGTCTCGGCCGACAGCCCGCCTTCGATCAGCCCCTCGGCCGCCGCCGTGGCCCGTGACAGGCCCATATAGACCGCCAGGGTGCCACCGGTCCGCGCCGCCGCCCGCCAATCGACGGCGGCCTCGCTCTCGCCGGCCGCCGGAGCGCGCCGATGGCCCGACAGCAAGGTGACGCTGGGCGCCCCGTCACGATCGGTCAGCGAGATGCCGATGGCGGCGGCGGCGGCCGAAGCCGCGGTGATCCCCGGCACCACCGTCCAGGCCACCCCGGCGGCGGCCAGGGCGTCGATTTCCTCGGACAGGCGGGCGAAAACCGCCGGGTCGCCGCCTTTCAGGCGCACCACCACCCGCCCCGCTGCGGCCAGATCGCACATCAACCGGCCAATCTGCTCCTGGGTCAGGCTCGCCCGGCCCTTGCGCTTGCCGACGTAGATCCGCGCGGCGTCGCGCCGGGCCATATCCAAGATCCCCTCGCCCACCAGATCGTCATAAACCAGGGCATCGGCCTCCTGGAGCAGGCGCTGGGCCTTCAGGGTCAGAAGATCGGGGTCTCCCGGTCCGGCGCCGACCAGATGAACGACCCCGGCGGCCGGCGCGCCGTTGTCCAGGGCCTCGCCGTCATTGAGCAGGCGCAGGGCGGCGGTTCGGGCGCGCGGCTCGTCGCCTTCCAGGGCGGCCAGGGCCGGGGCGCCGTCGAAGAAGCGGTCCCAGAAGCGCCGGCGCCGGTCGCCATCGGGCAGGGCTTGGGCGACCGTGCCGCGAAAGCCCTCGGCCAGCCGGGCGAGGGCTCCCAGCCGGGCGGGCAGCAAGCGGTCGATGGCGGCGCGCACCCGGCGCGCCAGCACCGGCGCCCGCCCCCCAGTTCCGATGGCCACGACGATCGGGCTGCGATCGACGATGGCCGGCGTCAGGAAATCGCATAATTCGGGGCGATCGACGACATTGACCAGCACCCCCCGGGCGCTGGCGGCGGCATGAACGGCCCTGTCCTCTTCCAGGCTTTCGCCGGCGGCATAGACCAACCGCACGTCGCGCCACTCCTCCTCGCCGCCCTGGCCGGGAAAGCCCTGGCGGTGATCAAGGGCGGGATGGCCGCGCAGATCTTGCCAATCGGCCGATAAGGCGGGCGCGAAAACGCTGACCCTGGCGCCGGCCTTGAGCGCCAGACGCGCCTTGGCGGCCGCGGCGGCGCCGCCGCCGACGACAAGAACGCGGACCCCGGTAAGGGTCAGAAAAATCGGGAAGCTGTCCATGGACGGGCCCTATAAAAATCTGGCGAGGATCCCTTACGGGAAGCATCGCGAAAGGCGGGGTTCCGATGAGAGCGACCGGTCCCCGGGGGCCGGCCGATCAGTCACGCGGAGACGACAGGACGTCGAAAAGGCCAACGAAGATCCAAGGGGAGGAAAACGACGCCAGCCTCCCTTGATCACCGGCCGATCGTCGACATCGCCCCTCCCTGAAAGACATCACGGGGCCTGTTCGTCGGGACCTTGAAGAGATTTGCCGACAAAAGCCGTCAAAACCCCCGGCGCGCCGTCGCCCCTCGCTGTGCCTCGCCTTGCTCACGTCCAAAAGCCTTTGCGAAATCCATTGATTTATTTGGATTGCCCCCTTGGGCGCGACGGCCGAAATGTCCATAATGTCTGCAACGCGCCACTCCAGGGCTTCTAAATTTTACATCTTCAACCACATTGTCAAGGTTTTTAAAACACAAAGAATATGTGTTAAAATTTAATTTAACATTTTTTAAAAGTATTTACCGACATTGCGGGTTATACGAACTTGAAAAAACTGCTTAACGACGATTTGATAATTCTACTCACGCCATAAGATACGCAGGGTCTCTACCGCCCTGACCCCAAAAAGGATGCATCGATGACCCGCTGGAAAACCACCGATCTTGATTCCGCGGCCCTCTTCCAGCGCAAGCGGGATGCGGTGATTCACGAAGCGGCGCAGGCTTTCAGTCGGTTTGGCTACCACGGCACCTCGCTTGACGATATCGCCCGCGTGCTCAACGTCACCAAGGCGGCGCTTTACTACTATGTCGCCAGCAAACAGGAGCTTCTGGCCCATTGCCATGCCATCGGGCTGGGGATCTGCGAGGCGTCCCTGGCCGATGGCCGGGCCAAGGCCACCAGCGGTCTGGATGCGATCGACGGCTTCGTCCGCGCCTATGTCGATCGCGCCACCGGGGAATTGGGGGTCTGTCTGCTGATTGGCGATCTGTCGTGCCTGGCTCCGGCGGCGCGGACCGAGGTGATGGCGCGACGCGACGCCTTCGAGGGGTCGTTGCGCGATCTGATCCGCGCCGGCCGCGAGGACGGCGGGATCAGGCCCGATGTCGATCCCAAGCTCAGCTGTTTTCAGATCCTTGGCGCGCTCAATCACATCCCGCGCTGGTACAGCCCAACGGGCCCGAACTCGCCCGCCGAGCTTGCCCAGTATTTCGCCCGCCAGATCCACGCCAGCCTGTCGATCTGATCGACAAAACCCTTCAACCCTGTCGATCTGATCGACAAAACCCTTCAACCCTGTCGATCTGATCGACAAAACCCTTCACCCCGTCGATCAGATCGAGACGCTCTGTAGATCGGCCCCGGGATCGGGAAAGGGCAGGTCTCCCGGAGCGCGGCGCAGCGGCGCCACCCCGTCAAACAGCAGGCCCATGGCCAGGGCGCGGGCCACCGCCTGGGCGGTGGTGCGCGCCATAAGCTTGCGCCGCGCCGCCCCCAGATGGTGTTCGGCCGTTCGATCGGCCACGCCCAGCCGATCGGCGACCTCGCCCACCTGACAGCCGCGCGCCGACCAGATCAGGCTCTCGCGCTCGCGGTTGGTCAGATGGATGACGTGGTCTTGCGGATTGACCCGGGTCGAAAACAGCGGGAACCGCTCCATGGCCTCATGAAAGGTATAGGCGAGGGCGACCAGGGTGGCGCCCTTGTCGGTCAGAATGCCCCTCCAGTCGTCATCGCCAAGCCCGGTGGCGCTGAAGAACAGGCCACCGGCGCTGCCATCGCGACCAAAGCGCACGGGGACGCTCAGGCCGTTGCGCACGCCAAAGGCCTCCCCCTCCTCCCAAACCCGGATCTGGCGTTCCGAAAGCTCGGCGAGCCGACGCGGCGTAACCCAGGGAACCGGTTGCGAAAAGCGGAAAACCCATTGAACGGCGGTATCGTGGCTAAGGTGTCCGGCCTGACTGTAGCGATCCAGGAAGGCTTGATCGAAATGGGACATATAGACCGTCTCGCGGCCCGGATCGCTGCGATAATGGGGGGAGAACAAGGCGCCATAGGACACATGGGGCACGCCCGCCGCCTCGAACTCCCGACGCATCAGACTCCAACACGACCGGGGCGTGTCACAGGCGGCAAGCCTGGTTTGAAAGCCGCATTGGGCAACGGTGAGGCTGCAGTCCTTGTTCACACTTGTCCCCCCTGCTTTCCGCAATCCCGCCCAGGTGAGGCGCAAGGGATATGATACGACTCTCTAACAAGTCGGCAAAGCCCGAGAATAACAACCTTCCGTGGAATCACCGTCAGGGGGCCGGCGGGCCATCCCGCCGCCGGTCCCTCCCCTATGTCGCCGTCTATTTCGCCGCCAGGGTGGCGTCGGCGTCGGGCGAGGCGGCGGTATCGTGCAAGGCCTGACGGATCGCCCGATCCTTGGCATAGATATCGCGCACGAAGGCCACCTTGCCGCCCTCGCCGCCCCAGGCGGTGATATAGACCAGATGGATGGGCAGCGGGCGATTGAGACGGACGACCTTGGGGGTTGGGCCGGAGAAATCCGCCGCCGTCTTGCCGATCCGGTCGGTAAAGCGTTCAAGGATGTAATTGGCCAGCAGCGCCGGTTCCTGCACGCGCACGCAGCCATGGCTGACCGCCCGGGCGCTGCGATCGAAGACCCCCCGGCTGTTGGTGTCGTGGAGATAGACCGCATATTCATTGGGGAACATGAACTTCACCGTACCCAGCGGATTGGCCGGTCCGGGATCCTGGCGCAGGCGATAGCTGCGCGCCGCGTCGGCCTTCCAATCCACCGACTCATGACCGACGCCGTCATCCCAGCCCTCGACCCCACGGGGCAGAACGGTGAAGCCCTTTTTGGCCAGATAAGCCGAATTCTCGATCTGCTTGGGAATGACCTCGGCCTGGGCGATCGAGATCGGCACGTTCCAATAGGGGTTGAATTCCATGTAGCGCAGGGTGTCGCTAAACAGCGGCGTTTCGAAATCCTGGCGGCCGACCGCCACCCGCATCGACAAGACCGTCGTCCGCCCCTCGTTCAGATAAAGCTGATATTGGGGCACATTGACCAGCAGATGGGTCTGGCCAAGGGCGCGCGGCAACAGCCGCCAACGTTCCAGGGCGACGCGGATCTGGGTGATGCGCTGGGCCGGGGTGGTGTTCATGTCGACCAGCGTACCGCGACCGATCACGCCATCGGCGCTCAGCCCGTGAGCGGCCTGGAAGATGCGGACCGCCTCGACCAGGAAGTCATCCAACAGCTCGGCGTCCGGCGGGCCGATGAAGGTCGGATCACTTCCCACGACGAGTCCCTCGGCCGCCAGACGCCGCCGCATCTCGGGCAGGCGCGGATCGCGATCGCCCGGCTTGATCGAGGCGCCATCGGCCAGATCGGTCGGCCAACCACCGTCGCGGGCCAAAGCCTGATAGCGGACTAGCCCCTGGCGCAACAGGTCGTATTGGGGCGTCGGCGGCGCCAGGGTCGCCAGGAACAGGCCGAAGTCGGGCGCGGCGCCGGCATTGGCCAGCAAATCCTCGGGGATCACCCCCTCCTCGCGCGCGAGAAGGGCCAGACGCTCGCTAAAGGGCAGAGCGCGCCGGCTTTGCCCAAGCAGACGATCGGTGGCGAAAAGCAAAAATGCCCGGCCCATCAGCAGATCGGCGGTCTGGGCATCGGCGGGGGTGGTGCGCGCCAGCAGCCGCTTGATCTCGCCCAGGCGATAGGCCTCGCGGTCGATCCCCTCTTCGGACGCGCCCTCCAGGGCGGCGATCAGGGCGAGCCCGCGCGGCGAGGCCGCCGCCCCGCTCATCCACAGCGGCTTGCCGCCGTGGTGGTCACGATAGGTCTTGGCCAGACGGGCGGCGGCATCGTTTTTGGACTCGGCCACGGCCAGCCCCGGGCGGGCAACGGCCGCCGACGGCGCGGCCAAAGGCGGCAGGGTGGCGGAACTGGGCGAATAGGTCGGGGTGCCCGGACCGATGGCCAGAGGATCGCTTGGCGGGTTCAGGCTGGTCGAGGCGAGGACGGCCGGCACGAAAAGGGCGGCGGCGAAAACACCCATCAGAGCACCACGCCCAAGGACCGCTCCGAAGGTCGCGCCCCGGAGGACGCCTTTACCGGGAAAACTGCCGATCGTCATAGGCCACAACTCCGAAAAACCATCATTGTCAACGGGTTCACGCGTATTTTTGGGGTAACGCGCGGGCTGACCAAGGCGTTCCCGCACCCTCCGTACAAAGCGGAGGCGGGGGGAGGCTGCGGGCTTTGTCTTGAAAGGGAGGTCTAACCCTCCGTCTATATAAGATGGATCCCCATGCCCCCGGCTGTCCAGGGCAGCGAGGGGACGGGAGCCGGCCAATCGTGATTTTTAGGCACCATGATGCAATGCGGCAACAACCCTGCGGCCAAGCTCCGAAAAAACCGGTTTACCCCTTATTTTTAAAGGTCTTCTCCGTCTTCCCCCGGGGCTTTTCCGGCCGCGTCCAACGGCGAAGCGGAAGGCGGCGGCGTCGCCGCCAGGGCGCGTTCGACGACGGCCAGATTGTGTTCCCAATCGCGCATCGGCGTTCCGGCCAGGGCCAGCGACTGGCGCATCAAGCGCGCCGCCAGCAGCCGATCGCCCCGCCGATGCATCACCACGCCCAAAAGATGCACGGCGGCGGGATGTTCGGGCACGCGCTTGAGCACGCCGCGCAGCACGTCCTCGGCCCGGCCCAATCGACCGGCGCGAATGTGAACGACGGCGGCGCTGACCCCGGCGCCCGGGGTCAGGAACAGCCGTTCACCGGGCGGCGCCGTGATCGCCTGAAGCACCCGGTCTTCCAACGGCAACTCCAAACGATCGAGCAGCAGGCGGGTCACCGCCCCGGCATCGGCCAAAAAGGCCTCGCGGCTGATTTCAATGATCCGCCCGGGCAGGGCCGTGGCCCAATGGTCGATCAAGCGGTTCTGGGTTTGCGCCAGCAAGCCGGCCTCGGCGCCCAGCGTCCCCCCCTCCCCGGCTTCGTCCAGGGCGTCGCGGCAAAAGATCAGGGGAGCCTTGGGAAAAAGCAGATGGACCAGTCCGACCAGGGCGGCATTCAGGCCGCGGCCGTCCAGCACATGGTCGGCCATCGGATCTTCCTGGAGGATCCGGGTCAGCAGCCAGCCCGCGACCTTGAGCGAATCGGTCGCCGACAGGCCATCGAGGCTTTCGGGAAAGACCCGCGCCCGCCCGGCATCGTGGTCCCAGGCTTCCAGGGTCTCGACGACCCCGGGGATAAGATCAAGGGGGGGGGCGCCGTGAATGCGCGAATGGGCGGTCAGGATCGCCTGAACGCGCTTGGCCAAAGGCGTCGCCGGCCCCACCAGGAAAAGCGGCACCCGGGTCGGATCGCCATGGGCCTGACGGGCGGCGAAGAACACCGGCGACTGATGGGCGATAACCCGATCAGCTCGCCCGGCGAGCGCCAGCGACTCACGGCAGGCGGGAGCCGGCTGGGGCGGCGCGATCTTGGAAGCCTGACGGATATCGCGATCCCGGCCGTCCCCGGGGACGGGGATTGGCTGGCTTGGATCGGGGTTGGTCATAGCAGGCCCCTTGTGTCCGCCATCGGGCCGGGCCATGGTAGCGCCCTCCGGCATCGACGCCAAGACGCGCAACCGCTTCTTCCGACCGGAGAAATCCATTTTGCTCCTCCCTCGCGCAATCGGGCTATCGATGAATTACGATCACGCGTACCACGCCGGGAATTTTGCCGACGTTCTGAAGCATACAGTCCTTGCGCTATGTTTGAACCACCTTACCCGCAAGCCCAAGCCCTTTTTCGTCCTCGACACCCATGCCGGTCAGGGGCGATTCGATTTGGCCGGACCGGAGGCGGAGAAAACCGGCGAGGCGCGGGGCGGCATCTTCCGCCTGCTCGAAGCCCCCGACCTGCCCGAAGCCCTTGCCCCCTATCTCGCCCAGGTGCGGCGGCTGGGCATGGTCGAGGGCACCCTGCGGCGCTATCCCGGCAGCCCCCTGCTCGCCCGGGCCCTGATGCGGCCCGGCGACAGGCTGGTGGCGGCCGAATTGCACCCGGTCCACGGCGAAAGCCTAGCCCGGCTGATGCGCGGCGACCGCGATACCCGCATCGAGGCCCGCGACGGCTATGAGGCGCTCAAGGCCCTGGTCCCGCCCCCCGAGCGCCGGGGGCTGGTGCTGATCGACCCGCCGTTCGAGCGCACCGACGAATTCACCGCCCTGGAGCGCGCCGTCACCGCCCTGGTCGGGCGCTGGCGCGCCGGCACCTGCGTAATCTGGTACCCGATCAAGGACGAGCCCGCCGTCCGCCGCTTTCACCAGACCTTGAAGGACCGTCTTGATGTGCCGACCCTGATCGCCGAATTATGGGTCAGGCCGCGCTTTCCACCGCTGAAACTGAACGGCACCGGGCTGGTGATCCTTAATCCGCCCTATCCGCTGCACACCGCCCTGCCCGAGGTGCTGCCCTGGCTGGCCGGGGTGCTGGCCGAGCCCGGCGGCGGCGACTGGCGTCTTGACTGGTTGATCGAGGAGAGGATGGGACCATGCCCCGGCTGATCCTTCTCAATAAGCCCTATGACGTGCTCAGTCAGTTCACTGACCGGGCCGAGGGCCGGGCCACCCTCGCCTCGCTGGTGCCGATCCCCGGGGTTTATGTCTGCGGGCGCCTCGATCGCGATAGCGAAGGCTTGCTGCTGCTGACCGACAACGGCCCCTTGCAGCACCACATCAGCCATCCGCGCTCCAAGGTGCCCAAGACCTATCGGGCCCAGGTCGAAGGGGTCGCCGACAAGGCCGCGCTTGATCGCTTGCGCCAGGGGGTGACGCTGCGCGACGGCCCGGCCCGCGCCGTGACGGTCGAGGCGATCGACGAGCCGGCCGGGCTGTGGCCGCGCGATCCACCGATCCGCTGGCGGGCGAACATCCCGACGAGTTGGATCGAGCTGACCATCGACGAGGGCCGCAATCGCATGGTCCGGCGGATGACGGCGGCGGTCGGCCTGCCAACCCTGCGGCTGATCCGCTGGTCGATCGGCGATTGGACCTTGGAGAACCTGCCGCCGGGAAGCTGGCGCGAGGAGACCGCGAGCCTGCCGGCGCGTCGCCGCCCCGCCGCCAAACCGCCGCGCCCTCCCCGCCGTTAGCCGCCACGCCCTTTCCTCGCTGCCAGCGCGCGGGCGGCGCGCGAGGCCGGGGGGCGCCCCAGGGTCTGGCAAAGCGCCAGACCGGCGAGGCGCAGCTTCTCTAGATCGACGCCGCTGGCGATCCCCATGCCGTCAAGCATATAGACCACATCCTCGGTCGCCACATTGCCGCTGGCCCCCGGGGCATAGGGGCAGCCGCCCAGACCGGCGACCGAACAGTCAAAGGTGGTGACGCCGATTTCGAGCACCGCCAGGATATTGGCCAGGGCCTGACCATAGGTGTCGTGGAAATGGGCGGCCAACCGCTGGACCGGCACCGCTCCGGCCACCGCCTGGACCATCTCCCGCGCCCGACGCGGCGTGCCGACGCCGATGGTATCGCCCAGGCTGATCTCGTGGCAGCCCATGGCGGCCAGGGCCGCCGCCACCTCGACCACCCGGTCGATCGCCACCGCGCCCTCATAGGGACAACCAAGCACGCACGACACATAGCCGCGCACGGCGATGCCGCGATCCTTGGCCCGCGCGGCGACCTCGGCTAGACGCTCCAGGCTTTCCGCGATCGAGCAGTTGATGTTCTTTTTTGAAAAGGTCTCGGAGGCGGCGGCGAACACGGCGATATCGTCCACGCCCACCGCCTCGGTCGCCGCCTTCAGGCCCTTGAGATTGGGCACCAGAACCGGATAGCGCACCCCCGCCCGCCGGTGGATGGCCGCCAGAACGGCGGCGCTATCGGCCATCTGCGGCACCCGCCCGGGGGCGACGAAGGCGCCCGCCTCGATCACCGGCAGCCCGGCCGCCGACAGGGCGTCGATCAGCGCCACCTTGGCGGCCAGCGGCACCACCCCGGCCTCGTTCTGCAGGCCGTCGCGCGGACCGACCTCGACCAGCCGCACGGCATCGGGGCTCATGGCGACGCCTCCGCGCCCACCGGCTTGATCACCCCCTCGCCCGCCGGCTTACCCCCCTCCTCGCCCGCCGGCTCGATCACCGCCAGGACCCGCCCCTCCTCGACCTGATCGCCGGCGGCCACGCCGATCGCGGCGATCCGCCCGCCGGCCGGGGCGGTGATGGTAGTTTCCATCTTCATGGCTTCAAGCACCAGCAGCGGCTGGCCGCGCTCGACCCCATCGCCCACCGCCACCAGCACGGCGACGATCCGCCCGGGCATCGGCGCGCTCAGCCCGCCCACCGCCTCCTCGGCGGCGGCGTCGATCCCCTCGGCCAGACCCAGGCTATACAGGGTGTCGCCGTGGATCACCTTGAGCAGCGTGGGTTGACGCAAGACGACGGCGCGGCTGGTTCGCCCATCGATCTCGATCTCCATCGCGCCATCGGCCTCCAGACAGCCGCGAACGGCCAAAGCCGCCCCGGCTCCGGGCACATCGACCAGGAAGCCGTCGCCCTGGAACCGCACCAGCACCCGGAGCGCCCGATCGCCATCGCGCAACTCAACGCCATGGTGGTTGTCATCATTGAGCCGCCAGCCGTTGACCGCGTTCCACGGCGAATGGGGATCGCCCGAGGCCCGCGCCCGGGCCGCCGCCTCGCGCCGGGCGCTCAACACCACGAACACCGCGGCCACGGCCAGCACCTCGGGCGGCGCGGCCGGGATGGCGGGAAGCAGCCGGTCGATCTCGGCTTCGATGAACTTGGTGGAAACCGCGCCGGCGGCGAAATCCGCGTGGTCGGCCAGGGCGGCGAGAAAGGCCAGATTGGTCGAAGGACCGATGATCTGAAAGGCCCGCAGCGCCCGGGACAAACGGGCGAGGGCGCGGGCGCGGTCCTCGTCCCAGACCACCAGCTTGGCGATCATCGGATCATAATGGACGCTGACCTCATCGCCTTCGCCAACCCCGGTGTCGATGCGCAGATGACCATCGGCGGGGGGCGGCCGGAAGCGCAAAAGGCGGCCGGTCGAGGGCGCGAAGCCACGGGCCGGATCCTCGGCGTAGATCCGCGCCTCGAAGGCGTGACCGCGCGCCGTGATCTGATCTTGGGTCAACGGCAACGGTTCTTTGGCCGCCACCCGCAATTGCCATTCCACCAGATCCAGGCTGGTGATCTTCTCGGTGACCGGATGCTCGACCTGAAGACGGGTGTTCATCTCTATGAAATAATAGGCGTTATCCTGATAAAGGAACTCCACCGTTCCGGCACCGACATAGGTCAGCGCCCGGGCCGCCGCCACCCCGGCCGCCGCCATCGCCCGGCGCAGGGCGGGATCAAGATCGGGGGCCGGCGCCTCCTCGATCACTTTTTGATGGCGGCGCTGGAGCGAGCAATCGCGTTCGAACAGGGAAACCACCCGCCCCTGGTGATCGCCAAAGATCTGGATTTCGACATGGCGGGGATGGTCGAGGTATTTTTCGATGAGCATGGTGTCATCGCCGAAGGCGGCCATCGCCTCGCGCCGGGCCGAGGCTAGGGCGGCGGCGAAAGCCCCGGCCTCGCCAACCACCCGCATGCCCTTGCCGCCCCCGCCGGCGCTGGCCTTGATCAGCACCGGATAGCCGATGCGCGCCGCCGCCTTGGCCAAGGTCTCCTCGCTTTGGTCGGCGCCATGGTAGCCCGGAACCAGCGGCACGCCGGCCGCCGCCATCAGTGCCTTGGCCCGCGCCTTCGATCCCATCGCCTCGATCGCCTCGACCGACGGACCGATGAAGGTCACGCCGGCTTCGGCGCAGGCGCGGGCGAAGGCGGCGTTCTCGGACAGGAAGCCATAGCCGGGATGGATGGCCGTGGCCCCGCTCAAACGGGCGGCTTCCAGGATGCGCCCGCCGTCGAGATAACTGTCGCGCGCCAGGGCCGGTCCGATGCGGATGGCCTCGTCACAGGCGCGCACGGCGGCGCTCTGGGCGTCGGCGTCGGAAAACACCCCCACCGTCGCCACCCCCAGGCGCTTGGCGGTGCGGGCGATGCGACAGGCGATCTCGCCGCGATTGGCGATCAGCAGTCGTGAAAACACGCGCGCGCCTCCTCGCCCTCGGGGTCGGGGGTCATCCAGACCGGCGAGCGTTTTTCCAGAAAGGCGGCCATGCCCTCGCGCGCCTCGTCCGAGGAGCGGCGGTCGGCGATGCGGACCGCGCTCTCGCGCAACAGCGCCTCGTCCATCACGCTGTTCTCGACCAGCCGGATCAGATCCTTGACCTCGCTCTGGGCTTCGGGGGCGCCGGCGAGCAGGGCGGCGATCACCGCCGCCGCCACCCCTTCCAGGGCATCGGCGGCGACGACGTCGCTGACCAGCCCCAGCCCGAGGGCGCGCTGGGCGCCAAAGGTCTCGGCGGTCAGGAACAAGCGGCGGCAGGCGCGCGGACCGATGGCGCGGATGACATAGGGCGAGATCACCGCCGGAATCAGCCCCAGGCGCACCTCCGACAGGCAAAACAGCGCCGGCTCGGCGGCCAGGGCGATATCGCAGGCCGCCACCAGCCCGACCCCGCCGCCATAGGCCACGCCCTGGACCAGGGCGACGGTCGGCTTGGGACAAAGATCGATGACCTGCAGCATGCGGGCGAGTTCCAGGGCGTCGATCAGGTTCTCGCTGCGGCTGAAATCGGCCATCCGCCGCATCCAGCCCAGATCGGCGCCGGCGCTGAAGGCCCGGCCCTGGGCGGCGAGCACGATCACCCGCACCGCCGGATCACGGCCATGGCGCAGAACCGCCTCGGTCAGCTCGGCGATCAGGCGGTCGTCAAAGGCGTTGCGCACCTCGGGACGGTTCAGCGTCAAGCGGACCACCCCCCGGGGTTCAACCGTTTCAACAAGCAGATCCATGACTCGGAACTCCTCACATGCGAAAGACGCCGAACGTCGTTTCGGCAACGGGGGCGTTGAGAGCGGCGGAGATCGACAGCCCGAGAACCATCCGGGTATCGACGGGATCGACGATCCCGTCATCCCACAACCGGGCACTGGCGTAATAGGGATGTCCCTGGGTTTCGTATTGGGCGCGCAGCGGCTGTTTGAAGGCCTCCTCCTCGACCTCCGACCAAGGCGTTCCCTGGCTTTCCAGGGCGTCGCGGCGAACCTGGGCCAACACGGTGGCCGCCTGTTCGCCGCCCATCACCGAGATGCGGCTGTTGGGCCAGCTCCACAGCAGGCGCGGACCATATCCCCTTCCGCACATGGCGTAATTGCCCGCTCCGAACGACCCGCCGATCAACACGGTGAACTTGGGCACCCGGGCGCAGGCGACGGCGGTCACCATCTTGGCGCCATCGCGGGCGATGCCGGCGCTTTCGGCCTTGCGGCCAACCATGAAGCCGCTGATGTTTTGAAGGAAAATCAAAGGGATGGCGCGTTTGGCGCAGAGTTCGACGAAATGGGCCCCCTTGCGCGCGGCGTCGCCAAACAGAATGCCGTTATTGGCGACCACCCCCACCGGATAGCCAAAGACATGGGCGAAGCCGCAAACCAGCGTCGGCCCGTATAGCGCCTTGAAGGCGTCAAGGCGCGACCCATCGACTAGGCGGGCGATGACCTCGCGCACGTCATAGGGCTTGCGGGTATCGGTGGGGATGATGCCGTAAAGCTCGGCCGGATCATACAGCGGCTCTTCGGGCGGACGCAGGGCCAGCCCGACGCGTTTGGTGCGATTGAGGGTGGCGACGACGCGGCGCGCCAGGGCCAGGGCGTGGCGGTCATCCTCGGCGTAATGGTCGGTCACCCCGGAAATCCTGCAATGGACATCGGCGCCGCCCAGGTCCTCGGCCGAAACCACCTCGCCGGTGGCGGCGCGGACCAGCGGCGGACCGCCGAGAAAGATGGTGCCCTGGTCGCGCACGATGATCGCCTCGTCGCACATCGCCGGAACATAGGCGCCACCGGCCGTGCAACTGCCCATGACCACGGCGATCTGCGGAATGCCCGCCGCGCTCAGCATCGCCTGATTATAGAAAATCCGGCCGAAGTGATCGCGATCGGGAAAGACCTCGTCCTGGCGCGGCAGAAAAGCACCGCCGGAATCGACCAGATAGACGCAAGGCAAGTTGTTCTCGCCGGCGATCTCCTGGGCGCGCAGGTGCTTTTTGACGGTCAGCGGATAATAGGTGCCGCCCTTGACCGTGGCGTCATTGGCGACGACCACGCAGTCCACGCCCTCAATGCGGCCGATCCCGGCGATCAGGCCGGCGGCCGGCACGGCATCGTCATAGACGCCATGGGCGGCGAACTGGCCGATCTCCAGGAAGGGCGAGCCGATATCAAGCAAGGCGCGCACGCGTTCGCGCGGCAACAGCTTGCCGCGTCCCTCGTGCCTTTCGCGGGCGGCGGCACCGCCCCCGGCCTTGATCGTCGCCACCTGACGTTTCAGATCGTCGACCAGGGCGGTCATCTTCAGATGGTTGGCGCGGAAATCGGCCCCATGCGGATCGATCGCGCTTCTGATCACGCTCACAACGCTCCCCTCCCCTGACCGGCCCTTTAATCGGGCTCCTTGGCGATGATTCGCGGCACTCTGTCATCGGTCCGCCGCGCCAAAAAGGCCGGCGCCGGTTCGCGGTTTCCCTTACCAGCCCCCCTTAGCCAGCCAGGTATCGACCATGTCAAGGCGGTCGGCCCCCCAGAACGGCTCGCCATCGACCAGGAAGAACGGGGCGCCGAAAACCCCGTCGCGCCGGGCCTCCTCCACTTCTTCGACCAAACGGCCCTTCCACGCCGGATCCTCGACCACCGACAACAGCGCCCCCCGGTCATGGCCACGCTCGGCGGCGATATCGGCGACGACCAGACGGTCGGAGATATCGCGTTCATCCTGGAAATAGGCGCGAAACAGCGCCAGGGCGTAATCAATCGCCGCCGCCTCGCCGATCTCGCTCAACCACAGGAATCCCCGCGCCGCCGCGGCGGTCGGCACCGGGAATTTCGCCGGTAGATCGCCTTCCAGGCCATGCAAGCGCAGGCAGCGGACGAAATCGCGGCGGAAGTAGTCGCTTTTGATCGGCTGGTTGATCAGGGGGCGGTTGCCGCTTTCCTTGAACAGCGGCCCGAGAAGAATCGCCCGCCAGCGGACATCGCGGCCGTAGCGGGCGGCCAGATCGCCGATCCGTTCGGCGGCGATCCAGCTATAGGGGCTGGAAAAGTCGAAATAGAAGGTCAAAGGCTCGGGCATTGGCGTCTCCTCCCTCCTGTTGGCTTTTCTTATCCGGCCGCAACACCGGCTTATGGTGGAAAGGCGGCGGGCGTTTCACACTTTATCATAGATGCGATACGATCAATAATCGGCAAGGTAGACGATTGGCGGATTTTTTCTTATGTCGATTGGGGTCTACCAGGGCACCTCGCCACCGTCATAGGCCAGGAAGCGGCCGCTATCGGTGGTGGCCAGGGCGGCGATCACCCGGCGCAGGCCGGCGATCGACTCCCCGGCGTCGATGTCGCCATCGGGACCGCCCATATCGGTGCGCACCCAGCCCGGATGGAGGGCGGCGACGACGATGGCGCGATCGGCCAGATCGGCGGCGAGGCTGCGGACCACGGCATTCAGGGCGGCTTTGGACGAGCGGTAGATATAGGCGCCGCCGGCGCTATTGGCCGCCATCGACCCCATCTTCGAGGACAGATAGACGGCCTTCGCCGCCTCGGCCCGCTCGAGATTGGGCAAGATCGCCTCGGTCAGCTTGAGCGGAGCGATGGTATTGACCACCAGGGTTTCAAGCCAAACGCGGCTGTCGACCTCGCCCAGATCCTGTTCGCTGTGGCGTCCGCCATAAACGCCGGCATTGTTGATGAACAGATCGACGGGCTGGTCCCCCACCACCGCGCCGAAGCCGGCGACGGCGGCCAGATCGGCCACGTCAAGGGGCAGGACCTCGGCGCCAAGGGCCAGAAGATCGCCAGCCTTGCCGGGATCGCGGCAGGTGCCGATCACCCGATGCCCTTCCTGGCGATACTGCCGGGCGAATTCCAGGCCCAGGCCACGATTGGCCCCGGAGATAAGAATGGTCGACATGGGCGTCTCCTTGAGAAGCGGACCGATGGGGAGGCGGCGGCGCGCTGCGGGCGGGGAACGCCGACGGTCGCTTTTTCCGCCCAAAGCGCTATGACGCAAGTTCCACGGCCATCGCCGTCGCCTCGCCGCCACCGATGCACAGCGAGGCCACCCCCCGCGTCAAACCCCGCTGGCGCAGGGCGTTGAGCAAGGTGACGATGATCCGCGCGCCCGAGGCGCCGATCGGATGGCCCAGGGCGCAGGCTCCACCATGAACGTTCAAACGCCCGGGGTCGAGACCGAGGTCGCGCAGCGCCACCAGGGCGACAACGGCGAAGGCTTCGTTGATCTCCCACAAATCCACCTCGTCGCGCCGCCAGCCCACCCGCGCCAGCATCCGTTCGATCGCCCCGACCGGCGCGGTTGGAAACAATTCGGGTTCGGCCGCATAGGCCGCATGGCCGCGCACCACGGCCAAGGGCCTCCATCCCGCCCGGTCGGCCACCGAGGCCCGGGTCAGCACCAGCGCCGCCGCCCCATCCGAGATCGACGAGCTATTGGCCGCCGTCACCGTCCCGCCCTCGCGGAAGGCCGGCTTCAAGTGGGGGATGCGGTCGGGATTGGCCTTGATCGGCGCCTCGTCGGTCTCGACCAGATGATCCTCGCCGCGCTCGCGCACGACCACGCTCACGCATTCCCGCGCCATCACGCCGTCGGCGATGGCGCGCTTGGCCCGCAACAGCGACTCGAGGGCGAAGGCGTCCTGCTCCTCGCGACTGAACCGATAGCTTTGCGCCGTATCCTCGGCGAAGGTTCCCATCAGCCGGCCCCGGTCATAGGCGTCTTCCAGTCCATCAAGGAACATGTGATCGACCACCTGACCATGGCCCAACCGATGGCCGCCGCGTGCCTTGTCCAGAAGATAGGGGGCGTTGGTCATGCTTTCCATGCCGCCGGCCACCATCACCTCGGCGGCGCCGGCGGCCAGGGTATTGCAAGCCAGGATCGCCGCCTCCATCCCCGACCCGCACATCTTGTTGACCGTGGCGCAGGGCACCGCCCACGACAGCCCCGCCGCATGGGCGGCCTGACGGGCCGGCGCCTGCCCCTGGCCGGCGGGCAGAACGCAGCCCATGATCACCCCGTCAACGCGATGCTCCGCCCCCTCCAGCCCGTCCAGCGCGCCGCTGATCGCCCTCGCCCCCAGTTCGGGCGCGCGCAAGGACCCCAGCGATCCCATGAAGGCGCCAAGCGGCGTGCGTTTGGCGCCGACAATCACCACCGGATCACCGGCGGAAAACGGGAAGGCGCTGGGGGCGGCAGACGACATGACGGCTCCTTGCGTCAGAAAAACGCGGCTCAGCGGCGGGCGGGCGCTGCGAAAAGGCTGCGATAAAGCCCGTCAAGCTCGGCAAGTGGCGGGTGGTCATCCGACAGATCCCCCCCCTTCGCCCGCGAGGCCTCGAAAACGCTGTCGATCCAGCCATCCAGCACCGGGTGACGGCGCTCGGCCGGCGGCCCGACCTCCAGCGCGTCCAGCAAGGGAGCGGCCTCGGCGGGCAGGGAGGCGCCGGCGCGCAACCGCGCCCAGTCGGGGGGCGGCGGGGCGTTCTTGCCCAGGATCCAATCGACGGCCATCAGGGCGCGCAGGGTATGCATGTATTTGATCCGCGCCGCCTCGCGCGGTTCATCGGGGAAATAGGCGTTCATCGCCGCCTTGGCGACCCCCAGGTAATGGCCAAGCAACGTGCTGCGGGCATAGCCGCGCGTCGCCAGGGCGAGGAAAGCCTCGCGGAAATCCGCCCGCGCGCCCGGTCCGTCGATCACCGGCGAGGCCAGCCATTCCCAAACCACGGCATTCGACCGCAGGGCCATGCGCAACACACGCCGAGCATCCCAGCCGACAACGGCGGGCATATCGTCGGTGGCGTCGAGGTGCAAGATATCGGGCGGTTCGACCAGCCCGAGATAGGCCTGGGCCGGGCGGATGAAAACGCAGGCGCAGACCACGGGCGCCGACACTCCGTCATCGGGCAGCCCCCAGGCCAGCGGCCCGGTCAGCGCCGCATGGGGCAGGCTCACCCCCTCGGCCTCGGCGAAGGCGGCGACGGCGCGGGCGGCGGCAGGGCCAAGGGAGTCCGCGACCGGTCGGGACAGGGTGGGGAGCGGGCTTGGGCTAGTCACGGCGTCGACCATGCGGACGACCCTCCTGGAAAATGGGGCGGGTCGGACGGGTTCAGGCGGTTTCGCCAAACAGCGCGCGGCCGATCAGCATCCGCCTGATTTCGCTGGTGCCGGCGCCGATCTCATAGAGCTTGGCATCGCGCAACAGCCGTCCGGTGGGATAGTCGTTGATATACCCATTTCCCCCCAGACACTGAATGGCTTCCAGGGCCATCCAGGTGGCTTTCTCGGCGGCGAACAAAATCGCCCCGGCGGCGTCCTTGCTGGTAGCCTTGCCGCGATCACAGGCCTGGGCCACGGCATAGACATAGGCTTTGCAGGCGCAGAGCGTCGTATACATATCGGCGAGCTTGCCCTGCATAAGCTGGAACGAGCCGATCGCCCGGCCGAATTGCTGGCGTTCGTGGACATAGGGCAGCACGGCGTCGAGACAGGCCTCCATGATGCCAAGCGGCCCGCCGGCCAGCACCAGCCGCTCGTAATCCAGGCCGCTCATCAGCACCTTTACGCCCTCGCCGACACCGCCCAGCACGTTCTCGGCCGGAACCTCGCAGTCCTCGAAGACCAATTCGCCGGTGTTAGAGCCGCGCATGCCCAATTTGTCGAGCTTGGGCCCGGTGGTGAAACCTTTCCAGCCCTTTTCAACGATAAAGGCGGTGATGCCGCGCGATTTCAGATCCGGGTCGCTTTTGGCGTAGACCACCAGGACATCGGCGTCGGGGCCATTGGTGATCCACATCTTCGAGCCGTTGAGCACGAAGGTGTCGCCCCGGCGCTCGGCCCGGGTGCGCATCGACACCACATCCGATCCCGCCCCCGTCTCGCTCATCGCCAGGGCGCCGACATGGGTGCCAGCGATCAATCCGGGCAGATAGCGTCGCTTCTGCTCGGCGCTACCATTCAGGCGCAGTTGGTTGACGCAGAGATTGGAATGGGCGCCATAGCTCAGGCCGACACTGGCCGAGGCCCGGCTGATCTCCTCCATCGCCAGGCAATGGTCAAGGTATCCCATCCCCGCCCCGCCGTCGCTTTCCTCGACGGTCAGCCCAAGCACCCCCAAGGCGCCCATCTTGGGCCAGAGGTCGGCGGGAAAGGCGTTGGCGCGATCGATCTCGGCGGCGCGCGGGGCGATTTCCGCCCGGGCGAAAGCGCGCACCGAGGCGCGCAGCATCAGGGCGGTTTCGCCCAGATCAAAGCTCAGCGACGGATACTCCATGGCTTCGCGCCCTCCCCGGACGGTTGACGACCTTCCGGCCCCTCGATCGGCCAAAAACCCTGGCACCCCGAAGACCCCGGAAAGGGACAAGCCGGCATGGCCCCCGCTTTGGCGCGGGTTGTGCGCAAGGCCCGCTTGTCCGCTCCTCCCTTGTAACGGGACTCAGGCTATCTTCCGTTTACGTAAACGTCAAATTCCTTTTCGTCCCCCGCCCTTCCCCCCCCAAGGCTTGCCCAAGGCTTGGCGGCCGGTGATGGCGGAGCGTGCCAATCTGGCCCAATTGGGGTATAAGACGGGAGGACGACACCAAGACTTAGGACTCCATGGACCTTTACCGCACAGTTATCGGCGCCATTCTGGGTGACGGCGATGTCGTGGCCTCGCTGCCCTTGCCGCTGCGCCCCGGCGGGCGGCGGCTGTCGGGGATGATTCCGGGCGATGGCCGGCGACGGTTGAACCGCGCCTTGCGCCGCCTGCTACCCCGGCTGCGCCTGCTTGAAGCCAGCACCATGCCCGCCGAAGCGCGCAAGCTTCAGGAGGCGAGCGCCGCCGAGGCCTTGGCCGATCCCCAATTGGTCGAACGCGGCTGGGCGATCTTTCAGGCGGCTTGGCAGGCCGGCCTGATCGTCGTCCTCGATCTCAAGAACCAGCCCATCCCCCATGGCGGTCGCGGCGAGGTGACGGCCTGTAGTCGCCTGACCATGGCCCAGGTAGAAAAGGAACTGGTGACGGCGACGGCGCGCACCATTTTCGCCGATAACGAAGGCGTCTTTCAGAAGATCGAAGGGGCGCTGCGCGGCCTGGCGGATCTGCCCAAGCTGCGCATTCTGGCGGAAATGGATTCGTTGCGTCTGGAGGAATTGCGCGAGGCCTTCGGTCACCGTTTCGAAAGCACGCTGTTTGGCCTGGAGCTGGAGCAGCTTTCGGCGATCGCCACCCTGTCGCCCCATGCCCTCCATGCCCTGCGTCAGGCCATGGGCCGCGACTTCCTGGAAATCACCCGCTGGGAAGCCGACCATGTGCGCGCCCTGTCGGAAACCTTCCAGGTGGTCGAGCAGTACCGCGACCTCGGCCCCTATGTCATTGCGGTGACCAATCCGCAAAGCATCCGGGTGATCGGCCAGTGGGACACCCGCGATATCACCGAGCGGGTGAATGCCGCCCGCATCCAGCAAGGCAAGGAACGCCTGAAGGGCCGGCGCTATGAAACCGATATCGCGGTGATCCGCCATGTCATGGGCAAGCATTTCGAAGGCTTGCTGGAACGCCCGCCCGAGTTGCTCGACGCCATCGGCCGGCTGGCCGCCGCCACCCGCCTGCTTGCCGGCGGCGACCGCGCCGACCGCGTCGAACAACTGGGGCAATTCGCCGAGCGCTATCTCGACTATCTGACCACCGACACCATCAAGGCCCTGCGGCTGACCACCACCAATCCCCGGGTGCGCGGCGATGTCGACGCCGATCCCAATGCCAATCCGTCGTTCGGCGAGGTCTTGCGCCTGCTTGATGGCTTGTGGAACAAGAAGGGCTTCGGCCGGCTCTTCTTCGAGGGCCCCTTCCAGACCCCCAAGGGGGCCAAGGCGATGGCCGGATTGGTTCAGGATTTTCTGGTGATGAAACAACGCGGCTCGGTCAAGGGCGAGGAGGTCGAAAAGATCTTGTCGACCACCGAACTTCTCGATCGCTCGCTGAGGGGCGTTTTCGCGTGACCCTCTCCCCGGTCAAGACCGGCGAGCGCCTGCGCCTGCGCCTGAAGCTTTGCAACTTCGCCGCCATGGGACCGGGCAAGGCCGATTTGCTCGACGCCCTGGAAGACACCGGCTCGATCTCGGCCGCCGCCCGGCGCACCGGGCTTTCCTATCGCAAGGCCTGGATGCTGATCGACGAGTTGAACCGCGCCTTCCGCGATCCCTTGGTCAGCACCGCCTTTGGCGGCGCCGGCGGCGGCGGCGCCCGGCTGACCCCGACTGGGGCGACGGTTCTCGCCGCCTATCGCCGGCTTGAACAGCTGGCCGCCCAGGCCGGCGCCGATGAAATCGCCCTGATCCAGTCGCTGGTGGCCGAGGAACCCGCCCCGCCCCCCGCCGCCGAGCCCCCGTCAGGCGACGAGTCCGCCTGACGGGTCGGGCGTGGCTTACGCCACGCGGGACCTGATCGGTCTCGCCCTCCAGGATCGGGCTTTGGCTAACCCCGGTGATCAGGCCGGCGAAACGGACCCTCGGGGACGATCGAGCGAGAGGCGCAAAACCATCACTCATGCCGTCCTTCTTTTAGGATCGAAGGCGGTAGCGCCCTGCGCTCTACGAAATACTGCGCGGGCGTACTCCCCAGCGCCTTCTTGAACATCGTGATGAAGGCGTTGACCGACTCGTAGCCCAGCTCGGCGGCAACGGTGTGCACCGACGCCCCACCGGCCAGTTGGCGAAGCGCAACGACAAGGTGCAATTGCTGCCGCCAGCGTCCGAAGGTCAAGCCCGTCTCCCGGATCATCAAACGGGCCAGCGACCTCTCGCTCATCGCCACGCGCTTGGCCCATTCGGCCAAGGTGCTGCGGTCGGACGGGTCGACCGTCAGAGCGTCGGCTATCGCGCGGATCTTCGCATTGCCGGAGATAGGCAAGTTGAAGCGCTCGCGCGGCATGTCCACCAGTTCATCAAGAGCCACCCTCGCCAGCCGGGCCGCATGGCCATGCGAAGGATAGTCGGCAGGCTCGCGCGCCAACCGGTCGACCATTTCCCGGATCATGGGCGAGATCGACAGGGTACAACACTCCTCGGGTAGCTTCGCCGCCCCCGGCTCCACAAAGAGATAGGTAAGCCGGGCATTCGCCGTCGCCCGGGCGCTATGGGGTACCCCGCCCGGTATCCAGACTGCGCAGTTGGGCGGCACGATCCAGATCTCGTTGTCCGCCGTGCAGGTGACCGCCCCATGCAGCGCGAGGATCAACTGGCCTTTGCGATGCTCATGCATCGGCACTTCCGCTTGGTGGTCGGCGAAGTCGAGCTGACGGGCGACCGCCGGCCGATCCGTGAGATCGGGGTCGAAAACAGCGACGGCGGATCGTGAGAGGACCATGTTTGGCAGCTTTTAGATATTTTTTGACAGAATACCGAATTTATCTACTTTTGCAAGACGGTGATAATAGCTCGCATGAGCATCTCACCTCCTGCCAACAGATCCCCAGAGCGAACCGACACCGCCAGAGCCGGCGCGGTTTGGCATTTCTTACGAGCCCCCGCCACCAAGGCGGACGCGGATGCGGCGCTCTTCTCGGTGAAGAGTTTCGCCGCGGCGATGCTGGCCTACTACATCGCGCTGCGTATCGGCCTTCCCAAGCCGTTCTGGGCCATCGTCACCGTCTATATCGTCTCGCAGACCTCGGCCGGCGCGTCGCTCAGCCGCGGGGTCTATCGCTTGGCCGGGACGATTGCCGGTGCCGTGGCGACGGTGGCAATCGTTCCGAATGTCGTGAACGATCCGATCGCCTGCAGCGCGGCTCTCGCCTGCTGGATCGGTCTTTGCCTGTTTTTCTCGCTGCTTGATCGCACGCCAAGGGCCTATGCCTTCGTTCTTGCCGGTTACACGGCGAGCCTGATCGGGTTCCCCAGCGTTCTTGATCCAGGCGCGGTCTTCGATACGGCCTCGGCGCGGGTCCAGGAGATCTCGATCGGCATTCTTTGCGCCGTTCTGGCGCATCGTTACGTCCTGCCAAAGCCCATGACCGGCCAGTTCACCGGCAAGCTGTCGGCAACATTGCGCTACGCCCGGTGGCTGGCGGGGGACGCGCTGAACGGAACGCGCGGGGAAAACCGTCACGACCGCACCCAACTCGCGGTGGACCTGCTCGCGCTGCAGGGTCTTGCGACGCATCTGCCCTATGACGCGGCCACAGCGTCGCCGCGTCGCGAGAAGCGGCGCCTGATCCATGACCGGCTTGCCCGGCTCCTTCCGCTCGCAACCGAGATCGAGGAGCGGATTCACTGTCTCGGCGCCGGGGGCTATCAGGCGCCCGAGGATCTGATCGACCTGCTCGGCGCCGTCGGAACCTGGATCGCCTCTGTCGATCTGGGCGAACGGGAAGGCGGCGCGATCGCTCTGATCGCCCGCGCCCGCTTGATCCAGAAACGCCTCGGCGCGGACGCCGCGATGCCTGGCGACAGGCTCGCCGCCAATCTCGCCGGTCATCTGGCCGAGATGATCGGTCTGCTTCGGGACTGCGATCGGCTTGGGCAGACCATCGCGACCGCCGACCGCCCGCGCGAGAGGGCCTCGCTCCACGGGCCCCGGCGGGCGAAGGGCTATGTCTATCATCGTGATCCCTGGATGGCCGGCCGGGCCGCCTTGGGCGCCATCGTTGGCATCCTGATCGGTTGCGCCTTCTGGATCTGGTCGGCCTGGCCGGAGGGCGGAACGGCCGTCTCGATTTTCGGCGTATGCTGCACCCTGTTTGGCAATGTCGACGCGCCAGTCCCCAACGTCCTCAAGTATATGGTCGGCTTGATCTATGGGGTGGCGATCAGCCTCGCCTACAACTTCGTCATCCTTCCCCAAGTCACGGACTTCGCCGTTCTTGTCGCGGTGCTCGCCCCGGCGTTCCTGTTCGCGGGCTCTCTGCAAGCCCGTCCCCCAACGACCTTCCTGGCGCTTGGCATCACCCTCACCATTCCGATCCTCTCGGGCCTGGGCACCGCCTATGCCGGCGACTTCGCCGCCTCCCTCAACACCGTCATCGCCGTCTTTATGGCGATCGGATTCGGCATGGTGAGCATGTCCCTGTTCCAGACCATACCAGTCGATGCGGCGATCACCCGGCTGCTTCACTTAAGTCGGAGGGACGTCAGCCGACGGGCGCTCGGGGGGGCGCCCAACGAAGCGCACTGGACGAGCCTGATGATCGATCGGACGGCGCTGCTCCTGCCCAGAGTGCGCGCCTCCCGGAACACCCATTGGGACCTCCTCGACGATACGCTGCGCCATCTGCGCCTCGGGCACGCCGTTGGTCAGCTGCGCAAGACGATCCCGCAGCTCAAGGGCGAAGTGGGCAACGAAGTGAACGACCTTCTTTGCGCGATCGCCGCAGGCTTCAGCGCCAAAGCCCCGAGGGGACCGGTCGATCCCCTCGAGTTTGATCGGCGCATCGACACGGTGACGACGAGGGTCGCGGGCAGCGCGATCAAGACCCGCTTGCGGGTGCTCGATCTGCTCCTCGACCTGCGATTCGCGCTCGGATCTAGCAACACGGCGGACGGGACTCCCACCCCATGATCGTTGATCTCACTCTTGGCGGCGTCCTTGTTCCCGGGCTGCTGGGGCTCGCGCTCATCGCCCTCGTCGCCACCATCGCGGTGATCCGCCTCCTCTCCGTCGCCGGCCTTACCCGCCTCTTCGTGTCGCGGCCGCTCGTCGAGATCGCCACCTTCGCCCTCATTTACGCTCTGCTCGTGCGGCAGTTGTCATCGATCGGACTATGACCTTGAAGCCTGTTCTCTCCCTGCTCGGCCGCTATGCCCTGACGCTTTGCCTCGTCGCCGGCGCCACCCTCATCGCGTGGGAAGCCTGGAGCCGCTCCGAGCGGACTCCCTGGACACGCGACGGGCGGGTGAGCGCCGATGTCGTGCGGATCGCCCCGGAAGTCTCCGGCACCGTCAGCGCCGTACCCATTCGGGATAATCAATATGTCCATCGCGGGGACATTCTCTATGGGATCGACCCCGAGCGGCTGCGGCTCGCGGTGGCGGTGGCGGAGGCCGACCTCGAAGCAAAGCGCCAGGATATGCTCGTTCGTCAAGCGACGGCGCGGCGGCACGGTCAACTCCGCGATGTTGTATCACAAGAAGCCGTCCAGCAAGCGGGCGGAGCGGCGGCGGTGGCCAGCGCCGCCTATCAGGCCGCGCTGGCCACCCTCGATCTGGCCAAACTCGACCTCGCCCGCGCGACCGTGCGCTCGCCGGTCGATGGCTATGTGATCAATCTGCGGCTGCGGCCCGGCGACTACACGACAGCCGGCGTGACGACGGTCGCCGTCCTCGACGCCGCCCGATTCTGGATCACCGGCTATTTTGAGGAGACCAAGATCGGACAAATCCGCGTCGGCAGTCCGGCGCGGATCAGGCTGATGGGCTTTGATCGGCCGGTGTCGGGCCATGTCGAAAGCATCGGTCACGGTATCGAGAACGGCAACGACGCGCCCGGCCCTCTCGGCCTGCCCACTGTGGCGGCGACCTTTTCCTGGGTGCGTCTCGCCCAGCGCATCCCGGTCCGCATCCACGTCGATCAGGTGCCTCTTGATGTCGCACTGGCGGCAGGCATGACGGCGACCATCGAGATCATCCCGGCGGCCGGCGAGCCGGCCGTGGGGAACCGGCGCTGAAAAACGCGCGTCCCTTCCTCTGCGTCCCCCCGCTCGCGACCGACCCGACGCCAAAGCCTCGGGAAAACGCCCATGCCGATTTTTGTTAAAAAAAGCCACCTCCCATTGTATTCCCTGATTGGTTGTCTTAGGTAAATTTACGTATCTTAGATTGCTCTTTAGGGCGAAGATCGTCCGGCAAGGGAGGCGATATGGCAGGCGATCGCGAGTTATGGGCGCGGCGGCGGTTGATCGCCTTGGGATGGGATCAAATCGGCGCCGGGATCGACGGTCTCGAAGCCGATCTGCGGCGGACCGGGACCACGCCCGACGCCATCCTGGGCATCGCGCGCGGCGGGCTGGTGCTGGCCACCGCCCTGGCCAACCGCTTCGCCGCCCCGCGGTTTGGCATCGTTTCGGTGATCCGCAACCAGACCGCCGGACCGTTCGCCCACCGGGGGGCTCCCGCTATCGCCTGGGTCGCCCCCGGCCTTGAGCTGTATGCCGACCAGGTGGTGGTGGTCTGCGACGATATCGCCGGCGATGGCGGCACCCTGCGCGCCGTCGCCGCCGCCCTCGCCCCGGTCCGGCCGCGACGGATCATCAGCGCCGTTCTGGCGCGCAACCGCGCCTGCGCCGAACCGCCCGACCATTGGGCGATCACCGTCGATGACTGGGTGCTGTTCCCCTGGGAACCGCCCTCGGCCGAGAGGGGCCTGCCGGTGGTCGCCGCCACGCTTGACGGCTCGGGGGAGGCGGGACGATGAACGGGCTGGCGGCGATGATCCTTGATCGCGACGGGACGACGCTCGACTTCAGCGCCATGTACCTCGCCTTCATGAACGGCCTTTATCAGCGCGCCGGCCTTGAGGCGCCAAGCGCGGCCGACCTGCTGCGCTATGAAACCTGGGAGCGGATCATCGCCGGCGAGCTGTGGATCGGCACCCAGCGGGTCCTAGACATCGTCGATGACATTCCGCGCCGCCACATGGATCACGGCCTGCTTTTCCCCGGCGTCGCCCAGGGATTGCGCCGGGCCCGGGCCGATGGCCTGCGCCTTATCCTGGTCAGCGCCTGGGTGGGAAGCGCGGCCACCCGCGCCTTGCTCGCCCGTGAAGGCGTGCTTGACGCCTTTTGCGCCGTCTGGACGGCCGATGACCTGGGCGATCTGCCCGCCAGCACCTCGCCGGTACCGGTCAAGCAGATGCTCGTCGAGCGCGCCGTCGCCCACCTTGGCGTCGATCCCGAACACTGCCTGATGGTCGGCGATTCCCCCGATGACATCCTGGCCGGCGCCCGCCTGGGAATGCGAACGGCGATGGTGCGCACCGGCAACGGCGCCCGTTTCGCCGATATCATCCTTCCCGCCCCCGACCTTGTCGCCGACAGCCTGACCCAATTGCTCGCCCGGCTTTATCCGCCCTCCCCCCTCGCCTCCCACGCTCCGTAATTCCCTCCGTTCTCTGTCGCCAAGGAGTCCCCCCATGCCCCACTCCCCAACGCAGCGCCGCGCCATCGTCTTGGTCAGCGGTGGCCTTGATTCCACCACCACCCTGGCCATCGCCCAGGCCGAGGGCTTCACGGTCAACGCGCTTAGCTTCAGCTACGGCCAGCGCCATGCCGTGGAACTCGAGGCCGCCCGCCGGGTCACCCAGGCCTTCGCGGTGGAGCGCCATGTCATCGCCACCATCGATCTCCGCCAGTTCGGCGGCTCGGCCCTGACCGACAGCATCGGCGTTCCCAAGCAGCGGTCGCTGGAAACCATGGGCGCGGGCATCCCCGTCACCTATGTGCCCGCCCGCAACACCGTGTTCTTGTCCTTCGCCCTCGCCTGGGCCGAGGTGCTGGAGGCCAACGACGTGTTCATCGGCGTCAATGCCCTCGATTACAGCGGCTATCCCGATTGCCGGCCCGAATATATCAGCGCCTTCCAGACCATGGCCAATCTGGCGACCAAACGCGGCGTCGAGGGAACGGGGGTTCTGACGATCCACACGCCGTTGATCGCCCTGACCAAAGGCCAGATCATCCGGCGCGGCCTTGATCTGGGGGTCGATTACGCGCTCACCCACAGCTGTTACGACCCCTCGGCCGAGGGTGAGGCCTGCGGCACCTGTGATTCCTGCCTGCTGCGCTTGAAGGGCTTCGCCGAGAACGGCCTGGAGGATCCGGTGCGCTATGTCGGGGCGCGGTCACGGGCGGCGGGGTGAGCGCGATGATCGAGGGATTGCGCAGCGGCCTCAGCTTCGACGACGTGCTGCTGGTTCCCGGGCGGACCCGGGCGCGCAGCCGCGCCGATATCACCCTTGCCAGCCGCTTCTCCCGGCGCATCGCCTTGGCCTTGCCGCTGGTCTCGGCCAATGTGCCGTGGTGCACGCAAGCGCCGATGGCGATCGCCCTGGGCCGCTTGGGCGGGCTGGGCGTTCTTCACCGCATGTGCGCCATCGAGGATCAGGAACGTCAGGTCGCCCTGGTCAAGGCGGCGCCCGTCGATGGCGAAGACGCGGCGCGGGCAACCGTCGATGACGGGGGCGCCCTAATCGCCGCCGCCGCCGTCGGCGCCAAGCCCGAGGATCTGGAGCGCGCCGACCGCTTGGTGGCGGCGGGCTGCGACGCCCTGGTCGTCGATATCGCCCATGGCCATGCCGATTACGCCCTCGATACCATCGCCGCGCTGAAAAGCCGCCATCCGCAAATTGATGTCATCGGCGGCAATGTTGCCACCGCCGAGGGCACGGCCGATCTGATCGCCGCCGGGGCCGATGCCATCAAGGTCGGCATCGGTCCGGGCGGCATCTGCACCACCCGGCGGGTGGCCGGGGCCGGGGTGCCGCAGATGACGGCGATCGCCGATTGCGTCGGCGTCGCCCGCGCCCGGAACGTGCCGGTGATCGCCGATGGCGGCATCCGCTTCTCGGGCGATATCGTCAAGGCCCTGGCCGTCGGCGCCGCCTCGGTGATGCTGGGCAGCCTGCTGGCCGGAACCGATGAAAGCGCCGCCGTCTTCATCGACCACCAGGGGCGGCGCTGCAAGGCGACCACCGGCTTCGTCACCCTCGGCGTCGGACTGACCCGCAAACGCCTGCGCGGCGAGAAGATCAACGCCGAGGATCTCGACGCCTATGTCGCCGAAGGGGTGGAATCGACCTTCGAGGCCTCGGGTCCGCTGGCCCGGCTGATCGGTCAGCTTGCCGGGGGGATACGCTCGGGCGTCAGCTATGGCGGCGCCCTGAGCATCGCCGAACTTCAGGACAAGGCCCGCTTCATCCGCGTCAGCGAAGCCGGGCGGGCGGAAAGCCGCCCCCATGCCCTGGACCGCGCCCCCGCCCCGCCCCCCGATTACGCGAGGCTGTTCGTCGAGGAGGAGGCCTGAGCATGTTCGGCCGGAACCCTGCGCGCGGCCCCGACCCCGGCGATGGTGAAAGCCTGTGGATCCAGGAAGTTTTCTACACCTTGCAGGGCGAAGGGCCGTTTTCCGGCCAACCCAGCGTCTTCGTCCGCACCGCCGGCTGCAATCTGCGCTGCGCGTGGTGTGACACGGATTTCGAATCCTCGGCCTGGAAACCACCCTTGCCCGAGCTTCTGGCCGTGATCGACAGCCGCCGTCCCCGGGTTTGTGATCTGGTGGTGCTGACCGGCGGCGAGCCGCTGCGCCAGGAGGTCGGCCCGCTGGTCCGCGCCCTGCTGGCTCGGGGCCTGCGCGTGCAGATCGAGACCAATGGCACGCTATGGCGCGACCTGCCCTTCGGCCCCGGCCTCAGCATCGTTTGCAGTCCGAAGACCCGCACCCTCGATCCCCAGTTGGTGCCCAGGATCGACGCCTTCAAATATGTGATCGCCGCCGGTGAAACCGATCCCACCGATGGCTTGCCCGCCCTGTCCACCCAGCACCCCGGGCGGGCCGAACGCCTGTTCCGCCCGCCCCCCGGGGTACCGGTGTTCGTCATGCCGCGCGACGACCATGGAACACCCGCGCGGCCCGGCCGGGGCGAAGACGATAACTTGGCCGAAGCGGCGGCCTCGGCCCTGCGCTTTGGCTATCGCCTATGCGTCCAGGTCCACAAAATCCTGAAGATCGCCTAGGTGTTCCGTCCGGCGGACGGGGACACGATCGCGCGGGATCGCGCAGTGCCGTCATCGCACGGTATTCAGTTTCAACCGATCCGCTGAGACAGTTCGATTTCTGCTCCGATCGATGTGGACACATAGCCCTGGTCGGGAGCACGCACGAGGGAGAGATAGTCTGGGCTGTGATCGGCGTTATCGGCGACAATAATCGCCCCCGGCCGCAGACGGCCTCCCACCAAGCGCAGGATGTCGGGATAGAGGGCTTTGGCACCATCCAGAAACAACAGGTCGATGCGCTCGGGCAGACCCTCGGCCAGGGTCCGTAGCGCATCACCTTCGCGGATCTCGACCAGATCGGCCACTCCGCCCGCGATCAGATTATCCTGTGCCCGCGCCGCCTTGGAGGGTTCAAACTCAGTGGTGATCAGATGACCGCCGCCATTGTCACGCAACGCTGCGGCCAGATGCATGGTCGACAGGCCGAATGAGGTGCCGAACTCGACGATGCTGCGTGCCCCGCAGCTTCGCGCCAGGATGTACAGCAACCGACCGGTCTCTTTCGACACGGCGAGGGGGGCATTCTTCAGCCGGGAGTAGAAGTCGGCATAGTCGGTCCTGCTTCGCATTAATCGCGCCAGTTCTTCGGCGGAAACGTTTGCCAGAGCCGGATCGGCGAGCGGCGACGTCGCTGCCGCATCTTCGAACAAGCGCTCCAACAGAGGGGCAAGCGGGAGGGTGGTCAGGGTATTGTTCATGTCGATCTCCGATCCAGGGTCGACGCATCCTTGCGCCGGATCAAAAATACGACTAAATCGTCATGTTTCCGATTCGCATTGGCCAACCCCCATGACCGATCATCGAAAACCTCTGATTACTCAGCGAAAACAGCCCCGTCAGGCCCGCTCAAACGATCTGGTTGCCGCCATCCTGGAGGCGGCGGCTCAGGTTTTGACCAGGGACGGCGCTCATCGTTTCACCACCGCCCGGGTGGCCGAGAAAGCGGGAGTCAGCGTCGGATCGCTCTATCAGTATTTCCCTAACAAGGCGGCGATCCTCTTCCGCCTTCAGAGCGACGAATGGCGGCAGACATCCGAGATGCTGCACACCACTCTGGGGAATGCGGAGAAACCGCCGCCCGAGCGACTGCGTACCCTGGTTCACGCTTTCATTCGTTCGGAATGTGAGGAGGCAGCGACGCGCCTTGCGCTCAGCGATGCCGCCCCCCTTTATCGTGATGCGCCCGAAGCGCGGCAAACGCGTGAGGCGGCACAGCGCATGGTCCAGACGTTTCTCCGCGAGGCGCTGCCGGAGGCCGCCGAGTCCACGCGGGCTTTGGCTGGCGATCTGATCACCATGACGCTGGCCTCCGTGGGAAAGCAGTTTTCGAGCGCGCCCCGCACCCCCGCCGAAATCTCCGCTTACGCCGATGCGCTGGCTGACATGTTCTGCGCCTATCTGGGACTCCTGAACGGTCGCGACAAAGGCTGATCTGTCCCACAGGGAACAGAGCGGCCCCTTCGCGCCTCTATACGGAATACGAATGGTCTGTGATCGAGCCTTTGCTGCCGAACAAGCCGCGCGGGGGTCCGCGCATCGATGACCGGCGGGTCCTCAATGGAATTCTGTGGCGCTTTCGCACCGGATCGCCGTGGGCGGAGATCCCCGAGCGCTACGGCCCGCCGACCACCTGCTACCTCGCCGACAAGGGTTATGACAGCAACGCCATTCGCGCCCTGGCCGCAGAGAAACAGTTCCGGGGTATTGCCACTCGTTACGACAAAGACCCGCTCAATGTCCTTGCAGCCATTAAACTCGTCGCCCCGCGGATTTGGTGTCAGCCGTAATGAGTCCACGGCCTAACCTTCCTCTCCCCCCAGGGCGCGGTCGATGGCGATAGCGGCGTGATCGAGGAAGGCCAGCGGGTCATCAAGCCCGGCCAGGGTGTCGGGGGTTATCGCCTGGGGCAGCTCGGGATCGGCAAGCAGCCGCTCCAGGAACGAGGCGCCGCCCGTCGCCGCCGCCAGGGCGTGGCCCTGGACCAACCGATAGGCGGCCTCGCGGCTCATGCCGGCGCCCACCAAAACGAGCAGGGCCTTTTGCGACCAGCAGCTTTGGCCATAGCGCGCCAGATTCTCGGCCATGCGCTCGGGATGGACGGTCAGGCCCTCCACGATCGCGGCCAGACTGTGCAGGGCGTAATCAAGGACAAGGGTGGTATCGGGCGCCACCACCCGTTCGACCGAGGAATGGCTCATATCGCGCTCATGCCACAGCACCATGTTTTCAAGCGCCGGGACGACGCCGGCGCGCACCACGCGGGCCAAGCCGCAGAGTGTTTCGCAAAACAGCGGATTGCGCTTATGGGGCATGGCCGAGGATCCCTTCTGGCCGCTGGGAAAGGGCTCCTCGACCTCGCCGATCTCGATGCGCTGCAGATTACGGATCTCGGTGGCCAGCCGCTCGACGGCGCCGGCGATGACGGCAAGGACGGCGAAGAAAACCGCGTGGCGATCGCGCGGCACCACCTGGGTGGCCGCCGTTTCCACCGCCAGCCCGAACTGCGCGGCGACTTGCGCCTCGACCTTCGGATCGACGGTGGCATAAGTGCCGACGGCGCCGGCGATCTTGCATACGGCGATTTCCCGCAAGGCCCAGGCCAGCCGCGTCCGCGCCCGCTGGAATTCGGCAAGATGGCCAGCCAGTTTCAAGCCGAAGGTGGTGGGCTCGGCGGCCATGCCATGGGTCCGCCCCAGGCAGGGCGTGCGGCGGTGGCGGCGGACCTGGTCCTCCAGGGCGGCGATCATCCGCGCCAACCCGTCCTCAAGGATCGCGCCGGCCCGGGTTAGTTGCAAGGCTAGCGCCGTATCAAGGATATCCGACGAGGTCAGGCCGTAATGGAGATAGCGCCCCTCCTCGCCCATCTGGTCGGCGATATGGGTCAGGAAGGCGATCACCTCGTGGCGCAGGGTGGCTTCCAGCCGGTCGATCGCCGCGCTGTCGATGCGGGCGCGGCGGACGGCCAGGGCGGCCTCGGCCGGCACCACGCCCAGGGCCGCCTGGGCGTCCAGCACGGCGGTTTCGATCTCCAGCCACAGCCAATAGCGGCTTTCGCGCTCCCAAACAGCGGCCATCTCGGCCCGGCGATAGCGCCCGATCACCGTTCGCCCCGCCGGTCCAGGATATCGAAGGTATCGGGACCGGTGCCGATCAGCGTCACCGGGGCGCGGCAGGCGTCTTCGACCTGGTCGATGAAGGCGCGGGCGGCGCGGCTCAGGCGATCAAACGGCCGGCCGCGACACTCGGGATCGATGCGATCAAGGAAGGTCAGGGCGATATCGGTCGGGGCGTTGATGCGGGCGGCGCGCCCCGCGGCGGCGAAATCGAAGGTGCCAACCCGGCGCGGCCGGCCGGTCACCGTGCCCTGTTCAAGGAAGCCGCGCGCCTCGATCTCGGCGCGGGGCAATTCGGTGGGAAAGGGTCCGCCGCCGACCCGGGTGGGAAAGGCCTTGAAGGCCAGAACCACCCTATTGATGCGGGTTGGCCCCAGGCCGACATCGGCGGCGATGGTCGCCGCCGTCGAATCCTTGCCCACCGTATGCGGATAGGTGCCGTAAAGCACCGACAGCAAAAAACCGTTGGTGCCTTCGATCAGCACCTTGCGCCCGTCATCAAGGGCCTGATTGAGCAGTTCGGCGACATCGGCCAGATAGGGGGCGAGAGCGGCCACCTCGCCGGCCAGCCGCCCCCGGCGTAGGGCGCGATCGGCCAGACAGGGGCCATGGCCGCTGCCGGTCGACCCGATGGTGGTGGTCAGATGGGGATCCTCGCGGTCGGTCCGGCGATGGGCCTCGTCGATGATGCTGGCCCGGGGATCGAGTCCAACCCGTCGCCCCGCCCCCAGATCGGCGACCTCGGCCAGGAAAACCGCCGGATTGACCATCACCCCGGCCCCCAACAGCAAGGTGGTTTGCGGGCGGACGACGGCGGCGGGAAGCTGGCGCAATTTCAAGGTGGTTCCGGCCGAAACCACCGTATGGCCGGCCCCGGGCCCCAGACCGGCGCGCGCCGCCACGTCGATGCCGTCGGTCAGGCTGAGATAGGCGGAAATCTTGCCCTTGGCCTCGTCCCCCCACTGGCCGCCGGCCACCACGGTGCAGCACCCCACCATCCCATTTCTCCCGATGACCCGCCCCGATCGATAATACACGCATAGCGATAATTATCGTTGTTCACACTTTATACGTTGACAGTCTTGTGGATTCAACCGATAAAAAATCTCTTTTTGCGACCCAGACGTGTTCTTTCCCGCTTCCCCCGATCAGGACAAGGAGACAGTCGATGAGTGATATCGTGAGCTTCGTGAAGACCCATCTGCAGGGCGCGATCGACGGGCTGGACGAGGCCAAGGCCGTCGAATTGGCCGGACAATTGACCTCGGAGGTCAGCGCTGAAGTGGCCGGCGAAGCCGCCTCGGAAGCCACGTCCGAAGCGGCGGCCGAAGCCTCGTCGGAAGCCGCGTCCGAAGCGGTTGGCGAAAGCGCCGGCGAAGCCACCGGGGAAAGCGCCCGTTTCCGCTAAGCCCCGCCCCCACCGTCCTCCCCGGGGGCCGCGCTTGGCCGTGGCCCCCGCCCCCCCAGCGCCCTTTCCCCCGCCGGACGGAGCCGCGCCGTGACCTGTCTCGCCCCGTCGTTTTCCACCGAGCTTGCTCACCGCCTGGCGGCCGGCGCCCCCCTCCCCGCCGCCGATCTGGCCGAGTTGTTCCGGCTGGCCGAACCGCCGACGCCAGAGGCCGACACCCTGCGCCATGGCCTTCAGGCCCATCTTCTGGCGCGCACCCTTGAGCATGCGCGAACCAACACGGCGTTCTATCGCCGCGACCCGGCCTATCACCACTGGCGCCCGCAGGGGACCGGGGGCGCGCCGTTTTTGGATGGCCTGCCGGCGATTGATCGCGCCCAGGTGGTGGCCCATCACGGCGAAATCCTCGCCACAGACGTCACCTTGCGCTCGATCTGCCATACCTCGGGCACCACCGGCACGCCGCTCGACGTCTATAAATCCTTCGAGGAATGCCGGTTCATCGCCGATTATTTCAACGCGATGTTCGAGCCGCTACGCCGCATGCTGCCCAGCCTGCCGCTCTCGCTGTCCTTCCCCAACAATTACCACGGCGTGCCGCTGCCGATGCCCGGGCTGGGCATGGGCTTCGTCGGCGGAGTGACCGATGACACGCTGATCCTTGACGCCCGCCGGCTGATCGACACCCCCTATGCCCTGCCCGGCCATGACAGCCGCATCCGCTTCCTGTCGGGGCTTGGTCACCATGTGTTGCTGTTTACCAGTTGGCTTCAGGAATGCGGCGTCGATCCCGCCAGTTACGGCTTCGGCGCCGTCAGCGTGACCGGGGGATACATGGCGCCGCAGTGGATGGGGTTTTTGCGCGAAAGCTGGAAATGCCCGGTCAACAACCGCTTCACCCTGACCGAAACCGTTGGCGGCGCCTCGCGGCTTTACGATCGCGACCGCTTCGTCGTCGATCCCTTCCTGATCATGGAAGCCCTGGCCCCTGACGACGACACGGCAATCGCTAGCGGGATCGGCCGTCTGGCGATCACCAACCTCCATCCCTTCGTGCAGATGCAGCCCTTGATCCGCTATCTGACCGGCGATCTGGTGCGTTGGATCACCCCGCCCCTCGGCCGGCCGCAGTTCGACTTCCTTGGCAAGCAAAAGAACTGCCTGCGCGATCCCTTCGCCGCCGCCCCGTCGTGGCTGGTGTTTTCGGCCGTTCTCAACGACATCCTCAGCGATATTCCCGATATCAACGTCTACGATTGGTTCTCCAATGTCCGGGTGGTTCACGACCGCAGCGTCGGCTCGCTGCCGCTGATCGCTGTTAGCAGCCAAACCGACGAGGATGGCGGGCTGACCATCGTTTTGGACATCGAACTGCGCTACGCCCCGGCCACCCGGCGGGCCCGGCTGGCCGAGATCGAGCGGACGATCGTGGAGCGGCTGCGCGCCACCCCCGATACCACCCTGGCAATACGCCTGGACGAGGGGCGGGTCCGCTTGCGCATCGATTACAAGGCGCCGGGCCAGCTTCGCTCGCCGATCGTCATCAAGATCTGACCGCCGGGCGGCCCGTCCGCCCGCCCTCGGGAGACGCTGCGATGGCCCCATCCCTGCTTTTTGAAGCCGTTCTCGCCCAGCCCGGACAGGGTGTCGGCCGCGCCTGCGCCCTGCTCTGCGCCCTTGGCGCCGAAGTCTTGTTGCCCGGGGCGGTCTCGATCAGCCTGCGCTGCTCCAAAGCCTTGGCCGATCGCCTGGGGCCCGACCGCCTGATCCAGGCCGATGCCGTGGTGCGCAAGCGCTATGACCTTGCCCAGGATCAACCCTGGCTGTGCTCGGATGGCCCTGATCCGACGCTAATGCGCGTGGCCTTGCCCGCGCTTGCCGAGGGGGTCAGCGGCTTTGTGCGCATTCCGCCCTGCGCCGCCCAGCCGCCGCTGCCCGGCCGGCCGATCCACGCGCCGCGCCCGCCGCTGTCGCCGCTGCCCCCGGACGTACCCTATTTCCATTTACAGGCACCCGAGGATCTGAGCGCCCTGCTCGGCGCCCGAGACCTTCACCAGCGCGGGGAGACCGGCCGGGGGGTGCGGGTGGCGGTGGTCGATAGCGGCTTTTACGCCCATCCCTGGTTCGGCAGTCGCGATCTTGGCGTTCGCGTGTTGCTCGCCCCCGGGGCCCGGGCGCCGGCTTGCGACGAAATCGGCCATGGCACCATGGTCTGCGCCGCCTTGTTGTCGCTGGCCCCGGGCGCCCAGGTCACCCTGGTCAAACAGAACGGCGACGACGAGGTTTTCGTCGCCTTCAAACTGGCGCTGAGCCTATCGCCCGACATCGTCCAGAATACCTGGGGCTACAGCTTGGCCGAGGGACGGCTGGGAGCGGCCGAAGACCTGATCGCCGCCACCTTGGAAGACGCCATCGCCCGGGGGATCCTGGTGGTTTTCGCCGGTGGCAACGGCGGTCTGCTGTATCCGTCGCAGCGGCCCGAGGTTCTGGCCATCGGCGGCGTCTTCCAGGGGGAAGACGGCGCGCGACAGGCGGCGAGCTACGCCAGCGGCTATCTCAGCAAACTGTTCCCCGGCCGTCGGCTGCCCGATTTCTGCGCCCTGGTCGGCATGGCGCCGATGGGGGTCTATCTGGCGATGCCGACCCAACCGGGCGGACAGATCGACCGCGCCTTCGCCCAACAGCCCTATCCCGAGGGCGACGATACGCCGCCGACCGACGGTTGGGTGGTGATCAGCGGCACCTCGGCGGCTTCGGCCCAGGTCTCGGGCCTCCTCGCCCTGCTGCGCGCCCGCGCTCCCGGCTTGTCCCAGGAACGGGCGCGGGCGCTTCTGGCCAAAACGGCGCGCGCCGTTCACCACGGCGCCTCGGCCCAGGGCAACCCCGCCGGACCGGGCCAACCCAATGTGGCGACCGGCTATGGTCTGGTCGACGCCCAGGCCGCCTTTGAGGCGCTTCCCTCGGTCATCGATACGATCCCCCCTTGATCTCCAGGCGCCACCTCCTCATCTACCATCCAAATGGATGGTTCAAGGATGGTGGTGGGATGGAAAACAAAGTCGTATCGATTCATGAGGCGCGGCCCAAGCTGAGCGACAGCGAGAAGATCACCATCAATCTCGGCCCCGTCGATCTCGGACAGATCGACTTGCTAGTGCGTGAAGGGTTTTATTCCAACCGCACCGATCTGATCCGCACCGCCATCCGTAACCAGATCGACCGCCATGCCGATGTCGTGCGCCGCACCGTCGAGCGCGGCGATGTCGATCTGGGCCTGCGCCATTTCTCGCGCGCCGATCTGGAAGCGATCCAGGCCGAGGGGCGGATGATCCACATCCGGGTGCTGGGGCTGGCCAGCATCGCCCGCGATGTCACGCCCGACTTGGCGCGCGCCACCATCGCCAGCCTCACCGTTCTTGGCGCCTTGCAGGCAAGTCCCGAGGTCAAGGCCGCCTTGGCCGACCGTAGCGCCTGATCGCCTTTTGCCCCCCTTCGCGCCTTTCTCCGTTGACCCATGGCTTCCCGATCCTCGGGAAAGTCCCCGCCCCAGGACTTCACGCCCATGAAAAACCCCTTCGCCCACGGTTCCCTGCCCCCTATCCCCCTGCCCGATCTGACCGAAGCGACCCGCCTGACCCGCAGCGGTCGGCTGGGCGAGGCCACGGCGCTGATCGGCCGCCTGCTTGGCCGGGGTCAGCCCGAGGCCACGCCACCCTTCGAGCCGTCCCCCCTGACGCCGCCAACCATCGACGGCGAGGCGATCGAGATCACGCCCCGCCCCGGTGGCGCCCCCCGTCCCCAGGCGCCGCCGGCCGGTCGCGGCGCCTTCCTGGCGCTGACCCATCGCGGCCCGGCCGGCACGCGTGATTACAAGCTGTTCGTGCCGCCCGGCTCCGGGGACAGCTCCCTGCCGCTGATCCTCATGCTGCACGGCTGCACCCAGGACCCCGATGATTTCGCCGCCGGCACCGGCATGAACAAGCTGGCCGAGGAGGCGGGCTGTCTGGTCGCCTATCCGCGTCAGCCGGCCTCGGCCAATCCGTCGAAATGCTGGAACTGGTTCAATGACGAGAACCAGCATCGCGGCCAGGGCGAGGCCGCCCTGCTGGCCGAGCTGACCCGGGCGATCATCGGCGAGCGCCGGGTCGATCCGGCGCGGGTTTATGTGGCGGGCTTATCGGCGGGCGGCGCGGCGGCGGCGATCCTGGCCGTCACCTACCCCGATCTTTTCGCCGCCGTCGGCGTGCATTCTGGTCTGGCCTGCGGCGCGGCGCGCGACATGGCCTCAGCCTTCGCCGCCATGCGCCAGGGCGGCGCCACCGTCCGCCCCGCCCCCTCGGCGATCCCGGCGATCGTTTTCCACGGCGATCGCGATACCACCGTTCATCCGGGCAACGGCGATTCCCTGGTGTCGCAATTCACCGCCGACCGCAGCGGCCTGCGCGAAACCAGCCAGACGGGTCGGGCGCCGGGCGGCCATGGCTATCGCCGCACCCTTCACAGCGCCGCCGACGGCACGGTGCTGTGCGAGCAATGGACGATCCAGGGCGGTGGCCACGCCTGGTCGGGCGGTCAGCCGGCGGGATCGTTCACCGACCCCCGGGGGCCCGACGCCAGCGCTGAAATGCTCCGCTTCTTCCTGGCGCAGTGCCATCCTGGACTGGGCGCCAAAGCCCCCTGCTAAAGAACAGCCACCGGGCGTTTGGTGATCCGCAGCACCAGGGCGGTGATCAGGGTGCCAACGACCAGGGCGACGATATAGCCCAGCAAATGGGTGACGGCATTGGGGATCGGCAGCACGAAAATGCCGCCGTGGGGGACTTTCAGCTCCGCTCCCACCGTCATCGAGATCGCCCCGGCCGCCGCCGATCCGGCCATCAGCGCCGGAATGACGCGGAAGGGATCGGAGGCAGCGAAGGGAATGGCGCCTTCGGTGATGAAGGCCAGCCCCAGCACCGCCGCCGCCCCGCCGGCCTCGCGTTCGCTGGCGGTGAAGCGGCTGCGAAACAGCCGGCTGGCCAGGGCCACGCCCAGGGCCGGGGTCATCCCCGCCACCATGGCCGCCGCCATCGGCGTATAGACCTCGCTGGCCAGCAGGCCGGTGGAAAAGGCATAGGCCGCCTTATTGACCGGGCCGCCCATATCGAAGGCCATCATCGCCCCGATCAACAGCCCGAGCACGATGGCGCTGCTGCCCTGCATGCCGCGCAAGGCCTCGGTCAACCACGACAACAGCCCGGCCACCGGCGTGCCGACGACATAGATCATCAGCAAGCCGGTCACGACGGTGCCCAGCACGGGCAGGATCAGGACCGGCTTCAACCCTTCAAGATTGCGGTGCAGCCGGATGGTGCGATTGAACCAAGCCGTGACATAGCCGGCGATGAAGCCGGCGATGATGCCGCCCAGGAAACCCGCCCCCAGATTGGCCGCGACCAGACCGCCGATCATGCCCGGGGCGATGCCCGGCCGGTCGGCGATGGAAAAGGCGATATAGCCGGCCAGGGCCGGAACCATCAGCACGAAGGCGCTTTTGGCGCCGATCTGGAACAGGTCATAGGCCAGCGTTCCCTTATTGGCCTCGTCAAAGGCGTTGATGCCGCCCAAGGCGAAGGCCAGGGCGATCAGCAACCCGCCGGCGACGACGAAGGGCAGCATGAAGGACACGCCGGTCATCAGGTGCTTATAGGCCCCCGTGCGCTGGGCCGAGCGCTGGGCCTTGCCCGCCTCCACCGTATCGACCAGGGATTTCTTGCCGCCTTGCAGCGTCGCCTCGGCCAGGGCGCGGGCGATCAGCGCCTTGCCATCGGCGATCGCCGGCTTGGTGCCCGACAGGAACACCCGCTTGCCGTCGAAGCGCGCCAGATCGATCTGGGTATCGGCGGCGATCAGCACGATATCGGCCTGGGCGATCTCGTCGTCGCTTAAGGTGTCGCGCGATCCCACCGAGCCCTGGGTCTCGACCCTGGCCTGATAGCCCAAAGCCTTGGCCGCCTGGGTGATGCCCTCGGCGGCCATGAAGGTATGGGCGATGCCGGTCGGGCAGGAGGTGATGGCGACGATGCGCCGCACCCCGTCGTCAGTGGCGGCGACGCTTCCGGCCAATTCGGCCCCCTCGGCCCGCCCGAGAACCGCCCCCACATCGGCCAGCACCGCCTCGATGGTGGTTTCAAGCTTGGGCAACCCGGGAAAGCGCCCGACATCCAGATCGCCGGTGCCGATCAGGATCACCGCCCTGGCGCGCACGATGGCGTCGTCGCTCAAGGCGTTGACCACGCCCTGATCGCTGCGCACCTCGATATCGATGCGGTGCCCCGCCCCGCTGGCGGCCCGGCGCAGGGCCTCGGCGACCAGCAGCGCCTGGGTGCTCCGCTCGCCCCCGCCGACGACCGCGATAAACTGGCTCATGATATCTCCTCCCCGGCGGGTCTGCGCCCGCGTTGGCAACGCGTTAGGCTTGAAGACGCGCGATATGGGTTTGCCCGGCCAGGGCGAGAACGACGTCGCGTCCGGGTAATTGGGCGCCGACATGGCGAAGCTTGGCCGCGGCGAAGGCCGTCGCCAGCCGGGCGGTGTCTTCAAGACCCAGGTCCTGGCGCAGCGCCGCGACCAGACCGGCGACCATGGCGTCGCCGGCCCCGACCGTGCTCAGCGCCGTCATCGCCGGCAATTTGGCGTGCAGGGCCCCCTCGTCGGAGACAAACAACGCCCCATCCGAGCCCAGCGACACCACCACCCGGGCAACCCCCTTCCCGCGCAAGCCATGGGCGGCCTCTTGAACATCGGCCAGCGTCGGCAAGGCGCGGCCGGCCCAGGATTCCAGCTCGTGGCGGTTGGGCTTGACGCAATGGGGCAGGTGATCGGCCGGAGCTTCCAGGGCGCGGGTCAGGGGCCAGCCGCTGACATCAAGCACCACTTTCGCGCCGCGTTCGCGCAAAGCCCCGACCAGTCCGACATAGGTCTTGTCATCAAGCCCGCGCGGCAGGCTACCCGACAGCACCACCGGCGTGCCCGGCGCCAGATCGGCCAATAAGGCCGTCGCCACCCGCTCAAGGCAGGGGCGATCGATTTCCAACCCCGGCAGATTGATATCGGTGGTCGGCCCGCCGCCGCTGCTGACCAGCTTGATGTTGGTGCGGGTCTCGCCGGGGATGCGCACGAAGCGGTCGATCATGCCCTTGGCGGCGAACAGGGCGTCGAAGGGGCCGGAATTATCCCGCCCCAGAACGCCATAGACGGCGACGCTCTCGCCCCAATCGGCCAGACAGGCGGCGACGTTGATCCCCTTGCCGCCGGCGTCCGAGCGGGTGGCGCGAGCGCGGTGGACGGTTCCCGGGGTCAGGGCCTCAAGGGTGATGGTCTGATCGATGGCGGGGTTAAGGGTCAGGGTGCGGACAATCAAGGCGGAGGGCAAGGCGGAGGGATCGCTGCTCATCACAAGTCGGCCTCCAGGGCGCGCACATCGGTCGCGGTCTCGCAGGTCAGGGCGCGTTCGGCCAGGGCGCGCAAGGCCGTGGCGTCGCAATCGCGCAGGCGTTCCTTGACCGCCGGGATATCGCGCGGCGTCATCGACAATTCCTGCACCCCCAGCCCGGTCAGCAGGGCGGCGCCAAAGGGATCGCCAGCGATGCCGCCGCAGATGCCGACCCACCGCCCATGGGCGGCCGCGCCATCAACGGTCATGCGGATCAAGCGCAGCACGGCCGGATGCAGGCTATCGGCCTCGGCCGCCAGTTCGGGGTTCTGGCGGTCGATGGCCAGGGTGTATTGGGTCAAGTCATTGGTGCCGATCGAGAAGAAATCGGCGTGGCGGGCCAGCACATCGGCGGCCAGGGCGGCGGCGGGAACCTCGACCATGATGCCCAAAGCCACCTCCGGTCCCTCGACCTCGGCGCGGATGCGCTCGCAGATGCCGCGCAGGGCGATGATCTCGGGAACCGAGGTGATCATCGGGAACATGATCGACAAGGGCTTGCCGCTCTTGGCCGCCCGATAGAGGGCGCGCAGTTGCGGATCGAGCAGATCGGGGCGGCGCAGCAACAGGCGGGCGCCGCGCACGCCCAGGAAGGGATTGTCCTCGCGCGGCAGATCCAGGTGGGCCACCTGCTTGTCACCGCCGATATCGAGCGCCCGCACGATCAGCGGCCGGCCGTTCAGCGCGTCTTGCATGGCCGTATAGGCCGCCAGTTGCGCCTCTTCGTCGGGGGTATCGCCGCGTTCCAGGAACAGGAATTCCGTGCGCATCAGCCCGACGCCCTCGGCGCCTTGCGACAGGGCGAAGGCGGCCTGATCGGCGAAATTGACATTGGCGGCGATCTCGACCCGGTGGCCGTCGCGGGTGCTGGCGGGCAGGCTGCGCCGCTCCTCCTCACGCGCCCGGCGCAGGCCCTGTTCGGCGATGAAGGCGCGGGCCGAAGACAGCGCCTCGGGCGAGGGATCGGGGTAAAGCCGCCCGCCATAGCCATCAAGGATGGCCAAAGTGCCGCTTTCCAGGGCCAGCAGTCCGGGACCGGCGGCGACCATCGCCGGCAGCCCCATGGTCCGGGCGAGAATGGCGGTATGGGCGGTCGGCCCGCCCTGGGCGGTGGCCAGCCCGACGACGCGGGACGGATCAAGGCCGGCGGTTTCCGAAGGCGCTAGATCGCCCGCGATCAGAATGCAGGGCTCGTCGGGCAAGTCGTGCAACGACGCGCCGCCTAGGCCGGGATCAAGCTGGCCCAGAACCCGCCGGCCGACATCGCGCAGATCGGCGGCGCGGGCGACCAGCAGGGCATTGCCCAAAGCCGCCAGCTTGCCGGCCATGCGTTCGATCGCCTGATCCCACGACCAAGCCACGCCATGGCCTTCCACCATCAACTGGCAGGTCAGGGTGATCAGATCCGTATCATTGAGCAATTCGCCCTGGGCCTTGAAGATGCCGGCTTCCGAGGGACCAAGCCGACGCGCCGTGTCATCGGCCAGGGCCTTGAGCTGCAGGCGGGTGGCGCTCAGCGCCTCGTGCAGGATATTGCCGCCCTCGCTCAACGGCACCGGGTGGTCGGGAACGCTGCGGTCGGCGGCGGCCAGCACGTGAAGGCGGCCGATCGCCAGCCCGGGCGCGGCGGCGATCCCGGCCAAGGCCATCGGCGCGCCCGGCGGGTGCCAGCCGATCACCGGCTGCTTGGCGCGGCGCGCCGCCAGGGCGGCATCGGCGCGTTCCTGAACGGAAAGATCGAGCATGGTCGCCTTGAGCCGGGACAGCGCCTGATCGGCATCGGGCCCCTCGGCCGAAACCGAAATCCGCTCGCCCTGGGTCAGGCCAAGGCGCAGCAGGGCCACCAGATTCTTGACATCGGCCACCTCGTCGCCGTGGCGGATCTGACAGCGCGCCGCATAGCCCTTGGCCGTATCGACCCAGCGCGCCGCCGGCCGGGCATGCAGGCCGTTGGGATAATCGAGCACCCATTCGAAGCGCTTCGCCAGATCGCTAACCGGAACAGCCGGGGCGTTAACCTCGGGGTCGGTGGTCAGGGCGGTGATCACGTCGCCGGGATCGCTGGTCACGAACAGGCCGCCCAGGCGGTCCTCGTCCTGAAGCAGGCGGGTCAGGCGGCGCAAGATGGCGATATGGGTATCGGATTGGGCGGCGATGGCGACGACCAGCCGGGCCGACTGGCCGGGGTTCCATTCCACGCCATCGGGGACCTGAAGCACGGCGATGCCATTGGCGCGCACCAGGGCGCGGTCTTCGGCCATGCCGTGGGGAATGGCGACGCCGTGACCCAGGAAGGTGTTGGCCACCCCCTCGCGGCGGATCATGCTTTGGGCATAGCCCGCTTCAACGCAGCCCGCCGCCACCAGCATCTGCGCCGCCTGGGCGATGGCATCGGCCTTGTCGCGCGGGCTGACCGCCAAACGCACGAGATCGCGGGGCAAGGCCCCTACCGTATCGACGGACCCCATAAGCGCACTCCTCCCTGGTCCGGCTTGCCGCCGGTCCCGTTGCCAGACCTGGGATGCGGCCCTTGGCTTCCGCAAAACCGGCGAAAGCCGGTTTCATTCCCTGGCCTGATTTTCACCGAATGGAGTGAAAACGATTTCACAAATTTTGTCAAAAACCAATTCGGAGAAGATATAAATCTTCCTTATCCTTCCCATCTCAAGGGGCTAGGTTAAAAAGAAGGGGGGACCATGGATGACAATGATGCGAAACCGATGACCGTCAGCATCAAGGATGTCGCCCGCCATGCCGGGGTCTCGCCCTCGACGGTGTCGCGCGCCCTGGGTCGCGGGCCGATCAGCGAGCCTTTGCGCCAGCAAGTCGAGGCCGCCGTCCGTGAAACCGGGTATCGGCCCAATCTTTCGGCGCGGCGCTTGCGCTCACGCGAGAGCGGAACCGTCGGCCTGATCCTGGCCGATATCGGTAACCCCTTTTTCACCGCCCTGACGCGGGCGGTGGAAGACGCCGCCTATCAGGCGGGGCTGCGGGTGATCTTGTGCAATACCGGCGAAGACGCCGAGCGCGAGGCGATGTATCTGCGGCTGATGCAGGAAGAGCGGGTGAGCGGGGTGATCTTCGCCCCGACCCTGGCCTATCTCGACCACCCGCCGCAGTCCCCCCTGGATTTTCCCGTCGTTCTTGTCGACCGCGCCGGGCCCCAGGGCCTTTATGACAGCGTCGTGCTCGACAACGAGGCCGCCTGCGCCACCCTGGTCGATCATTTCCACGCTCGCGGCTATCGGCGCATCAATGGGCTGTTTGGCAAGACCAGCGCCACCGGCGTCGAACGCCGCCGGGGCTATGACGACACCATGCGGGCTTACGGCCTGGAGCCCAAAGCCTGCGCCATCGCCCCCCATGCCGAAGCCGCCGAGGTCGCCGTCAGCCGCTGGCTGAGCGAGCCCGAGCCGCCCGAGGCGATCGTCGCCAGCAACAGCCTGCTGCTGATCGGCGCCCTGCGCGCCGTCCGCCGCGCCTGGCTGCGCCTGCCCGACGACATCGCCCTCGCCGGCTTCGATAACGAGCTGTGGACCGAACTGGTCGAACCGGGAATGACGGTGATCGAACAGCCGATCGAAGCCATCGGCCGCGCCGCCATGTCCCTGCTGCGCGACCGCATGGCCGATCCCACCCTGCCCCCCCGGCAGATCGTGCTCAAGGGCCGGGCGATCATCCGCGGCTCAAGCGCCCCCGCCTTGGACGAGCGGAGTTTTTAGTTAAAAAATTGGGGCCCGCTTTATGACTCACTCCGCACTGTTCTCGAATCCATAAAATGGCGGTCCCCGCATCACCCCCGGTTCAAGTCCACCCCAGCAACCATACCAACCTCCCCTGGCGCCCCGCCACTCCGTAGTGTCTTCGATACCATTTTCCATCCCTCCTTATCTGTCTGGTTATCGCCATATCTGACAGATAAAGGATCATAACTTGTCATATATGACTATATTTTGAGTGCCTCCTCTATCTGATCATGGACAAAGGCCGGCTCATAATCGCGCGCCAGCGTGCCAGAAACGCCAACCCGTCTGAAGGCTTCCCGCCATCCGCCCGAAACACGCTGCGCCGTTGTCCGGATGATATCCCGTGCCTCGGCCTCGGGAATCTCGAAAAACGCGCAGGCTTCCAGTGCAAGGTTGATCGACCGATCATGGGCCCCGCCCTCAAGGATCGCCGTCTCAAGATGCGGGGTGCGATCCGGCGCCGGGTTCACGTCGAACACCGGCGACAAGCGCCACTGCCCCGCCCCCACATAAAGGAAGCCGTGATTCTTCAGGTGATCGTCCTTGTTGGACACGAGGATGGTGAAGATCAGACGCCGATAGAGTTCGCGGAAATCGTCAGAGGGATTAGGTGAATAAGACCGCATGAAATCGACGATCTCGGTATAGGATCCCAGTTCCGCCCCCGTCTTGCCGAGTGCGGTGCGCGCTGAGATATAGGGTATCCGTGCGGCTCCGCGTCGGTCGAACCGCTGGATCAGCGCAACGGGGAACGGTGTGTCCGCCAGTTCCAGCCGTGCCTCGGGCGTGCGGATGCCGCAGGCCGCCGCCAAGCGCAGCGTCGCGACCTCAACGCGCTCGATCGGCTGTTGATCGTGGACCGAGGTGAACTTTGCCAGCCACAGCGCATCGCCGTCCCTGACATTGGCCTTGGGGCGGGCGCCGCCGGAGCCGCCGGCGCCCGCCAGCGTCTGCATCTCCTCGGGCGAGATTTCCTTGCCTTGCTCATAGGCTCGCGCGATCGCCGTGATGGTTTCGAGAGCGACCAGACGCGGAACGGCGTCCGCTGCCTTACCGCGAATGACCTCGCCCTTGTCATCCAGAAAGCGCAACGCACCTTGCCGGCAGGCATCGTCGGAAAGCGTCAGATACTCGAATTCGTTGAGGCCATTGCCATAGGCGCGTTCGAGCAGCCTGCGTCCCCAACTGTCCGGAGCCGCATCGGCGAAAACGCCCGCCAATGCGTCGCGCATGGTGCCAGGCTGTCCCGAAGTGTGGAATGGACCGGCCTCAAGAGGGAAATCGGGCTGTATGGCGAAGGCGCGCGGGTTTTCGATCCACTCAGCGCCATAGGTGAAGGTCGAGAATTGCCGCGGCCCGGTATGGGTGAAACGCACTTGGCCCACCGATGTTCGGCTTTCGCCAAGCGCGACGTGGGCGACGAAATCGACCATCAGAAGGAAGCCCCGTCAGGGTCCACAACGTCCCGCCGATCCTGCTTTTCCTCCGCCTGAGCCTTCTGCTTTCTCAGCCTTGCCGCGAAGGAGCGGCCCCGGCGCGGTCCGTGCTCTGCTGTCAGCGCCAGCCCCAGATCATCCTTGCGGATATCGACTAGGTCGGCGAGCCGCTCCAGAAGGCCTAGAACAAGCAGAACGTCGGCAAGCGTTCCAATGGCAACGCCGGGATCACCCCGTTCAAGGCGGGCGATGGAACTTGGCGAGGTTCCCGCGCGCACGGCAAGATCCGCCACGGCGATGCCGCGCCGGAGACGCGCGTTGCGGATATCCTGGCCCAGCCGTTCCAGTGCTGGTTTCGCCTTGGGAGACCCCATCTCAGTCACTCATCATATCTGACGCAATATAGCTCATAACTAATCATATATGACTAGTTATAGTCACAATCAAGACTTCCAGCCCGCGTCCTCCTAGCAGCGTGAGCGTCTTGTTTCGATATCTGGGGCAGAAGGAGGGCAAAGCCCCCCTGTGGCTGAGCCACAGCCTCGGCCGCCCCCTTCTGCGCCCCCCCCTAATACTGTTTGCGCAGATCGCGCACCCGGGCGGCCTTGCCTTGCGAGCGGGCGATCTGGCCCGGGGGCACCACGATGATGCGGGCGGTGACGCCGACCAGGGATTTGATATGGCGGCCCAGGTCGCGGCCGATGGCGTCGTAGTCGTCGCAGGGCAGCCCCTCGCGGGCCTCGACCTCGACGGTCAGGGTGTCCAGCGAGCCGTCGCGTTGCAAGATCAGCTGGTAATGGGGGGCGAGGCCCGGGCGGCCGACCATCACCGCTTCCAGCTGCGAGGGATACACATTGACCCCGCGGATGATCATCATGTCGTCGTTGCGCCCGGTCACCCGCAGGATGCGCCGGTGGGTGCGGCCGCAGGGGCAAGGCTCGTCCGACAGCCGGGTGATATCGCGGGTGCGGTAGCGGATCATCGGCAGGGCCTGCTTGGTCAGGGTGGTGATGACCAACTCCCCCTGCTCGCCCACGGGCAGCGGCCGCAGGGTTTCCGGGTCGATGACCTCGAACAGGAAATGATCCTCCCAGCCATGCAGACCGGCCTGCTCGGCGCATTCGACCGCGACGCCCGGCCCCATGATCTCGCTTAGGCCGTACACGTCCATGGCGCGGATACCAAGGCGCTCCTCGAGTTCCAGGCGCATGCCCTGGCACCAGGGCTCGGCGCCAAACAGCCCCACCCGCAAGGGTCCGCCCTTGAGATCAACGCCCCGCCGCTCGGCCTCCTCGGCGAGATTGATCGCGTAGGATGGCGTGCAGCACACGACATTGGCGCCGAAATCCTTGAGCAGCAGGATCTGCTTTTCCGTATTGCCCCCCGACATCGGCACCACGGAACAACCCAGGGCCTCGGCGCCGTAATGGGCGCCCAGACCGCCGGTGAACAGGCCGTAGCCATAGGCGTTATGCAAGATATCGCCCGGCCGGCCACCGGCGCAGGCGATGCAGCGCGCCATCAGCCCGGCCCAGGTGTCGATATCGGCGCGGGTATAGCCGACCACCGTGGGCAAGCCGGTGGTGCCCGACGAGGCGTGGAGCCGCACCACCTGATCGCGCGGCACGGCGAACAGCTTGAAGGGATAGGCCTCGCGCAGGTCGTCCTTCACCGTGAAGGGGAACCGCGCCAGATCCTCAAGCGTGTTCAGATCCTCGGGCGAGACCCCCTTGGCCTCGAAAGCCCGTCGGTAATGGGGAACGCTGGCGTAAACCCGGGTCAGGGTGTCCTTGAGACGGGCGAATTGCAGGCCGGCGAGGTGCTCGCGCGGCATCGTCTCGCGATCTTTCGCGAACATATAGCCATCGTTGGAAATATGCATCGGTCCCCCCTCAAAGATCAGCGGCGCCTTTCCCCCGCGCCGCCCGCAAAAAGCTCACTCGGCCGCCGCATCCTCGGCGCGCGCCCGATGGGCGGCCGCCCGTCCGGCATCGAAGGCCCGGCCGTTGACCTCGGCCAGGGCCGGCTTGCGCGCCTGGAAACGGGCGACCACCTGGGCGCGCAGCGTTTCGGCGGCGATCGGCAGATCGTCGGCCACCGCGCCCAGCATCACCGTGTTCATCAGCTTCATCGATCCCAGATCCTCGGCCAGGGTGCGGGCGTCGATCGCCAGCACCCCCTTGATCCGCCCGCGCAATTGGCCGACCGGATCCTCGGGATAGGCAAACAGCCCCTGGTGGACGACCGGCGGCTTGACGCGCAGAGTGCTGACCACCGCCCGCCCCCCGGCGCGCAGCTCGCCACACCAGCGCAGGGCCTCGGCGACCTCGAAGCCGATCAGCAGATCGGTCTCGCCCGGCGGAATGGCCGGAGCGAGCACCCGGGGGCCGAAGCGCAGATGCGAGGTGACCACCCCGCCGCGCTGGGCCATGCCGGCGACCTCGGTCTTCTTGACATCATGCCCCTCGGCCACCGCCGCCTGGGCCAACAGTTCGGCGGCGGTCAGCACGCCCTGGCCGCCGATGCCGCAGAGCAGAATATTCGTCACGCTCATCGCTCAGACCCCTTCGCAGCGTTCAGACATCGCCGCCAGCGGCTGGATGCATTTGGGCGCGCACAGCCCGACGCAGGCGTTGCAGCCGGTGCAAAAGGCGCTGTCGATGGTGACGAAAGCCCGCTCCTTTTCCCGACCGCTTGGCGTCATCACGCGATCGCGGCGCACCACCTGGATCGCCGGACAGCCGACCTGCAGGCATCCGCCGCAGCCGGTACACTCGGCTTCGACCACGCCCAGGGCCGGGCGCGAATGGTGGCGATCGGTCAACACGCAGGGACGGTTGGTCAGGATCACCGAGACATCATTGACCGCCGTCTCGCTGCGGATCAGCTTGAACAAACCGGGCAGGTCATAGGGATCGACGCTGTGAACCCGCTCGGCCTTGACCCCCAGCGCCTGGACCAGGGCGACGAAATCGACGCGGGGCGCCGGATCGCCGTGGATATCAAAGCCGGTGCCCGGATGCTCCTGGCCGCCGGTCATCCCCACCGTGCGGTTATCGAGCAGCAGAACGGTGACATTGGCCCGGTTGTAGACAAGATTGAGCAGGCCCTGCATGCCCATGTGCAAGAAGGTGGAATCGCCGATCACCGCGACCACCGCCTTCTCGGCGTCGTCACCGGTTTTGGCCACCGCCATGCCATTGGCCAGGGTCAGCGAGGCGCCCATGCAGGTGCAGGCGTCCATCGCCTGCCAGGGCTGGCCGGCGCCCAGGGTGTAGCAGCCGATATCGCCGCTGATCAGCAGCGACCCGCGTAAGCGCGACAGGCAATAGAACGGCGCCAGATGGGGACAGCCCGGACACATGGTCGGCGGCCGGGGAAACACATCAATGGGCGCCGCCACCGCCGGCGCCGCCTCGCCGCGCAAGCGGGCCCGGGCGCCGCGCAGCACGGCCACCGACAGCTCGCCATAGCGCGGCAGCAGATCCTTGCCGGTGACGGCGATGCCCTGGGCGCGCAGTTCGGTTTCCACCAGCGGCTCGGTCTCTTCAACCACCAGAAGCCTGCCAACGCCAGCGGCGAAGGCGCGGATGCGCTCGATGGGCAAAGGATAGCCAAGGCCAAGCTTGAGCAGCGGCGCCTCGGGAAAGGCCTCGCGCGCCGACAGCGCCGCCGGACCGCTGGCGATGATGCCGATGCTGGGATCATCGCCTTCGAGCTCGCAGAGCAGCGGGCTTTCCTCGGCATGCGCGGCCAGGGCGGCGTCGCGGGCGATCTGCACCGGGATCATCCCCCGCACATGGGCGGGCAGCATCACCCAGCGCTTGGGATCGCGGGCGAAGCCTAAGCTGGCGTGGGGTTGGCGCTCGCCGGTGGCGACCAGGGCCTTGACGTGGCAGACCCGGGTGGTCAGGCGCAGGATGACCAGGGTGTGGAAGCGCTCCGATAGGGCGAAGGCCGCCAGGGTGAAGGCATAGGCCTCCTGGGCGTCGGCGGGTTCGAGCACCGGCAGATGGGCGAAGCGCCCCCAATAGCGGCTGTCTTGCTCGTTCTGGCTTGACGACAGCCCGACATCATCGGCGACGGCGATCACCAGCCCGCCATGGATCCCGGCCAGGGCCTGACTCATCAAGGCGTCGGCGGCGACGTTGAGGCCGACGTGCTTCATGGCGCAGAAGGCCCGCGCCCCGGTCAGCGAGGCGCCGATGGCGGTTTCTAGCGCCACCTTCTCGTTGACGCCCCATTGGGCGACGATATCGGGGTACAGGGCCAGGGATTCGAGAATCTCGGTCGATGGCGTGCCGGGATAGGCCGAAGCGAGCGCGGCGCCGGATTCCCAGACGGCGCGGGCAACGGCCTCATTGCCCGACATCAGCGGGCGGGTTCCGGCAAGAACCCGGTTGAGAACGGTCACGGGCATACTCCCCCTATGCCTTGGAGCTTCATCGCCTATGACTAAACAGTTTCCCCCCAGCCAACAACCTTAACCTTGCGCCAAGTAGGGCCTCTGTGATTGAAAATTCGCCGTTGAGAGCCATTTTCAGTGGATCGCGACTCCCAAGACCATAGATTGCGCAAGAATATTACCAACACCCGGAAGGCCACCCGCTTTTGGCGTAAAATTATAAAGAAATTAAGGTCTTATGAAAAAAAGCCCCCCGGGAGCCGCCGATCAAGGGCTCCCGGGGGGCGAGGCTTTCACGCCGAAACCGGCGATCGGGATCAGTCGATAACCGGCAGATCGGCCAAGGCTTCGTCAAGCAGACTGTCGTCGAACACCCGGTCCTTGAGCTTTCCGGCCAAATAATCCGTATAGGCCTGCATGTCGAAATGGCCGTGGCCCGACAGATTGAACAGGATCGTCCGCGCCTTGCCTTCGGCCTTGGCCAGCAAGGCTTCGTCGATGGCGGCCTTAACCGCATGCGAAGACTCGGGTGCGGGAACGATGCCTTCGTTGCGGGCGAATTGCAGGGCGGCGGCGAAGCATTCGGTCTGGTGATAGGACCGCGCCTCCATCAGGCCCAGTTCCTTGACGTGGCTGACCATCGGCGACATGCCGTGGTAGCGCAGGCCGCCGGAATGCGAGCCGGGCGGCATGAAGGTGGCGCCCAGGGTATGCATCTTCATCAAGGGCGTCAGCTTGGCCGTATCGCCGAAATCATAGGCATAGCGGCCCTTGGTCAGGGTCGGGCAGGAATGGGGTTCGACGCCGACGATGCGGATCGACCGCCCCTTGATCTTCTCGCGGATATAGGGGAAGGCCAGTCCGGCGAAGTTCGAGCCGCCGCCGGTGCAGGCGATCACCACATCGGGCTCGTCGCCGGCCATCTCCATCTGTAACAGCGCTTCTTCGCCGATCACCGTCTGATGCAGGCAGACGTGATTGAGGACGCTGCCCAGGGCGTATTTGGTGTCGTCATGGGCGATGGCGACCTCGACCGCCTCGGAAATGGCGATGCCGAGCGAGCCGTTGGACTCCGGGTCGCGGGCCAGAATGGCGCGGCCGGCCTCGGTCAGCGGCGAGGGGCTGGGAATGCAGGTGGCGCCATAGGTTTCCATCAGCGCCCGGCGATAGGGCTTCTGATTGAACGACACCTTGACCATGAACACTTGGACTTCCAGGCCGAACAGCGATCCGGCGAAGGCCAGCGAACAGCCCCATTGGCCGGCGCCGGTTTCGGTCGCCAGCTTCTTGACGCCCTCTTGCTGGTTATAGAACGCCTGGGGGACCGAGGTATTGGGCTTATGGCTGCCCGCCGGGCTCACGCCTTCGTATTTGAAGTAGATATGGGCGGGGGTATCAAGGGCGCGCTCGAGCCGCCGGGCGCGGATCAGCGGCGACGGCCGCCACAGGCGATACACCTCGCGCACCGGTTCGGGGATATCGATCCAGCGCTCGGCGCTCATCTCCTGCTCGATCACCGCGCGCGGGAAGATCGGCGCCAGATCATCGGCGACCAATGGCTTCAGCGTTCCGGGGTTGAGCGGCGGCGGCAGGGGCACGGGCAGATCGGCGGCCAGATTGTACCAGGCCTTGGGCAACCGATCTTCGGACAGCAGGTATTTGGTACTCTCGGTCATCTCGTTATTTCCCTTGGACGGATAGGCGTCGGACGGCCCGTTCTACCCCTCCGAGGCCGGGCTTGCAAAGCGCGAGCGCGAAACCATCGTCTTGCCCGGGCCCGGCCCGGGGGATAGGGTGCGCCGGAAAAGCACCGGGCGATTCCAGCGAGGACCCCTATGAGCGATCAGCCCGCCTTGGCGCCGCTAACCTGGGCGGTGACCACCGGCGAAGCCGGGATGACCAATCAGGCGATCGGTCTGGCCGAAGCCATCGGCCTGCCGGTGGTCGCCAAGGTCATCCATGTGCCCAAGCCCTGGCGCTGGCTGCCCACCCATTGGGCGGCGCCTTTGGGCATCAAGACGCTTTGCGGTCCCGGTTCCGACGCCTTCACCCCGCCCTGGCCCGAGGTGCTGGTCACCAGCGGCCGGCGCAGCGGCGCCCTGTCGATCGCGCTGCGCCGGGCCTCTGGCGGACGCACCCTGACGGTCCATATCCAGAACCCGTTGGTTCCCTTCGAGAATTTCGATCTGGTCATCGCCCCCGAACACGATGGGGTGGCGGCGGCCAATGTCGTGCAAAGCCTGGGCGCCTTGCACAAGATCACCCCGGCCAAACTCGCCGAAGCGGCCGAGCGCTTCCGGGCGCGCTTCGCCGCCCTGCCCCGGCCGCTGGTCGCCGTGCTGGTTGGCGGCACTAGCGGCGCCTATCGCCTGGAAGCCGAGGACACCCGGCGTTTGGCCCGACAACTGGCCGATCTGGTCGCCGCGCGCGGCGTCGGCCTGGTGGTCACGCCCTCGCGGCGCACCGGGGCAGCCAATGCGGCGATCTTGCGCGAAACCCTGGAGCCGCTGGGCGCCCTGGTCTGGGATGGCGTTGGCGACAACCCCTATTTCGCCATGCTCGCCCTGGCCGATGTTTTGCTGGTGACCGAGGAAAGCGTCTCGATGGTGTCCGAGGCGTGTTTTTCCGGCAAGCCGGTTTACACCATCGCCTTGCAAGGCGGCTCCAGGCGCTTCAAGCGCTTCCATGCCCTGATGCGCGACCGCGGCTATGCCCGCCCCTTCACCGGAACCCTCGAGCCCTGGGCCCCGCCGGCGCCGTTGGATGAAACGGCGCGCTGCGCCGCCATCGTCCGCACCCTGCTCGCCCGCCGCCGCGAGGCCCTGGGCCTCACGCCGTAAGCAGAGTGCCGGTGCGGTGGGCCAAGGGCTCCTGGCCGGCGATCTTGCAGACGATATCGCCAGCGCGCACCAAACGCTGATCGGACAGCCGGGCGAAGATCGGGCCGCTCGTTCCCGCCAGCACGCCAACCCGCCGCGCCGCGCCTTCGGCCAAGGGATCAAGGATCTCGCCGATGACCTCGCCGGTCTCGACCATCGCGCCGACGGGGCGCCTGTAGATCATCACGCCGCTGACCGGCGCGGCCACCATGTCAACGGCGGCCAAAGGGCAGACCCGGCCCCGCCATTCGGGCAAGGGCGCGGCCGCGCCGCTGATCAGGCCGCGCCGCGTCAACACCTCGGCCAGGGCGCGCGCATCCTTGGCCGCCAGAGCGTCATCGACCTCGGCCGCCCCGCGCAGTTCCACGGTCAAGGCCAGACAGCGCCCGGGCAAAGGCGCGCCGCGCCGCGCCGCCAGGGCGGTCCACGGCCCCGACAGGCTTTCATCGAAGGGCTGGTCGCCCGAGTGATCGGCCAGCAGCACCGCCTCCGCCCCCAGCAGCCGGGCGATATCCTCGGCCGCCGGCCAATCGGCGGTGGCGCCATAGAGATGAACCACGGCGTCCAGATCGCAATGCAGGTCAAGGGCCAGATCGGCGTCCAGCGCCAGCCCCTGCAGGGTGTGGCGCAGGGCGGCGACCTCGCCGGGTGGCGGCTTGGTCCCGGCCCAAGCGGCGCTCAGGGCCTCGCGCACCCGGGCCGCATCAGCCCCAGGGTCGGCGCCAAGGTCCTCGGCCACAGCCAGGGCCGCCGGGGCGTAATCGCCGTAATGGCGGTTGAAATTGCCGCCGCCGTCCAGATCGAAGCGCCCGAAAGCCATGCCGCCGATTCTTTGGCCAAGGCCGATCGGATTGGCCAGCGGCACAAGGATGATCTCGCCGGTGATCCGCCCCTCGGCCTCGGCCCGGTCGAGCAGCCGGGCGAGGTGGTCAAGAACGACCACCCCGGGCAGTTCATCGGCATGCAGCGCCGCCTGAAGATAGGCCTTGGGCCGCGCCCCTCGCCGGCCATAGCGCAGACCGCCAAGGGCGCGGCTGGTGCCCGGCGTCGGTCCGGGCAAAGGCAGGGAGATCCGTTCAACCATACTGGCAGATCCCTTTCCTCAAACCGCTGGCCTCAGGCCGTTGGCCGCCGTTGGGGTATTAGGCCGCGACCCCGCAGCACTTCTTGTACTTCTTGCCCGACCCGCAGGGACAGGGATCATTGCGGCCGATCTTGACGACGGAGCGCGGCGGCTCGGTCGGGTTCATCTCGGCATCGGCGCAACGCCACTGACCGTCCTCGCGCAGGAAATGCGAGCGTTCGTGGTGCAGCACCGACCGGCCGCCGATCTTGAAACGGGCGATGAATTCGACCGTTCCCTCGTCGTCGTCGGCGCCGCCCTCGGTCACCTTGCGGATTTCCAGGCCCTGCCAATGGGCGTTCTTGGCGGTGGCGCGGATTTCCTCGGGATCGAAATCATCGTCGTGGCCGGTCGCCAAAGTGGCGCGCAGATACTCGGCGTTGCCCTGGCTGAAGGCGACATAACGCGAGCGCATCATGGCTTCGGCGGTGGGCGCCACGGCAAGACCATCGATCAAGGGGCCACAGCAGGCGCTGAGCGCCTTGCCCGAGCCGCAGGGGCAGTCGGTCGCCTGGGTCACGGTAAGATACCTCTCTTGGAAAAACCGTCGCGAGCGGACAGGCGCCGCGCCGAAGCCGGCTTGGGCGCCGCCGCCCTCACTTTATGTTTGGGAACGATAGCGCGCTCACAGATCCAGGTCGAGGATCACCATGTTGAAGGCATAGGACACTTCGCCCTCGTCCTCGTCGCGGTTCAGCGTGCCGATGAACTCGCCCTTGAGCAGGACCTCGCACGAGCCACCGGCTTTGGGCGGCGGCGTCAGGGTCAAAGCCTCGGTGGCGAAGGTGCGGCGGAGATAGGCTTCGACCTTGCGAATTTCGGCGGCGGTCATCGGGATGCTCCCTGAAGGGGGGGGATAAATGCCCTGCCATCTGGCCCCGGCCCCTGCTGGGGACAAGCCGGTCGACGGGCGCAGGGCGCGTTTTAGGCCGATCCGCCGCCAAGAACAACGCCGACGCGCGGCGAATTTCAGAAATTTCCTTGCGCCACTCCGATGAAAGCGCATTCTTTCAGCGGATCGATCCTTCCGGGAGGCCTTTCCCTTGCGCATCGGCATCAGCAGCCAGGATTTCCTCACCGTCTCGGGCCACGCCGGGCGGGCGCGGCATTTCCTGATCTTCGAGACCTCGGCCGATGGCGCCCTCGGCGCGCCCAGCCGGCTCGAGCTTCCCCCCGACAAGGTTCTTCACGCCTTCGGCGATGACGGCCCCCATCCGCTGTATGACCTGGATGTCGTGGTGACCGCCGGGGCCGGCGGACATTTCGTCTCGCGCATGGAGGCGCGTGGCGTCAGGGTGGTGTTTTGCGCTGAAATCCCCGCCACCGAGGCGGCGCGGCAGGTCGCCTCGGGCGAACCGGCCAGCTCGCCCGCGCCCCTTGCCCAGGAATGCTGCCAGCCATGAAGCCGCTTTTCACCCTTGCCCTGCTCGGCCCCTGTCTGGCCCTTGCCGCCTGCGCCGGTTCCGACGAGGACCGCACCCCCTCGCGCACCGCCGTTCAATATTCCTGCGGCGCCCGCGACGAGCAGGATCTGACGGTGCTTTATAGCTTCGAAGGCGAAAGGCCGGTCGCCGCCAATGTCGCCTTCGAGGACCGCACCCTGGCGCTCAAACGCGATGACACCGCCGCCGACGATCTGCTTTCGGTCAGCTTCTCCGGCGATGGCTATCGCTGGTCGATCGAAGCGCTCTCGCCGCAAAACGTGCTCAACGCCAATGGCGGCGTGCTCAGCCGTGACGACCGCGCCGTGATCGATGGCGTCGAGCGCCCCATCACCCTGATCCTGGCCAAACACTGCGCCGTCCACCAAATGGCGGTCGCCACCCGCTGAGGGATTGCCCGTGGAGACGGGCGGCGAAAATGTTCCCCAAAAAGCCGCCAGACGCTTCACCTCCCCCCTCTCTTTTTCATAGCCCTGTTTCCCGAAAACGGCGCTTAGAGCGGAGTTCACCCACACCACTCTAGAATGTCAGTCCCGGGTCGTCGGCCGACTGCGCAAGAAGCGTCGGTACGCGGCTGTGATGCTCGATCCAGTCCCGTGTCTTGGGATTGATCCACCCGACGACGCGCAGCAGGGAGTCATAGTCGGCGGCTAGATGCCGATCGAAAATGGGTTCGTGGTGCGCGATCCGGTTACGAAACGTCCGTAGATAATCGAGCGGCTCATGGACAGCTTTACGACTGAGACGGACGTGAGGAAAAGACCGGAATACGCCAGAACGCCAGATGGTCATTTCGTAGTTGGCCTTCCCTCCATCGGGCGTCCGCCCGCCGGCCCCCAGAAGGGCGACCCAAAACCCAAACGAAAGCGCCGCCACCATATGGGACGGATCATCGGCGTATCTGCCCCGGCGCAGCTCCGATCGAGCCCTTGATAGGCGCTTAAGCGTTCCGTCATCCAGCCCCGCCGCAGGATTATCATACCAATTGGTGCCGTATTTTTCCGCAAGCTCGCGATGCAACGCGTTACGCAAGGCGACTTCCAACCCCTGAAGGGGCCCATAGAAGGCCGCGCTGATCGCCGTGTTCCATGTATAAAGGCGAACAGCCTTCTCGCGATCATTGCCCGACCGTTTGGCGTAGGTCTCCATACGTTCCGGCGACAACGACGTCTCCAAGGCGTCGATCACCGCATCGGAATACGAGAAGGCGCTCTTGACCACGAACTCCTGGTCGCCCATATTACCCCCCGTAGGCCCTGGGTTCGCCTCTGCCATTGGCATGCGCCCGGGGCTCAGCTTTTTTAGGGCTGAGACGTTTTCCCCTCCCCCATGCCAAAGCCCCCTTGGACCACAAGAACTTGTAATCTTGTTTGGTATCGACGTCCGCTTTTTTCCCTCTCAAGCGGGGCCGGACCCATACCACCGCCCCACAAAAGCGTCTTGACGCCCCACGTCACGCAAGAGGGCCCTCTTGCGAAACGGCTAGGTCCTCGGCGATGGGTTCGGGGGGTGGCTGGCGGGTGAAGCCGGCCAGACCGCGGGCGGTCTCCACGGCGTCTCGGCGGATCTCCACCGGGCTCAGCGCATAGGCGCTCAGCAATTCGGCCACCGACCGCAGGGCGTGCATATGGATGCGCTCATAGCCATGCGAGGCGTCGATGCCAAAGGTGACCAGCGCGTTGCGCACATCGTGGCCGGCGACCACCGCCGAGGCGGCGTCGGAGCGGTAGTAGCGGAACACATCCTTGCGAAAGATGATGTCCTCGTCGCGGCAGAGCCGGATCAGCGCCCGGGTCAGATGATAATCAAAGGGGCCGGTCTGGTCGGCCATGGCGATGGTAACGCCGAATTCGGCCGAGTTCTGGCCGGGTCCGCTGGTGCCGTTATCGACGGCGACCACCGAGGCGACGTCATCGGTCAGCGCCGAAGACGCGCCGACGCCGACTTCCTCGGCGATGGTGAAGATGAAATGGACATCGACGGGCGGCGGTTCGTTATGGGCGGTCAGGGCCTTCAAAGCCGCGAGCATCAGCGCCACCCCGGCTTTGTCATCAAGATGGCGGGACACGATATAGCCGTTGGCTAGGAATTCCGGCTGGGGGTCGATGGCGACGATATCGCCAACCTCGATACCCAGGGCGATCAGATCGGCCTTGCTATGAACCCGGGCATCGACCCGCAACTCGGTCATCGGCCAGCCGATCGGCAGGCTGTCGATCTCTTCGTTAAAGATGTGGCCCGAGGCCTTCAGCGGCAAAATCGTGCCGCGAACCGCGCCGCGATCGGTGAACACCGTGACCCGCGCCCCCTCGGCGAAGCGCGCCGACCAGGTGCCGATCGGCACCAGTTCCAGGCGGCCGTTGTCTTTGAGCTGCTTGACCTGAGCGCCCAGCGTGTCGAGATGGGAAACGATGGCGCGGGCCGGCCGGGCTTCCCGTCCGCGCAACACCACGCAAACCGCCCCCCGTCGGGTCAGGGTCGGGGTCAGGCCCAGGCTTTCCAACTCGGCACAGGTTTCGCGGACGACGGTATCGGTATAGCCGGTCGGGCTGGGGGTGGCTAACAAGCGAACCAGAGTCCGGGCCAGATAGTCCGTATCGATCGCCAGACGCGTCATGAAAAATCCCTTCGCATCCGTTTAAGCAAATCCCGAGCGCTCGGAATCAGAGCGCGACGACGATTTGCTTCCCTCTCAAACATCTAGATCATCGAGGCTTGGCGGACCGCCGCCGGGACCGAATTGGGAAACAGCAAATCGATGAAGCGTTCCGCCGTCGGCTGGGGCTGGTGGTTGGCAAGACCGGGTCGCTCATTGGCCTCGATGAACACATAATCGGGCGCGCGCGGCGACCGCACCAGCAGATCGATGCCGACGACCGGGATATCGATGGCCCGCGCCGCCCGGATCCCCGCCGCGACCAGATCGGGATGAACCTCGTCGGTCACGTCGTGAATGGTGCCGCCCGTATGCAGATTGGCGGTGCGCCGGACGACGATATCGCACCCCTCGACCGGCACGTCCTCAAGCGTGAAGCCGCTGGCCGCCAGACAGCGCACGGTTTCATCATCAAGTGGAATGGAGGATTCCCCCCCGGTCGCCGCCGCCCGCCGCCGACTTTGCACGGCGATCAGGTCGCGCAGCGTCGTTTTGGCATCGCCCGTCACCCGCGGCGGCCGGCGGAGAGCCGCGGCGACAAGGTGGAAGTCGATGATGATCAGCCGCAAATCCTCGCCCGCGGCGCAGCGCTCGACAAGCACCCGCTCGCAGAAGCGCCCGGCCGTGACGATCGCCGCGTCCACCGCCTCGGCCGTATCAAGACCAACGGCGATCCCCCGCCCCTGCTCACCGCGCGCCGGCTTGACGACGACGCTGCCATGGTGGGCGAGGAAGGCGCGAACGGCCGCCCCATCCCCGGCCTCGATCTGTTCGGGCACGCAAATGCCCGCCGCTTCGACCAGCCGCCGGGTCACCGCCTTGTCGTCGCAAATACTGACCGCCACGCCCGAGGTCAACTCGCTGAGGCTTTCCCGGCAGTGAACCGAGCGCCCGCCAAAGGACAGGCGGAAAAACCCGCCCTCGGCATCGGTGACCCTCACGTCGATGCCCCGGCGCCGCGCCTCGGTCACGATGATTTCGGCATAGGGGTTGAGCCTCGCCTCGGGGGCCGGACCGGTAAACAGGCGTTCGTTGATCGGATTCTTGCGCTTCATGGTGAAAAAATCGACGCGCTCAAAGCCCAGCTTGTCATAAAGGGCGATGGCCTGATCATTATCGTGCATGACCGTGAGGTCGGTATGGGTGGCTCCGGCGCCAGCCAGTTGCTCGACGGCGGCGCGAACCAGGGCCTCGCCGATGCCGGGATGGATCGCCTGGGGATCCACGGCCAAGCACCAGAACGACGAGCCGCGCGCGGGATCGCCAAACGCCCGGCCATGATCGATGGCCATCACCGTGCCGATAATCCGTCCGCCGGCGCCCTCCTCGGCGACCAACAGGGTGATCCCGCGGCTGGCGAGCGGCCCCTCGAAGAAATCGGGGCGGACCGCCACCATATGACGGGCGGCGTAGATGCGGTTGATATCATCGACATCGCCCGGCCCGGCCAAAGGGCGGATCGTGAAGCCATGGGGCTGACGGGCGCTTGGCCGATAGCGCGCCAGATCCAGACGATAGGTATGGGAGGGATCAAGGAACATCTCGTGGGGGGCCATCGCCAAGACCACATGGGGATCGCGCACATAGATCGCCACGTCGCGGCGCTCGGGTCCCTCGGTCCGCATCACCTCGGCAAGACGCCCGGGGCCGTCGAAGGTCTGACCAAAGACCAGCCGGCCCCAGCCGCAATCAATCGAGGCCTCTTTTTTGAACTCGTGGGAAAGATCGTCCATGGTCTTCAAATCCCATGCTCTTGCAGCCAAAGTTCAAGAAGCCCGACCTGCCAAAGCTCCGATCCGCGCAAGGGGGTGATGGCGTCGCGCGGATTTTCATAAAGGCTGGCCAGATAGTCCTCGCGAAACAGGCCGCGCTGGCGCGCCGCCCGGCTTGACAGGCCATCGCGCACATAATCCAGGCGCGATCCTTCGATGTATTTCAGCCCCGGCACCGGAAAATAGCCCTTCTCGCGATCGATCACGGCGGCGGGAACCACCCGGCGGGCGACCTCCTTGAGAATGCCCTTACCGTTCTGGGCCAGCTTGAGCGACGAGGGAATGCGCCCGGCGAATTCGGCCAGTTGATGATCGAGAAACGGCACGCGGGCTTCCAGGCCAAAGGCCATGGTCATGTTGTCAACGCGTTTGACCGGATCCTCGACCAGCATGACGGTGCTATCGAGGCGCAGCGCCTTATCGACCGGATCAGGGGCTCCGTCCTCGGCGAAATGGGCGGCGACGAAGGCCCGCGCCTCGTCGGTCGTCCCCAGCCAAGCCGGGGAAAGGTGGCGGGCCAGCCGCTCCGGGGTGCGGTCGAAGAAATGGGCGGCGTAATCGGCGACCGGATCGGTCGAGCCGACAAGCGGCCGATACCAGTGATAGCCGCCAAAGATCTCATCGGCGCCCTGGCCCGACAGAACGACCTTCACCCGCTTGGACACCTCGCGGGCCAGCAGATAGAACGCCACGTTGTCATAGGAGACCATCGGCTCGGACATCGCGGCGATCGCCCCGGGCAAGGCGGCGATCATGTCGGCTTCGGGAATGAAGATCTTGTGGTGGCGGGTGGCGTAGCGTTCGGCGATCAGGTCGGAATAGAAAAACTCGTCGCCCTTTTCACCGTTGGCCTCTTCAAAGCCGATGGAAAAGGTTTCCACATCCCTTTGTCCGGCCTCGGCCAGCAAACCGACGATCAGGCTGGAATCCAGCCCGCCCGAAAGCAAGACGCCCACGGGCACATCGGCGATTATCCGCCGCGCCACCGCCGCCCGCACCGCCTCGAACAGGCCATCCTCCCAGTCCTTGGCCGAGCGACCGTCCTCTCCGGGCAAGGCGCGGAAATCAAGCCGCCAATAGACCTCGTCAAAGCTGGAGCCATCGGCCGACACAACGCGCAAGGTCGCCGGCGGCAGTTTTCTCACGCCCTTGAGGATGGTGCGCGGCGCCGGCACCACGGCGTGAAAGCTTATATAGAACCGCAAGGCCAGCGGATCGATCGCCTTATCGACGCGTCCGGTCGCCAGCAAGGCCGGCAAGGAGGACGCGAACAGCAAACCGCCGTCGACCTCGGCCAGATACAGCGGTTTGATGCCGAAGCGATCCCGGGCCAGAACCACCTTGCCGCTGTCGCGTTCGTGAATGGCGAAGGCGAACATGCCGTTGAAGCGCTTGACGCAAGCCGTTCCCCAGGCGTGATAGGCCTTGAGGATGACCTCCGTATCACCGCCCGAGAAAAACCGGTAGCCAAGGGCCTCCAACTCGGAGCGCAGCGCCGGATAATTATAGATGCAGCCGTTGAAAACGATGCTGAGACCAAGATCGGAATCGACCATCGGCTGAGCCGCCTTGGGCGAAAGATCGATGATGCTAAGCCGGCGATGCCCAAGCGCCACCGGTCCGTGGACCAGGATACCTCCGTCATCGGGACCACGGGGCGCCAGTTTGGCCGTCATCCGGTCTACGGCGGTTGTTCCGGCGAACTGGCCGTCAAACCGGATTTCTCCACACACTCCACACATAAGAATTCCAATACAACAAACAATCGCCAGAGAAATACAGGTATGATTTCTTAGTAATTATTGGTGTATCCGACGATTTTTTATAGAAAATCCAACAAAAACGCAGCGAGACGCGTTTTCTAATCATTTCCAACGCCCATAATCCACCAAGGTTCCCCTGTTTTTTATGGAAATTCGGTTTTTTAATCGGAAAATTCCCTCACGGATCGGAATAGCCCTCGATCCGCAAACGGATTTCCTGGCCGGCCTCCAGGGGTGGGAAGATCAGGCCGCCCTCGCGTTCCGAGCGTTCGGGCACATAATCAAGGGTGGTTTCGCTGCGATCGATCTCGCGGCCGTCCTGGCTGACGATGCCAACGACGGTGACGGTGGCGGCGGTGCCCGATCCGTCGTTGCGCACGCGAAAGCGCGTATGGTGGCCGCCGGCCTCGCGGCTTTCCCCAAGGACATCGACCCGCAGCTCGGGCCGGCGCTCGGGATGGGTCAGGCCCCACCATGTCAGATAGGCCAGGGCGGCAAGCAGCAGCGTTCCCCCCAAAGCGGCCAGGATCCATTCGGGGATCGAGGTGCCCTTGGGACGGCCGTGGCGCTTGGCCGGGCTCATCGCCTCTCCCCTCACAAGATCAGGCGGGCGGCGGCGGCGCCGATGGCCCCGGGGAAGGCGAGAACGATGGTCGCCCCCAGCAGTTGTTCCAGCCCCAGGCCATCGGTGCGGCCAAAAATCCACAACACCGCCAAACTGACCGCCAGCACCACGCAATAGCCGACCACGGAAAAGCGGGCGAACAGGCTCCAGCCGCCGGTTTCGGAACCGGGGGCCTCCTGACCGGAAAAACCGACCTCATAAACGAAGATATGCATGATGGCGAGCGAGGCGAGGATCAGGGCGATTTTCTGCCAAGCCCCCATGCCATAGGAAATCAACATGATTTCCTCGGTCGGCGCCATGTTGAACGACAGAAACAGCGCCCCGACCGCCATCAGGAACACCTCGCCGAAATAGGTCGATCGCGGTTCGCCGTCCTCGGGGCTTTCCTGACCAAGCTGGCTGCGCGCCAACAGGGCGCCGATGCTGCCCGGCACCGCTTGCAGGGCGACCTTGCCGATCATCTCGCGCGCCGACATGCCCGGACCCAGGGCGCCGAAAACCGCCAGGATGGCGATCGCCGTGACCGTGGCGACCACCATGGCGACAAAGGCGTCGGCGATGTCATCGCTCCAGCACGAGGTTTCGCGGAAGCCGGCGATCCGCCCCAGCCCGATCAGCAGCGGCACCGAGACCCCCAGCAACAGGGCCAGACGAAAGGGATCCATCGACGCGCCCAGCGACCACATTTCCATGGTCATCAGCATCGGCAGGGAAAAGATCAGGGCGCCGGCGAAGGCCCGCCCCAGGGGCACGGGCAAGGCCGCCAAAGCCGATTCCGCCGTTTCCCCGTCGCCGTCCCCCTTGACCATGCCCGCGCCCCCCTCGCCGTGATTGGCCAAGGGTGACGCCAAAGCCGGGCAAAAGGTTCCCGAAGGCGGCGAAAGCTCAAGGGGTGGACGGGGCGGGGGCGGAAACGACCTCGCCGTCCTCCTTGGTGAAGGACCCGACCAAGGGAGTGGGCAGGATGGCCAGAACCGCTTCCGAAGGCCGGCACAAGGCCGCGCCCTTGGCGGTGACGACGATCGGCCGATTGATCAGGATGGGATGGGCGACCATGGCGTCGATCAGGGCGTCGTCGGACAGCGCCGGATCCTCAAGCCCGAGGGCGTCAAAGGGCGTGCCCTTGCGCCGCAGCAAATCGCGCACGGGGATCGCCAGAACGGCGATCAGATCGACCAATTCGGCCCGCGACAGCGGCGTTTTCAGATAGTCGATCACCCGGGGCTCTTCGCCGCTCTGACGGATCATCGCCAGCACGTTGCGCGAGGTTCCGCAGGCCGGATTATGATAAATGGTGACGCCCATCGCCTTGCCCTCGCCGCCAAATCGTCAGATATCGAAAACCAGCAGGTCGCCGCACCACAGCGGGCCCAGATCATCGCGATCGAGCGATAGGCGGGTTACCTCCCCCGGCTCGTCGTCGTCGCCGTCCTCGCGCACCAGCACGGCGGCGGGGCCGCCCTCGGCCTCCTCGCCCTCGAAGCCATCAAGGATCGCCGTCGATTGGTCGCGAAAGATCATCAAGGCCGGCAAAGCGTCCCGCAAGGCCCCCAGACCCCGCCAGTCCAGGCGATGGTGGCGGGCGGGAAGACCGATCTCGGCGGCGACCGCCAGCACGGTGGCCAGCGAGACCGGATCGCCGGTGAAGCCATGGCGGGTTCCCACGGCGCGCGGATCGACCGACAGGCCGCGTCCCCGGGCCAGAGTCGTCAGGCGGCGCAGGAAACAGGTGTCAACCTCGAGGCCGGGCAAGGATCCTTCAGGCATGGCGCTTCGTCTCCCTAGCCCACGGCCTTGCGCGAACGCGGGCCTTCCAGCAGAGCCTGCCGGCATTGGGCTTCCACGGCCTCGATCTCGTCGATGGTGATGCGGATATCCTCCATCTGCTGGCGCAAGGCGGCGCGCGAGGTCTGGCAGGTGGTGATCAGGCGGCGCAACTGAGCCTCGCCCGTCGGCTCCGCATCATACAGATCGATGATCTCCTGGATTTCCTTCAGCGAAAACCCCAGGCGCTTGCCGCGCAGGATCAGCATCAGCCGCACCCGGTCGCGCGGCGAATAGATGCGGCGCATCCCGTCGCGGGCCGGGGTGATCAGCCCCTTGTCCTCATAGAAACGGATCGCCCGCGGGGTTACGGAGAACTCGGCGGCGAGATCGGCGATGGAGAAACTGTCACGGCTCTTGGTCATGGACCATACTTTACGTAAAGGGCAAGTCAGCGTCGAGAACTTTGATCGCTTCCAAAACACACCCCGGCGGCGGACCCGTCCCTCTCAGGGCATCAGGAACAGCGAGGCCAGTCCGAGGAAGGCGAAAAAACCGACCACATCGGTGATCGTCGTCAGGAAAACCGCCGAGGCGATGGCGGGATCGATCCGCATGCGCTCCAGGGCCAGGGGAATGACGATGCCCGACAGGCCGGCCACCGCCAGATTGATGACCATCGCCGCGGCGATGATCAAGCCGATTTCCGGGCGATCGAACCAGATCCAGGCGATCGCCCCGATCAGCACGGCGAAAACGACGCCGTTGAGGATGCCGACCAGAAATTCCTTGCCGATGATCCGCCAGGCGTTCGATGGCGTCAGTTCCTTGGTGGCCAGCGAGCGCACGGCGACGGTCAGCGCCTGGGTGCCGGCATTGCCGCCCATCGAGGCGACGATCGGCATCAGAACGGCCAGGGCGACGATCGATTGCAAGGTCGCCTCGAACAGGCCGATCACCAGAGAGGCGAGAATGGCGGTGATCAGATTGACCCCCAGCCACGAGGCCCGCGCCTTCACCGTATCGACGACGGCGCGATAGAGGTCGACCTCGGCGACGCCAGCCAGGCGCAGCATGTCGTCCTCGGCCTCCTCCTCGATCACGTCAAGAACGTCATCGACGGTGATCCGCCCGACCAGACGGCCCGAGACGTCAATCACCGGGGCGCTCATTAGGTTGCGATCGCGAAACAGCCGAGCCACCTCCCCCTGATCGGCGGTGGTCGACAGCGGCGGCATCTCGGCGTCCATGATGTCGCGCAGGCGGATGGAACGCTGGCTGCGCAGCAGCGTCGACAAGCGCAATTGCCCGACCGGGCGGTGGCGCGGATCGACGACATAGATCTCGTGGAAATCCTCGGGCAGGCGCGGGGCCGAGCGCAGGTAGTCCAGGGTCTCGCCGACCGACCAATAGGCCGGAACCGCCACCAGCTCGCGCTGCATCAGCCGCCCGGCGGAATACTCGGGCAGCGACAGGCCCTGTTCGATCAGCGCCCGCGTCGCCACGGGCAGGCGTTCGAGGACGGCGGCCTGTTCGGCCTCGTCAAGCTGGGCGACGACATACAAGGCGTCATCGGAATCAAGCTCGGCCAGGGCCTGGGCCAGATCCTGATAGCCCAGGGTCTCGATCACCTCGTCGCGGACGTAGTCATCGAGCTCGGGCAGGATTTCGGGGTCGAAGGCGCCCTTGAGCGCGCCGATCAGCGCCCGGCGATCCTCGGCGGGCAGGCTTTGGACAAGGTCGGCCTGATCGGCGTAGTGGAGGCGCAGCACCAGGGCGCGCGCCGTCTCGGCCCCGCGTGCCGCCTCCTCGTCATCCAGGGCGGCGCGAACCGCCTCGATCTGGTCGCGCGACAGGCCGAAGCCATCCTCGGCCGGGGCGGCGTCGTCTTGCGTCTTGTCCCGATCGCCCGTCTTTTCCCGATCGCCAAGTCCGGCCATTGCCGACTCCCGCTTTTTTACATCGCGATCCCGGACGTGACAGGGGCCCGCCGGCATTGCGCCGGACGGGCCCCTTGGTCAGTCTTTATTGGTGCGGTCGAGAAGACTCGAACTTCCACGGCCTTTCGGCCACAGCGACCTCAACGCTGCGCGTCTACCAGTTCCGCCACGACCGCATCGTGGACTTGTCGTCGGTAGAAAGGGACATCCCCTTGAGGTCGGGAGCCCTGGTCTCGCTGGTTTTTGGCGTTTCGCTTCTTGCCCTGCGAGGGCGGATGAAATAGCAAACCCCTTGGACCTCGGCAATCCCTTTTCTTTCACGCCTCGCACTTTTTTTCGAAGGATCCCGTCGTTATGGAGTGGCGTTTCGCCGATACCCCCGTTTCCTACCCCGAAGCCCTGGCCTTCATGGACGACCGCATCGCCAAGATCCGCGAGGATCGGGCCGGGGAATGCGTCTGGCTGCTTGAACACCCCCCGCTTTATACGGCGGGGACCAGCGCCGATCCGGCCGACCTGCTCAGCCCCGATCGCTTTCCGGTCTATGCCGCCGGGCGCGGCGGCCAATACACCTATCATGGCCCCGGCCAACGCGTCGGCTATGTGATGCTCGACCTGCGTCGACGCGGCAAGGACGTGCGCTGCTTCGTGCATAATCTGGAAGAGCTGATGATCCGCGCCCTGGCCGAGTTCAATATCCGGGGCGAGCGCCGCGAGGGCCGGGTCGGCATCTGGGTGGCGCGCGGCGGCGGACGCGAGGACAAGATCGGCGCCATCGGCGTGCGGGTCCGCCATTGGATCACCTTCCACGGCTTCGCCCTCAACGTCGAACCCGATCTGTCGCATTTCTCGGGCATCGTGCCCTGCGGCATCAGCGACCACGGGGTGACCAGCCTGTGGGATCTGGGCCAGACGGCGACACTCCAAGAGGTTGATTCCGCTTTGATGCGCAGCTTTGATGCGGTATTTGGGCCCTGCCCGACGGAAAGCTTGACCTCGACGTGAACCAATCGCGCCAAATATGCGTAGTATAGGCCATGAAAGCGCCCTCTCCTCCTCTGCGCGCTCTGCTCATGACCGCGCTCTCGCCGCTGTTCGCCGCCTGTACGGTGGGAACGCTGAACGCGATCATTCCGTCCGATGGCTATCGGTCGCAAACCAATGTCGCCTATGGTCCCGACCCCCGCCAAAGGCTTGATGTCCATGTGCCCGTCGCCGCCGCGCCGGCCGATGGGCGGCCGGTGGCGGTATGGATCTATGGCGGCTCGTGGCAAAGCGGCGCGCGCGGCGACTACGCCTTTATCGCCGATACCCTGGCCGCGCTCGGCTGGATCACGGTCATTCCCGATTACCGGCTGTTCCCCGAGGTGCGCTTCCCCGCCTTTGTGGAGGACACCGCCCAGGCCGTGGCCTGGACAAGGTCGGAGCAGGCCCGCGACATTCTGGGGCCGACCAATGGCACCCTGGTGCTGATGGGCCATTCCGCCGGCGCCTATAACGCGGCGATGGTGGCTTATGATCCGCAGTGGCTGCGCGCGGCGCGGGCCGATCCGGCGATGGTCAGCGGGTTCGTCGGTCTGGCCGGCCCCTATAACCTGTTCCCCTATGACGTCGAGGTGACCAAGCGGGTCTTCGGCCACGAAACCGACCCCACCGTGGTCGAACCCTTGAGCCATATCACCGCCGCCTCGCCCCCGGCCCTGCTGGTCACCGGCCTGCGCGACACCGTCGTCGGCCCCTATCATACCGACGCCATGGAAGCAGCCTTGGCCGCCAAGGGCGTGGATCATAGGACGGTGCGCCTGGCCGACGCCAACCATGCCGGGGTGGTTCTGGGCCTGACCCGCTATTTCCGCGACAAGGCGCTGACGGTGCCCTTGGCGGCCTTTCTAAAAGGCCTGGAAAAGCCCGCGCCCCGACACGACGGTTGACCGGGCGGCCGTTCACCCGATATTTCCCATCTGGATCGGAGCGTTCTTGCGAATTCTCCACAAGCGTTCTGATGATCGGACCCTTCGGCGGGCCGCGGGAGACATCGCATGACGGACAGACTGCGCGCGACCTATCGGGTAAAGGCGACGGCGGCGTCGATCGAGGCCCGGGCCAAGGGAATCGCCGTTGAGCAGAGCGTTGAAATGCCGCTCTCGGCCATCGATGACCCGGCGGTTCTCGACGGCATCGTCGGCGTGGTCGAGGAGATCACCGAGCGCGGCGAGGACTGCTTCGAGGTGCGACTCGCCCTGTCGACCGCCACCATCGGCGGCGATGCCGGTCAGCTTTTCAACATGCTGTTTGGCAACACCTCGCTGCAAGACGACACCGTCTTGCTTGATATCGATCTGCCCGACGATCTTCTGGCCAGCTTCGGCGGGCCCAATATCGGCGCGGCCGGCCTGCGCGCCCGGGTTGGGGCTTCGGCCGATCGGGCGCTGACCTGTTCGGCGCTCAAGCCCCAGGGACTGCCGCCCGACCGTCTGGCCGATCTGGCGCGGCGCATGGCGCTGGGCGGCCTGGATTTCATCAAGGACGATCACGGCATGGCCGATCAGGCCTATGCGCCCTTCGCCTCGCGGGTCGGCGCGGTGGCCGCGGCCGTCGACGAGGTCAACCGCCAGACCGGCGGCCAGACCCGCTACCTGCCCAGCCTGTCGGGCCACCTTGATCAGTTGCGTAGCCAAGTGCGCACCGGGCTTGACCATGGGATCGATACCTTCCTGATCGCGCCGATGATCGTTGGCCCTTCGACCTTTCACGCGGTGGTCCGCGAATTTCCCGGGGCGGCCTTCTTCGCCCATCCCACCCTGGCCGGACCGTCGCGCATCGCCCCGCCGGCCCATTTCGGCAAGCTGTTCCGCCTGCTTGGCGCCGATGCGGTGATTTTTCCCAATTCGGGCGGCCGCTTTGGCTATTCCCGCGACACCTGCCAAGCGGTGGCCGAGGCGGCGCTTGGCCCCTGGGGCGGCCTGCATGCCAGCCTGCCGGTGCCGGCCGGCGGCATGAGCCTTGCCCGCGTTCCCGAAATGATCGCGACCTATGGCCCCGATGTCATCGTGCTGATCGGTGGCAACCTGCTTGAAGCCCGCGACCGCCTGACCGAAGAAACCGCCGCCTTCGTCGCCTCGGTGGCCGGGGCCGCAAGCCGAGGCTGCGGGTTGGCGCCGTAGAGAATAAAGCGAAGCCTCGTCCCACTCTGGTCAAGGTCGCCAAGGGATTTGGTCCACGCTAGAAAAAGGTCAGCGTTTTGACCTCAACTCGCTTTCCATATACGCCCTCAGAACCGCGTTGATACGGGTTTGATAGCGGGTGCTGGTGGTTTTAAAAAACGCCAGGACGTCTTTATCAAGGCGGATACTTACGGCTTCTTTAAGGGGAGGCTCGACAATCGCCGCTTGCGCGAACCACGCCTCGTCGGCAAGGGGTGCCGCATCAAGATCGGCTGTGACCGCATCTTCGATGTCGGCATCGGTCAGGACATCGAAGCGAGACCAATCACTCTCCTTGGTTTTTGGCGACGCCAGCGAGCGTCGCGTAATACGTTCTTCGCTCACGTGTTTGCGCCTTTCGTGCTGAAATAATCCGACATACCGTACCACGCCACGTGTAAACAACCGCGATAACCCGAGAGTTCACCTCTCCAAAAGCAATAAATCTATCTTCATTACCAATTTTCTTGCCTTGAGCCGTTGCAATGACCCCATTCCATATCAAGATGGCATCTTCAAAATCAATGCCATGCTTAACTATATTTGTTTTATTTTTACTCTCGTCCCACTCAAATTCCATTTTTGGAGACTCTAAAATGAAACTTTATTTAGAAATAACCAAAAATGTTTTTGATCCTTCATGATCTGGCCGCACCTTTCTGATAGGAAGGGAAGAGCGTCCTTATAAGAGAAAGAGAGCATCACTCTGACGATATGACAAAATAACCAGGCCCCTAGCGCAGGCAGATCCCTGCCCTGTATATACAAACGTAAATCACCCTTGAAGTCCTGTCAAAAAACGCGGCGATTTTCCACCTGACCGATCGAAAAATCCGCATCTCCCGCCGTTATCCGTCAGGAACTCCGCCGGTGAAAAATGATGGAGAGCCCATTCATGAGTGATTCGAACGACGACCGGCCCTTTCGGCCCTTTCAATCCCAGTATCGCTGGCCGGGCGTCGATCTGCTCGCCTATAAGGAGGAAGGCAGCGCGCCCTTTCGCTCGGTCACCCGTCAGGTGCTGTTCTCGGGCAATGGATTGACCGGCGAGCTGCGCTATTTCGAGGTTGGGCCGGGCGGTCATTCGACCCTGGAGCGCCACCAGCACGCCCATGGGGTGATGATCCTCAAGGGCCGGGGCCATGCCATGGTCGGCCGGGCGGTGAGCGCGGTCGCGCCTTATGATCTGGTGACGATTCCGGGGTGGAGCTGGCACCAGTTCCGCGCCCCAGCCGACGAAGCCTTGGGCTTCCTATGCATGGTCAACGCCGAACGCGACAAGCCCCAGCTGCCGACCGAGGCCGATCTGGCGATGCTGCGCGCCGACGACGCGGTCGCGGCCTTCCTTGACGGGCTGGCGGGATAAGGGGCTCCGGCCGGGAGACGATCGCCGGCCGGGGCGCCCGGAGGGTTAGAGCGGCGCGCGTGAAACCAAAGTCCGCGCATACCGCTCTAACATGCTGATATTTAAGCAAATCTCTGTCGCAGTCTGCTTCAGAATGCTAAGGGATCTGCTCTAGAAGCGATAGGACAGGCTGATCGATCCGAAGATATCGGGCTTGTCCTGACCGTCGAATTCGGGCGAGCGGATGGCCTGGGTATAGGTCACCCGGGTATTGCCAAGGGTCACCGCCACGCCGGCCTGAACGTCGCCCACGAAGATCTTCTTGTCGACGCTGGGGCTGTCGCGGAAGGTGTTGCCATCGAGGAAGATGTTGCGGGCGACGGCGCGGCCTTCGACGCCGGCGAACAGATAGCCGCCCAGACCGCCGGTCGGTTCGAACTGGGTCGAGCCGGGAAGGCTGGGGCGGATGCGCGGCGGGCCGTAATCATCGGGCAGGTTGAAGCCGACCCGCACGGTGCCGCCACCGGCGGCATAGGTATAAACGTTGCCCAGGGCGGCGCCGGCATGGGGCGAGAAGTCGAAGCCCAGGCCACCGGCCTTGAAGCTGCCCAAGGCCCGCCACATGCGTTCGTAATAGAGCACGGCGCCCGGCTCGTTATGCAATTGCGAGCCCCAGCCCTTGGCCGTATCGACGCCGATCAGGCTATGGAAGTTGTTCTGGGTCTCTTCGCCCAGGGCCCAGGGACCGACCACGCCCAAGTCGATTTCCAGGCGGTCAAGGGTATTGCCGGTTTCGGCCAGATAGCCCAGGCCGATATAGGTCCAGCCCGCATAGGGGCGATCATCGGGATCGGGATCATCGGCCTGGGTGTCGGACGGCGTGAAAATGCTCTGACCAAAGCTCAGGCTGTAGCGCTTGATCGAATTGGTCGGAAAGAACGGCAAGGCGTTGCCGACTTCCTGGGCCCAGATCGGCATATCGCCGGTCCCCGACAACCAGGTGGCATGAAGGCCGTTGGTGTAATGCTGGTCGGTCCCGGAAAAGCCGAACTTGTCGTTTTCAACCTGAATCGACAGCGTGCCGTCATCCCACTTGGGATAATAGGACGGCGTACCGGTATCGGGATCGATCTGTTCGGTCGGATCGGCGGCGCTGGCGGGCGCGGCGACCACGGCGCAGCCCAGTGCGGCGGCCCCTAGAAGGGAAAACATCGGGCGCATCATCGGACGCGAACTCCACAAATTGGAAGAGGTCTGGGGGGTGACGGGAGGAACGGGGGTGGAGACCGCAAAAAGGCGGCATGACGGCAAGAAGATGCTCTTTCGCGCCGCAAAAGAAAACGCCTTGAATGGCTCGTGGTTGCGAAAAATCTTGAATAAGCCCGCATGCCCTATCCCGGCACCGCCGACCAGCCGCTAGACAGCGCTCAGTCGGGGTGATTTGCTGATCCTACCGCCGTTCCCCCCCTCCCCCAAGCCTGGACCGCCTCAAGGACTGTCATGACGATTCTTTTCAACGGCCCGACACTTCCCCAAGAGATCTGGCAAACGGCGCTGCACCGCGCCCTGGCGCCGCGCCCGCTGGCCGTCTGGCCCGATGTCGATCCGGCTAGCGTCTCCACCCTGATCTGCTGGCGCCATGGCGAAGCGATCATTCCCCACTTGCCCAACCTGCAAAGGGTGATCACCCTAAGCGCCGGAGTCGATCACCTGCTGGCCGCCGGCCTGCCCGAAGGGGTGGAGATCATCCGCCTGGAAGACGCCGGCATGGGGGCGCAGATGGCCGAATACGCCCTGCATTGGGCCCTGCATTTCCAGCGCGACTTTGATCGCCACATCGCCGCCACCCGGGCCGGCCTGTGGGAAAAACGCCCCTATCGCCCGGCCTCTGACCTTCCTTGCGGCATCCTCGGCTTTGGAACCCTGGGCCGGGTGGTCGCCGATCGCCTGCTCGCCGCCGGCTTTCCAGTCAATGGCTGGTCGCGCCGCGGCCAGGGCTATCCGGGCGTGCGCCCCTTTGCCGGAGCCGATCACCTGGAAGCCTTCCTGAAGGCCAGCGAGATCGTCATCAATCTGCTGCCGGCCACGCCGGAAACCCGCCATCTGCTTGATGAGCGGCGCTTGGCCGCCCTGCGCCCGGGCGCCGTGGTGATCAACCTCGGACGGGGGGCGACCCTCGACGAGGCGGCGCTGATCGCCGCCCTGAACGCGGGCGCCTTGCGCGCCGCCGTTCTGGATGTCACCGACCCCGAGCCCCCGGCCGCCGACAGCCCCTTGCGCCGCCATCCCGCCGTCAGCCTGACCCCGCATCTCGCCGCCGAAACCCTGCCCGACCCGGCCGCCGCCCAGGTCGCCCGGGTGATCAAGGCGGTGGAGCGCGGCGAAACACCCCCCGGTCTGGTCGCCCGTGACCGGGGGTATTAAAAAACGCTCCCTCAGCGCCCGGTCGAGCGCCGGGGACGGCCCCGGCCGGGCTTGGCGCCCGGCGCCGCGTCGCGCGGGCAGGACGGGGCGCCGCGCGTCGGGTCATAGGGGCCTTGGCCCTGGCGGGTTTGCTGGGTAAGGAAGGTTTGGGCACCGTTCTTGCGCCCGGCCCGCGCCCCCTCGCCGCCGGCCAATCCGGTGCCGGTGGGCTGGTGGCCGGGGATCAGGTGCTTCTTGCTCATGCCGATCAGATCGGTACGGCCCATCTGGCGCAGGGCCTCGCGCAGCATCGGCCAGTTCTCGGGATCGTGGTAGCGCAAGAAGGCCTTGTGCAGACGGCGCTGGCGCAGGCCCTTGGCCGTCGCCACCACCGGCCCGTCGCGGCGCACCGGCTTCAAGGGGTTGCGCTCGCCGTGGTACATGGCGGTGGCCAGCGACATCGGCGAGGGCAGGAAGGTTTGCACCTGATCGGCGCGGAAGTGATTGCGCTTGAGCCACAGGGCAAGGTTCATCATATCCTCATCCGTGGTTCCCGGATGGGCGGCGATGAAATAGGGGATGAGGAACTGCTGCTTGCCGGCCTGCTTGCTGAAGGTCTCGAACAGGGCGCGGAAGCGATCATAGGCTCCCATGCCCGGCTTCATCATCAGCGCCAGCGGCCCGTCCTCGGTATGTTCCGGGGCGATCTTCAGATAGCCGCCGACATGGTGGGTGACCAGTTCCTTGACATAGGCCGGGGTCTTGACCGCCAGATCGTAGCGCAGGCCCGAGGCGATGGTGATCTTCTTCACGCCCTGGATGGCGCGGGCCTTGCGATACAGATCGACCAGCGGCGTCTGATCGGTTTCCAGGTTCTTGCAGATATCGGGATAGACGCAAGACCAGCGCCGGCAGACCGCCTGGATCTTGGGGTCACTGCAATTCAGCCGCCACATATTGGCCGTCGGCCCGCCCAGGTCGGAGACGACGCCGGTGAAGCCCTCGGTCTTGTCGCGAATCTGTTCGATCTCGCGCAGGATGGAGCCTTCCGAACGGCTTTGGATCACCTTGCCCTCGTGCTCGGTGATCGAGCAGAACGAACAGCCGCCAAAACAGCCGCGCATGACATTGACCGAGAAGCGGATCATCTCCCAGGCGGGAATGCGCGCCCCGCCATAGGACGGATGGGGGGCGCGGGCATAGGGCAGTTCGAACACCCGGTCCATCTCGCCGGTTTCCAGGGGCAGCGGCGGCGGATTGAGCCAGACCTCGCGGTCGCCATGGGCCTGGACCAGCGGCCGGGCATGGCCGGGATTGCTTTCCAGATGGCCGACGCGGCTGGCGTGGGTGTATTGCACCGGATCGTCGCGCACCACCTCGTAGGACGGCAGGCGGATGACCGCAGGCACCCCTAGGGGACCGCGCGGCATGGCGCCGCTGTCGGCATCGACATCGCTGGCGTCAAGCACCGCCCAGCCTTCGGGAACCCTGGGCAGCATATAGGCGGTGCCGCGCAGGTCGCGGATGGTCGAAATCGCCTCGCCCTTGGCCAAGCGGTGGGCCAACTCGATCAAGGCCCGCTCGGCATTGCCAAACAGCAAGATATCGGCCTTGGAATCAAGCATCACCGAGCGCCGCACCTTGTCGGACCAATAATCATAATGGGCGACCCGGCGCAGCGAGGCCTCGATGCCGCCAAGCACGATCGGCACATCGCGAAAGGCCTCGCGGCAACGCTGGGAATAGACGGTGACGGCGCGATCGGGGCGGCGCCCACCCTCGGCGCCCGGGGTATAGGCGTCGTCCTTGCGGATCTTGCGGTCCGAGGTATAGCGGTTGACCATGGAATCCATGTTGCCCGCCGTCACCCCGAAGAACAGCGTCGGCCGGCCCAGTGCGCGGAAGGGGTCGGCGCTGGTCCAATCGGGTTGGCTGATGATGCCGACGCGGAAGCCCTGGGCTTCAAGAACGCGGCCGATCACCGCCATGCCGAAGCTGGCATGATCGACATAGGCATCGCCGGTCACCACGATGATGTCGCAGGCGTCCCAGCCAAGCGCGTCCATCTCGGCCCGCGACATCGGCAAAAAAGGCGCCGTGCCCAGGCGCTTGGCCCAGAACGGCTTATAGGAAAACAGGCTTTTGGCGGCTTCCACTCTATCCTCCGGCTCCCGCGGACGCCCCCCCGCCGCCGGATACTTTAAAAACGCTTGCTGGGGGCGAGTTTTACCCTAAGGCGCGGCGGAAACAAAGCACGGCCCGCAGCGCCACCGCCTTATCTCTGAAAATTCGCTCTAGAATACTTCTCTAGATCATTATTCTAGCCCGACCCCGGCGCCGTCGCGCACCAGCCGGCCGATCAGCGGCCGCAGCAACGGCAGGGCGTGGCGCAGGGCGATGCTGGGCGGGCGCAGGCGGGCCTGGGCCAGGCCGATCCTGCGGGTGATCGGCGGATCGATGATCGGGATCACCCGCACCAGCGCCGCCCCCGTCGATTGCAGGGCGACGCGCGGCGACAAGATGGAATAGCCAAAGCCCTCGGCGACCAGGGTGTTGATCGGATCAAGGGCGTCGATCTCCAGGCAAACCTTGGCGACCAGCCCGCGACTGGCGAAGGCGCGCTCCACCTCGTCGCGCAGACCGTGCGGCGGGCCGGGCAGGATCAGCGGCAACGCCGCCGCCGCGTTGAGGGGGATCGGCGTGGGCAGCGAACTGGCCGCCGGGGCGATCAGCGCCAGACATTCGCTGGCCAAAGGCTCGACGCCAAGGTCGCCGCCGGTCTCGCCATTGAACACCAGCCCCAGATCGAGCGTGCCGTCGCGCAGCCAGCCCATGATATGGCCCGACAGCCCCTCGATCAGCCGCAACCGCACCTTGGGCAATCGCCGGGCGACCAGCCGGGCGACGGCCAGACTGACCACCGGCCCCAGCGAGGTTGGGATGCCGATCGCCAGATCGCCGGCTGGATCGTCACGCCGGGCGCGCAACAGGCCGCCCAGGCCATCCCACTCGGCAAGCAACCGCCGCCCCTCGGCCGCCAGAAGCAGGCCCTCCTCGGTGGGCAGGGTGCCGCGCGGCAGGCGGTGAAGCAGGGCGGCGCCGACCTCGTCTTCCAGCCGCTTCAGGCTTTGCGACAGCGCCGGCTGGGCGACGCGCAGGGCGCGGGCGGCGGCGGAAAACGACCCGGCGTCGACCACGGCCAGGAAATAGCGCATCTGCCGCAGATCCATGGCCCGGGCCGCCCTTGCTTACTTGCCATATCAAAAAATGATCGATCCCATAAAAACTCTGTTTTTGACCTATGGCAAGCACCCGCCCACACTGGCGTCATGCTTTCGCCCGTAAGGAGCCGCCGCGATGACCCGATCTCCGCTTGCCAATTGGGATGACCTGCTCGACCTGGACGGCGCTTTGGCCGAAGACGAGCGGATGATCCGCGACAGCGCCCGGGCCTATTGCCAGGACAAGCTGATGCCCCGGGTGGTCGAGGCCAACCGTCACGAACATTTCGACCGGGCGATCATGACCGAGATGGGGGCGCTTGGCCTGCTTGGTCCGACCATCCCCGAGGAATACGGCGGCCCCGGCGTCAACCATGTCGCCTATGGGCTAATCGCGCGGGAGGTCGAGCGCGTCGACAGCGGCTATCGTTCGGCGATGAGCGTGCAGTCCTCGCTGGTCATGCATCCGATCTACGCCTATGGCAGCGACGCGCAGAAGGCCACTTGGCTGCCGGCCTTGGCCAGCGGCGAGAAGATCGGCTGTTTCGGCCTGACCGAGCCCGACCATGGCTCCGATCCCGGTTCGATGAAGACGCGGGCGACCAAAACCGCCGGCGGCTATCGGCTGAACGGCGCCAAGATGTGGATCACCAACAGCCCGATCGCCGATCTCGCCGTGGTCTGGGCCAAATCCGAGGCCCATGACGACAAGATCCGCGGCTTCCTGGTCGAACGCGGCATGAAGGGCTTTTCCACCCCGAAGATCGAGGGCAAGTTCTCGCTGCGCGCCTCGCTCACCGGCGAAATCGTCCTCGATGATTGCGTCGTGCCCGAAGCCAACCTGCTGCCTTTGGCCGAAGGATTGGCCGGGCCCTTTGGTTGCCTGAACAAGGCGCGCTATGGCATCTCGTGGGGGGCGATGGGCGCGGCCGAGTTCTGCTGGCACGCCGCCCGCCAGTATACCCTCGACCGCCTGCAGTTCGGCCGGCCGCTGGCCGCCACCCAGCTTATCCAGAAGAAACTGGCCGACATGCAGACCGAGATCACGCTCGGCCTTTTGGGCTCGCTGCGCGTCGGCCGGCTGCTTGACGAGGGCAAAGCGCGGCCCGAGGCGATTTCCCTGGTCAAGCGCAACAACGCCGGCAAGGCGCTTGATATCGCCCGCGTCGCCCGCGACATGCACGGCGGCAACGGCATCGCCGATGAATTCCACGTCATCCGCCATGTGATGAACCTGGAAAGCGTCAATACCTACGAGGGCACCCACGATGTCCACGCCCTGATCCTCGGCCGCGCCCAAACCGGGTTGCAGGCCTTCTTCTAAGGCATCCCAGCCATGGCCGCAGCCCTTGATGGCATTCGCGTTCTTGATTTGTCCCGCGTGCTGGCCGGCCCCTGGGCCAGTCAGGCCCTGGCCGACCTGGGGGCCGAGGTCATCAAGATCGAGCGCCCCGGCGCCGGCGACGACACCCGGTCGTGGGGGCCGCCCTTCCTCAAGGACGAGGACGGGCGCGAGACCACCGACGCCGCCTATTTCCTGGCGGCCAATCGCGGCAAGAAATCCCTGACCGTCGATATCACCAAAGCCGAGGGCCAGGATTTGGTCCGCGCCCTGGCGGCGCGCAGCCATGTGGTGATCGAGAACTTCAAGCTGGGCGGTCTGGCGAAATACGGCCTGGACTGGCCCAGCCTGCGGGCGGTCAATCCGGCCCTGGTCTATTGCTCGATCACCGGCTTTGGCCAGACCGGCCCCTATGCGCCACGGGCGGGCTATGACGCGATGATCCAGGCGATGTCGGGGCTGATGAGCGTGACCGGCGAACCCGATGGCGTGGCCGGCGGCGGACCGATGAAGGTGGGGGTGGCGGTGACCGATATCCTCACCGGCCTCTATGCGGCCTTTGGCATCCTCGCCGCCCTGCGCCATGCCGAAGCCACCGGCGAGGGCCAGCACATCGACCTCGCCCTGATGGATACGGCGGTCGCCTGCATGGCCAATCAGGCGGCCAACGCCCTGGTTGGCGAGCGCGTGCCCGGCCGCCTGGGCACGGCGCACCCCAATATCGTGCCCTATCAGGCCTTCGCCACCCAGGACGGCCATCTGATGCTGGCGGTGGGCAACGACGGCCAGTTCGCCCGCCTGTGCGCGATCGGCCAGCGCCCGGACCTGCCCCTAGATCCGCGCTTTGCCCGCAACCGCGACCGCGTGGCCCATCGCGCCGCCCTGCTGGCCGAGATCATCCCGATGATGGCGAGCCGCTCGACCGATGCCTGGATCGCCGCCCTGGAAAGCGCCGGGGTGCCTTGCGGCCCGATCAATACCCTGGATCGGGTCTTCGCCGATCCCCAGGTCATCGCCCGGGGCCTGCGCGTCGATGGCACCCACGCCGAGGCCGGCACGGTGCCGATGGTGCGCAATCCCTTGCTGCTATCAGCCACCCCGCCCACCCACACCGCCGGCCCGCCGACGCTGGGCCAGCATACTGATGGGGTGCTCAGCGACGTTCTGGGGCTGACCGCCGAGGACATCACCACCCTACGCCAAAAGGCGATCGTTTAGCGTGTGGCGATAGGCTTCTCGCCCCACATCGCCACGCCCAGAACGCGCCGCATATCGCGCAATGTCACCATCGGCGCCCCCCCTGTTCAAGACGGATAGGGGGGCTTTTTTGGGTCATTCGCGCCCTGCCTTGCCGGGGGTTTCCGAAGGGCCCAGGGTATCGGCCGGTAGGGCCGGGGTCCGCTTGCGCCCCGAAGCGCAGAGGAAAACTCCGCCGAGGGCGATAACGGCGCCACCCAGGATGACGCCCGGCCCGGGAACCTCGTCAAACATCACCCAGCCGAGGGCGGCGGCGAAGATCAGCCAGGAATACCACACCGGTCCGGTGATCGAGACCTCGGCCAGGGCGAACCCCCGGATATTGCAGAACTGGCCCAGCAGGGCCAGCGGCCCGAAGGCGATCAGCAAGGCCAGCGTCGGCCCCTCAAGGGGCACCCAGGTCATCAAGGCGACCGGCATCAAGATCAGCGTGCCAAACAAATTGACGTGGAACAAGATCGCCATCTTGCCCTCGCGCAGCGCCAATTGACGCATGAGAACGCGTTCCATGGCGACGAAGGCGGCGCCAGCCAGGGGATAGAACACCGCCCCGCCGGCCAGCAGGTGATCAAGCAAGCCGCTGAGGTCGGCCCGTCCGGCGATCACCAGCACGCCCCCCACCAGCGACAGCGCCACGCCAAGCCAGCGCAGGGGCCTCACCCGCTCGCCCAGCAGCACGATGCCCAGGATCACCGAGAAGACGCCGTCCAGCAGACCGATGGCCGAGGCCTCGGCCATCGGCAGCAAGGTCACCCCCTGGATCAGGCAGGCGCCGCCCAGGCCGCCCATCATCGCCCGGCTGAAATGGCGAAAGGGGCGCGGGCTGCGGCAGGCGCTCACCCCGCCGCGCCGGGCCAAGGCGAAGCCGACGATGCAAACCAGGGCCGAGGCATAGCGGATGGCCATGATCTGCAGGCCGCCGACACCGCCGCCGGCCAGACGGCCCGAAGCATAAACCAGGGTGAAGATGACGCAGGCGACCAGAACCCAGGCGACGCCGCGCGCCGTATCATGGACGCCATCGGGGGCGCCATCGGGGGCACTGTCAGGGGCGCCGTCGGGAGCGCCGGCGGCACGATCGCCCGGACGCGGAGCAGCGGAAGAAACGGCCATAAGGGGGGTCCTGAAGGGGAATGGCGGGGGAGGCCGCCCCCATCTTCGCCATCGCCGGCCGATCCGCAAGCCCTGATCGGCCGGACCGCAGTTAAGAAAAATCGTGGCCGATCGGCAAAAATCCCTTTAAGGTTGCCGAACCTGTTCCAGGGGGGCCCCGGCAAGGGGCTGAGATACCGATGGCTGAAGGGGGCTTTCCCCGAGGGCGCGCGGTGACCCTTCGAACCTGATCCGGGTCATGCCGGCGAAGGGACGGAACGCGGGCCGGCGCACTCGTTCCCTTCGGCGGCCCCCTCCCCTCCTCCCCGTCAGCAGACCGCCCTTTTTCTCGACGGAGAAGAGCGATGACTGCGCCGTTTTTATCCTCCCTATCCCCCACCAGTCCGCTGGCCAGCGCCACGGCGCCCTTTCCCGGCTCGCGCAAGGTTTATGCCCGCCCGGCCGACGCCCCCCATTTGCGCGTGCCCTTTCGCGAGATCATCCTGTCCGACCCGGGCGAAGCCCCGGTGCGGGTGGCCGACCCTTCGGGCCCCTATAGCGATCCCGAGGCGACGATCGATCTGCGCCAGGGATTGGCCCGCCATCGGGCGTCTTGGGCCAGCGCCCGGGGCAATTCCACGGTCACGGCCGGCCGCCCCGCCCCGAGTGAAGGCGATTTCGAGGCCTTTCCCCTGACCTACGCCCCCTTGCGCCGCCGCGATGAGACCCCCTTCACCCAACTGGAATACGCCCGCGCCGGAGTGATCACCGACGAGATGATCTATGTGGCGACGCGGGAGAACCTGGGCCGGGACAGCGCCGTGGCCGGGGCCTGCGCGCGGTTGGCGGGCGGCGAGGCCTTTGGCGCCGCCCTGCCCGCCCATGTCACGCCCGAGTTCGTCCGCGCCGAGATCGCCGCCGGGCGGGCGATCATCCCGGCCAACATCAACCATCCCGAGCTTGAACCGACGATCATCGGCCGCAACTTCCTGGTCAAGGTCAACGCCAATATCGGCAATTCGGCCCTGGGATCGTCGATCGAGGACGAGGTGGCAAAGCTGGTCTGGGCCATCCGCTGGGGGGCCGACACGGTGATGGATCTGTCGACGGGCAAGGCCATCCACGCCACCCGCGAATGGATCTTGCGCAACAGTCCGGTGCCCATCGGCACCGTTCCCCTGTATCAGGCTTTGGAAAAGGTGGGCGGCGACGCCACCCGCCTTGACTGGGCGGTGTTCGAAGACACCCTGATCGAACAATGCGAACAGGGCGTTGATTATTTCACCATCCATGCCGGGGTGCGGCTGGCCCATATTCCGCTGACCGCGTCGCGCACCACCGGCATCGTCAGTCGCGGCGGTTCGATCCTGGCCAAATGGTGCTTGTCCCACCACCGCGAGAATTTCCTTTATGAGCGCTTCGCCGATATCTGCGCCATCCTGCGCCGCTATGACGTGGCCTTTTCGCTAGGCGACGGCCTGCGCCCGGGATCGGTGGCCGATGCCAATGACGCCGCCCAATTCGCCGAACTCGACACTTTGGGCGCCTTGACGGCGGTGGCCTGGGAGCACGGCTGTCAGGTGATGGTCGAAGGCCCGGGCCATGTGCCCATGCACAAGATCAAGGCCAATATGGACCGCCAACTCGCCACCTGCGGCGAGGCGCCGTTCTATACCCTGGGGCCCTTGACCACCGATATCGCGCCCGGCCACGACCACATCACCTCGGCGATCGGCGCGGCGATGATCGGCTGGTTCGGCACCGCCATGCTGTGCTACGTCACCCCCAAGGAACACCTGGGGCTGCCCGATCGCGCCGACGTCAAGGCCGGGGTGATCGCCTATAAGCTGGCCGCCCATGCCGCCGATATCGCCAAGGGGCATCCCGCCGCCCAGCTGCGCGACGACGCCATCAGCAGGGCGCGCTTCGATTTCCGCTGGAGCGACCAGTTCAACCTCGGCCTCGATCCCGAAGGCGCGCGGGCCTTCCACGACGAAACCCTGCCCCATGCCGCCCATAAGACGGCGCATTTCTGTTCGATGTGCGGGCCGAAGTTCTGTTCGATGAAGATCAGCCATGATATCCGCGACGGCGCCCTCGAGGGGGCGGACGCCCTGACCCAGGCCGGACTGGACCAGATGAGTGCGACCTTCCGCGCCAGCGGCGGCGAGGTCCACCTTGATGCGCAAGCTCTCGACGCCCTCGCCTGGGAGGGGAAACCCGCGCGATAAGAAGCCGGGGCAAGGGCGTTCGCCCTCGCGCGAAAATGGCGTAAACTGGCGGGCGTTCTTTTGAAAATGGGGGAGGCGGCGGATCATCCCGCCGCTTCCCCGCCCCGGATCAGGACCGTCCAGCATGCCCTTTCTTCTTGCCATCGACCAGGGAACCACCAGCAGCCGGGCCATCGTTTTCGATCACGAGGGCCAGCCGATCGCCCGGGCCCAAAAGGACCTGGTCCAGTATTTCCCCGGCGATGGCTGGGTTGAACACGACGCGACGGCGATCTGGGAAGACAGCTTGGCGGTGGCCCGCGAGGCGCTGGACCGGGCCGATGTCGCCGCCCATGCCATCAGCGCCATCGGCCTGACCAATCAACGCGAAACCGCCGTGCTGTGGGAGCGCGCCAGCGGCCAGCCGGTTCATAACGCCATCGTCTGGCAAGATCGCCGCACGGCGGCGCTGTGCCGCGAACTGAAGGCCCAGGGCCATGAGGCGCTGGTGCGGCGCAAGACCGGCCTGCTGATCGATCCCTATTTCTCGGCCACCAAGATCGGCTGGATGCTTGATCACGATCCGGTGTTGCGCCGGCGGGCCGAAGCCGGCGAGCTGGCGTTCGGCACGGTCGAATCCTGGCTGCTCTATAAGCTGACCGGCGGCGCCGTCCACGCCAGCGACGCCACGAACGCCGCCCGCACCTTGCTGTTCGACATCCGCGCCAACCGTTGGGACGAGGATCTTCTGGCGCTGTTTCGCATCCCCGCCGCCCTGCTGCCCCGGGTGGTCGATAACGCCGGGCGCTTTGGCGAAACCCTGCCCGGGCTGTTCGGCGCGCCGATCCCGATCACCGGCATGGCCGGCGACCAGCATGCCGCCATGGTCGGCCAGGGCTGCTTCACCCGGGGCATGATCAAATCGACCTATGGCACCGGCGCCTTCGCCCTGCTCAACATCGGCCAGACCTTCGTCGAAAGCCGCAATCAATTGCTGACCACCCTGGCCTACCGGCTGAATGGCCAGAGCACTTATGCCCTGGAAGGCTCGATCTTCGTCGCCGGGGCGGCGGTGCAATGGCTGCGCGACGGGTTGCGGGCGATTTCCAGCGCCGCCGAAACCCAGGTCCTGGCCGAAGCCGTGGCCGATACGGGCGGCTGCTATATGGTTCCGGCCTTCACCGGCCTCGGCGCCCCCTATTGGGACCCGGAGGCGCGCGGCGCCATCCTTGGCCTGACGCGCGACACCTCGCTTGAACAGGTCGCCCGCGCCGCCCTGGAGGCCCAGGGCTATCAAACCCGCGACCTGCTCGATGCCATGGCCGCCGACAGCGGCACCAAGCCGCTGGCCCTGCGCGTCGATGGCGGCATGGTCGCTAATGATTGGGTCTGTCAGTTCCTGGCCGATATCACCGGCATCGCCGTTGAACGCCCGCGGGTGATCGAAACCACGGCGCTGGGCGCCGCCGCCCTGGCCGGCCTGGGAGCGGGGGTCTTCGCCAGCCCGGCCGACCTTGGCGGCCAATGGCACCGCGACCGCCTGTTCACCCCGCATATGCCCGCCAGCCGCCGCGAAAGCCTGTACGCCGGCTGGGTCCAGGCGGTGCGCCGGGTGGCCAGCGATCTGCGGTAACGGACGATCACATGCCGTCGATCACGGCGCGAACCGCGCTTTCGCCCGCCGGCCGATCGACGGCGAGCCCCTGGGCGCTGGCTGCCGCTGCCAGGGCGGCGACGGCGCGCAGCGCGTGATCGGGTTGGGCGGCCGGGCCCATATGGCCGATGCGCAGAACCTTGCCCGCCGTCGCCCCCCGCCCCAGCGACAGCAACACGCCCGACCGGTCGCGGGCATGATCGCGCAAGGCCTTGTCCGACAGGCCGTCGGGGATGCGGATCGCCGTGGTGGTCGGCGAACAGAGCGCCTCGCTGGTCGGCCACAGCGCCAATCCCAGGGCCAGAATCCCCGCCCGGGTCGCCCGCGCCGTCAGGGCGTGGCGGGCCCAGACCGCCCGCTCGCCCTCGGCCAGATGGCGCGCAAGGGCGGCTTCCAGGCCATAGATCTCGGCGATCGACGGCGTGACCGGAAAGGTCCGGCCGTCCTCGATAACGTCTTGCCAATCAAGCAGGCTGAGGAACGAGCCGCGCGGCGCCTGGGGATTGGCCCGCATTTTGGCCCAGGCGCGATCGGACACGCCCAGCAAACTCAGCCCCGGGGTTCCGCCCAGGCATTTCGCCGGCGAGGTGATGAACAGATCGGCCGCCACCGCCTCGGGAAACACCTCCATGCCACCGAAGGACGACACGGCATCGACGATCAACAAGGCGCCGTGGGCGGCGACCACCGCGCCGATGTCGGCCAGCGGATTGAGCGTGCCCGAGGGCGTGTCATGATGACAGACGGCGACCACGCCGATATCGGGGCGCGCGCGTAAGCTCCGGGCGACGTCCGCCGGATCGATCGCCGCGTCAAACGGCACGGCCAGTTCGATCACCTCGGCGCCGGCGCGCAAGGCATAGCGGCCAAAGCCCTGGCCATAAACGCCCGAGACCAAATTGAGCACCACGTCCTTGGGGCCGATCAGTCCGGCGGCGGCGGCCTCGATGCCCAAGATCGCCTCGCCTTGCAAAATCACCGGCGGCGTGGACAAGCCCATCACCCGGCCCAGCATCGCCAGAACCTGGGCGTAATAGCCGCGAAAGGCGTCGTCGCCATCATAAAGGATCGGTCGCGACAGGGCCTCGGAAACCTCGGGATAGGCGGTGACCGGGCCGGTGGTCAGCATCAGCGGCGGCGAAGGGGGAGCCATGAGCGTCCTAAAGACCAAGGGGAACGGGCGCCGGGTCGTCGGCCCGCCGGTCGGCCGCCGTGACCGGGGGCATCCAGGCCCGTCCGGGCACCGCCGCCATCAGGGTTTTCGTATAGGGGTGATGGGGATCGGCGAACACCCGGGCGGTCGGACCGGCTTCGACCACGGCGCCATCCTTCATCACCAGGATATCATCGGCGATCTGTCCGGCCACCCGCAGATCATGGGTGATGAACAGCACCGACAAATTCAGCCGCTCGCGCAGATCGGCAAGCAGGGCCAGAACCTGGGCCTGCACCGAGACGTCAAGGGCCGAGACCGCCTCGTCGGCGACCAGCACATCGGGATCAAGGGCCAGGGCGCGGGCCAGACCGATGCGCTGGCGCTGCCCGCCGGAGAACTCGTGGGGGAAGCGGTCCACCGCCTTGGGGTCGAGGCCGACCAGGGCGAACAGCTCGCGCACCCGGGCTTCGACCTCGCGGCGCGGCGCCCCGCGCACGATCGGCCCCTGGGCCACCAGCTCGCCAACCCGCCGCCGGGGATTGAGCGAGCCATAGGGGTCCTGGAACACCATCTGGATGCGCCGGCTTTCGCGGTGCCAGTCGTTGTCGGTCAGGGCCGATAGATCGATGTCGTCGAGATGGATGGAGCCGCTTTCGCTGGTCAGCAGGCGGACGACGCAGCGCGCCAGGGTCGATTTGCCCGAGCCGCTTTCGCCGACGATCCCCAGCGTCGCCCCGCGCCGCAGGGTGAACGACACATCCTTGACCGCATGGGTCACCCGTCCGCCCCGGCCAAAGAAGCCGCCGCTGCGATAGGTCTTCGATAGGCCCTCGACCCGCAGCAACGGCGGGCCGGTGACCGGCCGCGGCGGCGCCGGAACCAGCGGCGGCACGGCGGCGATCAGCGCCCGGGTATAGGGATGGAGCGGATGGTTGAGGACCTGGGCGGCCGCCCCCTCCTCGACCACCTCGCCGCCGCGCATCACGGCGACGCGATCGGCGATTTCCGCCACCACGCCGAAATCATGGGTGACGAACAGCACGCCCGTGCCCTTGCGCCGCTGCAGATCGCGGATCAGGGCGAGGATCTGCGCCTGGGTGGTGACATCAAGCGCCGTGGTCGGCTCGTCGGCGATCAGCAGCGCCGGCTCCAGGGCCAGGGCCATGGCGATCATCGCCCGCTGGCGCTGCCCCCCCGACAGCTCGTGGGGATAGGCCTTGGCCGCCGCCACCGGATCGGGGATCAGCACCTCGGCCAGCAGATCAAGCACCCGGCGTTCGATCTCGGCGCGGCCAAGCGTGCCATGGGTGCGGAAGGTCTCGGCGATCTGATCGCCGATGGTATGCAGCGGATTAAGCGCCGTCATCGGTTCTTGGAAGATCATCCCCACCCGGGCGCCGCGCACGGCGCGCATGGCCGCTTCGGACAGGCCGAGCAGATCCACGCCTTCAAGCAGGATGCGCCCGCCGGTGATCGGCGTCGACGGCCCAAGCAGTCGCATGATGGCGCCAGCGGTCATCGATTTGCCCGAGCCGCTTTCGCCGACCAGACAGACGATCTCGTCGGCGCCGACGGTCAGCGAAATGCCGTTTAGGGCGAAGGGACGGTCGGCGCTTTTAGGCAGGGCGACGCGCAGATCGTCGATAATCAGGCGGGGGGAGGCCAAGGGAAGGGTCGGCGCGGTCATTGGTCGGCAAGCCTTGGGTTAAGGGCGTCGTTCAGCCCCTGGCCGACAAGCGACACCGCCAGAACGGTCAGAAGAATGGCAAAGCCGGGGATGGCCGAAACATACCACTCGCTGCGCAGCACCCCCCGGCCCTGGCCGATCAGATTGCCCCACGAGGACACATTGGGGTCAGACAGATTAAGGAAGGCCAGCGCGCTTTCCAGCAAGATGGCCGTCGCCATCACCACGCTGGCGTAAACGATGATCGGCGGCAGGGCGTTGGGCAGGATCTCGCGGAAGATCAGCCGCAGGTCGCGCAGGCCGGCAAGGCGGGCGGCCTGAACGAATTCCCGCCCGCGCAGCGACAGGAACTCCGCCCGGGTCAGCCTAGCCGGCGCCGGCCACGAGACGATGCCGATGGCGATCACCACGGTTTCGATGCGCGAGCCGAAAACCGCGATCAGCAGCAGCAGCAACAGGAAATTCGGCAGGGTCTGAAAGGCGTCGGTGATGCGCATCAGGGCGTCATCGACCAGCCCGCCGTAATAGCCGGCCAGGGCGCCGACCAGCACGCCGAGCGCGATGGCGATCGAGGTGGCGACGACGCCGATCACCAGCGACAGCCGGGCGCCATGGAAGATCTGGGCGGCGATATCGCGCCCCGAATTATCCGTCCCCAGCCAGAAGCGGGGATTGTCTAGCGGCCATTGCAGCGGCCGTCCGGCCAGGGCCAGGGGATCGCGCGGGAACAACAGATCGGCGCTGAGCGCCAAACCGAGGACGGCGATCAGCAAGACCAGCCCGAGCACGGCCGACGGATTGCGGAAATAGCGACGAAAAGCGGCCATCGCTTCAGTGTCCTTTGGCGCGGATGCGCGGATCAAGCCGGGCATACAGCAGGTCGACGATGAAATTGACGACGATCACCAGAACCGCCGACAGCAAGACAATGCCGAGCAGGGTATTGAGATCGCGCTGCACCACCGATTCGTAAGCCAGCCGGCCGAGGCCCGGCAGGGTGAAGACGCTTTCCACCACCACCGATCCGCCCAGCATGGTGCTGGCGTTCAGGCCGATCAGGGTCAGCATCGGCAACAGGGCGTTGCGCAGCACGTGGTGGGTGACGATCTTGGTCTCGTCCACCCCCTTGGCCCGCGCCGTGCGGACGAAATCGAGCGAGGAGACCTCGAGCATCGAGGCGCGCATGATCCGCAGATAGGTGGCAAGGAAAATCAGCGACAGGGTGATCGTCGGCAGGGCCATATGGCGGGCGATATCCAGGGCCCGGGTCAGTCCCTGATAGCCCGCCCCCACCTCCTCGAAGCCGCCCGGCGGCAGCCAGCCCAGCTTGACGGCGAAGACGACCACGGCCATCAGCCCCAGCCAGAACGACGGCGTGGCGTAGAAGACCAGCCCAAGGGTGGAGATCAGCGTATCGGGCCATTTATTGACCCGCCGCGCCGCCAGAACGCCCAGGGCCACGCCGCCGCTCACCGCCACCACCAGCGAGGCGCCCATCAGCAGCAAGGTGACCGGCAGGCGTTCGACGATCACATCGATCACCGGCTTGCCGTAGATGGCCGAATAGCCCAGGTCGAACTGCACGAGGCGCAGCAGATAGCGCCCCAACTGCACCGCCACCGGGGCGTCAAGCCCATAGAAGTGGCGGAGCGTTTCGATGATCTGGGCATCGCCGCCGCCCATCTGGGCCAACAGCGCGTCGACCGTGTCGCCCGGGGCGAGTTGCAACAGCAGAAAAACGCCGACCAGAATGATCAGCAAACTGGGGATGCTTGTCGCCAACCGGCGCAGGGCGAACAGGAAAAGGCTCATGAAATCGTCCGATTTTCACTCTGGCGGGCCACCCGAAAGCGGCCCGCCGACCCCGATGGTAAATCCTACTTGGCAATCCAGGTATCATGCCAGTCACTGGACGGCCAGCGCGGGATATTATGGTGGTTTTGGACGACTTTATTGGTGACCGACACGAATTGCCGCTCGGTGGCGAACCACACCGGCAACTCTTCGTTGATCACATCGACCAATTGGGCGTAAAGGGCCTTGCGCTTGACCGGATCGATCTCGGCGGCGGCATCGTCGATCAGCGTATCGACCTCGGCCGATTCCCAACCGAACTGGTTGGTCCACGGCGCGCCCTTGGGGCTACCCGAGCGGAACCACACGGTGGTCGACACCGCCGGATCGCCCCGATACTGGTGCCAGCCGGTCGCCAGATCGAAGTTCCAATCCTTGTAGATCGCCGACAGGGCGCCAGCGACATCAAGCTGGACGATCTCGACCTTGATGCCGACCTCGGCCAGCGACTGCTGAAGGAAGGTGGCGAACTGGGGCACATCCTCGCCGTTCAGGATCGGCAACAGGCGCAGCGAAAAGCGCTCGCCGCCCTTTTGGCGCGGATAGCCGGCCTCGTCGAGCAGGGCCTCGGCCTTCTTGGTGTCAAACGGATAGGGGAAGGCGCCGCCCGGATAAAAGGCCTGGGAAATCGACGGGATGAAGCCGGTCGCCCGCTTGCCGCGCCCATAGAGGAAGTTCTCGACGAAGAAATCGACATCGACGGCATGGGCGATGGCGCGGCGGACGCGGACATCGGCCAGTTCCTTGCGGCGATGGTTGAACTCGACCGTATTGTTGAACGAATTGGCCTCGTTGCCGCGCGACGACACCTCGAAGCGCGAATCCTTGGCCAGGCGTTCGATGTCCGACAGGGCGAGCTGGGTATAGGCGCTGATCTGCACCTGCCCGGTTTCCAGGGCGGCGCTGGCGGCCGATTTATCGGTGATGAAGCGCCAGACGACGCGGTCGAGATAGGGTTCGCCCTTCCGCCAATACTCGGGATTGCGCTCGGCGACGATATACTGGCCGCGCTGGTATTCGACGAATTTGAACGGACCGGTACCGATCGGCGCCGTATTCGCCGGGTTTTCCAGAACGTTGGTGCCCTCGAACAGATGGCGCGGCACGACATAGCCCAGATCGGCCAGGGCGCGCAGCAACAGGGGCAGCGGCATGGTCCGGCTATAGCGGAAGATCGCCGTGGTGGCGTCGGGGGTGTCGACGGCTTCCAGATAGCGCTGAAGCTGGGTGCCGTAATTCAGGTGCTTCTTCCACAGCTCCATCGCCGAATACTGAACGTCGGCCGAGGTGAAGGGCTTGCCGTCGTGCCACTTCACCCCCTCGCGCAGGGTGAAGGTCACCGATTTGCCATCGGCGGCGGCCTCCCAACGCGTGGCGAGAACCGGCGTCGGCGCGCCATCGGGGCCAAGATCAACCAGCGATTCGATGATCTTGCTGGTGATGACATAGACCCCCGTCGAGGCGCGCAGCGCCGGATTGAGGATGCGCTGCTCGGAACTGAGATGGGCGGTCAACACGCCGCCGGCGACCGGCGCCGGGGCGCCCTGCGCCCAGGAGAAACGCGGCAGGGCCGCCGCTCCCGCCAGAAGGGCGGTTGAGGCAAGAAAACTTCTGCGGGACAGGGACATAGGGGGGAACCTTCATACAAAGAGAGAAGGAAAAGCGGCAGAGAGAGGGACAGGGGAAGGGGATGATTCGGTCGGCGATCGCGGGGGAGGACGGCACCCCAGTTTTAAATGCTAAAAATCTATGATCTTTATATACTGACGATGCGCCGCCGCCGATGCAACCCTTTTCAAAATGCAAAAACGTCGGGGGCGTTCCCCCGGGGACGCCGCCTTGACAGGCCGGTATCACCGCCCACATTGAACGACGAAGTCCCCGCATGGCGCGGTTGGCACGGATGCAACCAACAAGGCCTCGGCCGTGAGCAAGGATCCCTATCGCATTCTCGGCGTCGGCAAGGACGCCACCGCCGATGACATTCGCAAGGCCTACCGCAAACTGGCCAAGGCCTCGCACCCCGACCTCCATCCCGGCGACCCGCAGGCCGCGGCCACTTTCCGCGAGCTGGCGGCCGCCCATGACATTCTTGGCGACAGCGCCAAGCGGGCGCGCTTCGATCGCGGCGAGATCGACGCCAGCGGCGCCGAACGCGCCCCCGAGCGGCCCTCCTCCGCGCCAGGGGGGCCGGGTTCCGGCGCCTCGTCGCGCTATTATTACCGCGATTACGCCGATGCCGGGGCCACCGGCGGCTATGGCACCACCGCCGGCTTTGAGGATTTCGAAGACCTCTCCGACCTGTTTTCCGCCGGCTTGGGACGCGGGCGCAAGGGGCCGCGCCCGGGACGCGACCTGCGCTTTCACCTCACCCTCGATTTCCTCGACGCGGCGAATGGCCTGCGCAAGCGCGTCACCCTGCCCGATGGGCCGGTGCTGGATCTGACCATCCCGCCCGGAACCCGCGACGGCGAGATCCTGCGCCTGAAGGGCAAGGGAGCGCCGGGCCTGAACGGCGGCGAGGCCGGCGACGGTCTGGTCGAGATCAGCGTGCCCCCTCACCCCGCCTTCCAGCGCGACGGCGACGATATCGTGATCGAGGTGCCGATCACTCTTGACGAGGCGGTGCTGGGCGGCAAAATCGAGGTTCCAACCATCAGCGGCAAGGTGGCGATGACCCTGCCCCCCGGGACGACCAGCGGCGACGTGCTGCGCCTGCGCGGCAAGGGCATTCATCCGGCCAATCGCCCGGCCGGCGATCAACGGGTGATCTTGAAAATCGCCCTGCCCCCGGCCATCGACGGCGCCCTGGCGAACTTCCTTAGCCAATGGCGCAAGGATCACCCCTATGATCCCCGCGCCCCCCTCATGGCCCAAACAACCCCTGCCGCCCATACGGCCCATGCGGGTCGGAGTAAGACATCATGAGATTAAGTGAACGCGACGTGGTGGCGAGCGTCGGCCAGCTTTCCCTAACCCACCTGCGCCTATGGGTCAGCGAGGGCTGGGTCGCCCCCGCCCAGGGCGAAGCCGGCCCGGCCTTCGACGAGATCGACCTCGCCCGCGTCCGCCTGATTTGGCAGCTGCGCAGCGAGATGGACCTGAACGAGGAGGCGATCCCGGTGGTGCTGTCGCTGATCGACCAGATCCACGGCCTGCGCCAGGAATTGCGCACCCTGGCCGGCGCCGTCGACGACCTGCCCGCCGACAGCCGCGCCCACCTGCGACGCGCCCTGGGCAAGCGCCGCCAGGGCGAGGGATGATTTCGCAAAAAACCCGCACGTCACCCTTGACACCCCGCCAGCCCCCCTGTAAATAGCCGTCCTCCACAGCGACGGCGGAGTAGCTCAGTTGGTTAGAGCAGCGGAATCATAATCCGCGTGTCGGGGGTTCGAGTCCCTCCTCCGCTACCACCAATACAGTGTGAAGAGCCTCGCCCGGTTTACGCCGGGCGAGGTTTACTATTTGGGCCAAGTGCCCGTGAAGCTTCAGGTTTTTCTGCCCTCGCCCCTCGCCGGGGAAAACCTCGATGCAGGCGATCAAGGCGCGTAGATGCTCCACCGCCAGCGCGGTATTCGCGCCCCGCCAGCTCCGCCGTAGCCTTCCGTAGCCTTGATCTTGCGCTCGAGGCGCCGCAACGCGTCACGCATCTTGTCACGCTGCAGCATGCCTTCCGCGCGCAGGCGCTCCGCGTTGTAAGTCTCGACCACCAGGGCGACCATCTCGGGCGACAGCAGACGGCCGCGCAGGGCCCCGTCACCCGCAGGTGGTAACTCCCCCACCCTAAACTCGCCCTCTCCATCGGTGTCCTTCGAAGTATCGAAGCCATTACCGGCCTGAAGCTGCGTTAAGGGAGACGTGCCATGAAAACCTTTTATCTGGCCGTTATCGACAAGGACCCCGAGTCCGATTACGGCGTGAGCTTCCCCGACTTTCCCGGCTGCGTCAGCGGTGGGGAAACCGTGGCCGAGGCGATCACCATGGCCGAGGACGCTTTGGCCCTGCACCTGGAAGGACTGGCCGAGGCTGGCCAACCGATCGCCGACCCGACGCCGGCGGATGCGGTGGTTGACGCCCCCGAGGTGAACCGCGTGGCTTTGGTGATGATCCCGGCCGATCGCCCGGGGCGCATGGTGCGGGTCAATGTCACGCTGGAAGAAGGGCTGCTGGCGCGCATCGATCGCACGGCCGGCCCGCGCGGCCGCAGCGCCTTCCTCGCCCAGGCGGCGGATCGCGCGCTGCGCCAGGGGTAACGTTTCAGCGTCGAAGCGGTTGAAACGACTCGAACTTTATTCCTACGGGTAGCTTTCCGACATGCCATTGCGGGAGGGAGCACGGCATGTCGGATAGTGGTTACGATGCGGCAATGAGAAATGTCGGCCAGGGACGATCGCGCGGGATCAGGATGGCAAGGCCGGTGATTCGCTTCGCTCCGCTCCCCTCAGGCGGCGCGGGGCTGCACCTTGGCGATGATCTGATCGCCCACGGCGATCTCGGCGACTTCCAGGTCGAAATCTCGCTGCATATTCAGCCAGAATTCCGGGGTGGTGCCGAAATATCGGGAGAGGCGCAGAGCGGTGTCGCCGGTGACGGACCGCCGCTCGGCGGCCAGATCCTGGATGCGGCTAACCGGAACGTCGATGTCTTTGGCCAACTTATAGGCGCTGATTTTCAGCGGCTTCATGAACTCCTCCCGAAGCTGTTCGCCGGGATGGACGGGGGAGAGATCCCTGATGGTCATGTTCTTGATCTCCTTAGTGGTAGTCGACGATTTCAACATCTTCGGCACCGCCGTCTTTCCAAACAAAACAGATGCGCCATTGGTCATTGATCCTGATGCTGTGCTGCCCGGCCCGGTCCCGTTGCAGGGCCTCCAGGTGGTTGCCCGGGGGCGCTCGCAGGTCGGTCAGCACTTCGGCGGCATGGATCTGCCGCAGCTTGCGCTGGGCGATGCGTTGGATATCGTGGGGCAGCTTACGGGCAAAACGCCCGTGAAAAAGCCCCTCGGTATCCTTGTCTGCGAACGATCGGATCATGCGCCAACTATACCCGCCTCGGGTTCAGACTGCAACGCGTGTATACGCGGCGCGGGTTGTTTCAAACAGATCAATTCCCGCACCCTTATTGGGTTTCCATACCCTTATCGATTTTCACCAGCCCGCTAGAAATCGTCGTCGTCGTCCTTGTCCGCGCCCTTGTCTTTGCTATCCGGCTCGGCGCTTTCGGCCGTGATGCTGGTGGTGAACCCGCCCGACCCGTCAACGGTGTGGCTCACCTCGTGGGCCCATCAGCGCACCGCGGTGATTTCCGGGCGGAAGCCGGTGACGACGAAGGGTTGACCGGCAACGATGTCGGCCCGGCCGAGGGCGAGCGACAGGCGCAGCGAGAATTGCCCGCGCTGAAGGGCCGACCAATCGGCTTGGGCCGCAAAGAAAAAGGGGTCAAAGAAAAAGGGGTCAGACCCGGTTTAGACCCCTTTTCATTCGGTCCAAGCCTGAATATCCAAGATCAGGGCCGAGTGGTCGGAAATGCGGTCGAGGCGTTCGGCATGGGAATAGAAGACGTCGGTGACCCTTGCGGCCAGCGAGGGCGAGGCGAAAGCGTGGTCAAGGCGGAAGCCGTTTCCCTTGTGGCTGAACCAAGTGAACTCGCGGCCCTCGGGATTTCGGGCACGCCAGAGATCGACGAACCCGGCCTCTTCCATGCGGTTCATGAAAGGGGCGGAAACCAGAGAGGTCCCTTTCTCATCAATGAAGTGCTTGCCGGTGTTGAAGTCGCCGATGACCAGCGTCGGGCTGGCCTCGCGCCGCCGCGCGGCGGCGACGACCGCCTCCCAGTAAGGCGTCTTGGCCTCGCCCATCGGCATGTACACGCCAATAACCGAGAGTCCCGCAACCAGCCCTTCCAGCAAAAGATGGGGCTTTCGCACCGTGGTATCGAGGGGCTGCACCGCATCGACATAGTCCCGGGCGGCGATCAGCACGCCATTGGAGGTCTTATGAGTAGGAACAAAGTGTTCATACCAAAGACCAATGTCTCTCAAACCGGCCCGCAGCCGTTGGCCCGAGGCATCGTTACGGAACTCTGTGAGAATAAGCACATCAGGCCGATGACGAACGATCCGCGTCAGAATGGCGTCGACCCGCCGCCCACCGCCATGCAGGATATTCCAACAGACCACCCGGATCAGGGGCGGGGTCTTTTCTCCGATTTTGCGCACGAAGATCCTTTCGCTCGTGCGGTCACCATCACCCAAGAGGAGATCTTCGTCTACCTCATAGGCCTTATTCTGGTCCCTACCGCCACGGAAGGGGAGAGTCTCGGGAAAATCAACCAGCCCCTTCGCCGCAAAGACATGGACGAAGGGGGCTTGGGGGGCTTTTTATGGGCGAGTGTTTCGACCATCCCCCACAGGAGCCCCCCTCATGCGATCCCCCCTCCCCCTCTCCTTCGCCTTCTGCGCCCTCGCCCTTCCCGCCGTGGCCGGCGAACCGATGGCCGCTTACGGCGAGTCCTATCAGGGACCAAAGACCTTGACGGTCGAGGTGGCGCCGACGGCCAAGGGCGATCACGTGCTGATCAAAAGCCATGGGGTCAACCATCCCTGGGATGGCAAGGTCTTCCTCGCCGAGGTGTGATCGGGGCCCAAGGGCCGCATCGATTACGTCATTCAGAACGAGGGGCCGATTACATGCTGATGCAAGACGGCCAACAGCAGGGCGCCGCCCTCTCGCTGCCCGGTCTGGGCGCCCTGTAGCTGCGCTTTGACCGCGACGCGGCGCTCAAGGTTCAGCCCGCGCATCTGATGACCGAGTATGAAAGCCAACCCTCCGCGGCCGCCCCCTAACCCCCGACCCCGGTCGCGGCGGCCTCGCCGCCGCCGCTCCCGCCTTTCTCCAGAGTGCGATGCATTTTGCAAGAAAGCTTGCTTTCGGCGAGGCGCCGAAAGGGGCGCGCTGAGTACCGCTCTGTTATAACCCGCCCTTTCCCGTGGCATCGCGCATGCGTGAGATCGCCCGGGGCTCTCGCAAGCCCGGTCGCCAGCACAGGATACCGTCCTGTCTGTCTCATAAAAAGGCGCGGGAAATCATGATAAAACTCCATTCCATTCAGATGAAGATCTCAGGCCTGTCGGGGGCCTGCCTGATCATCGCCGCCGCCACTTTGATTTCTTTTTCCATTTACTCGTCGAAAACCACCCAGACCTATGTCGGCGAGCGCACCGGCGCGCTGAGCCTCGCCAATGCCGAGGATATCTTGCGCAATCTGGCGACCACCCAGGCCGCCTCGATCAAGGCGACGCTGAACGGCGCTTTTGATGCCGCGCGCACCACCGCCAACACCTTCGGCGCCCTGGAAGACGGCCCCAACAACAGCCCCGATCAGGCCCGGGCGCAACGTCAGGCGTTCAACGCCATCTTGTTGAACGTCTTGAAGGACAATCCGGAATTCAACGGCACTTATTCGGCTTGGCAGCCTGATGGGCTTGATGGCCAAGACGCCCTGTTCGTTGACGGCACGGCGACCGGATCGGACAAGACCGGGCGATTTTTGCCCTATTGGACGCGCGGCGCCGATGGCACCCTGGCCATCCAGCCCTTGGTCGAATACGACAGCGAGGCCCGCCATCCCAATGGCATCGTCAAGGGGGCGTGGTATCTGGGGCCGCAGCGCACCGGCAAGGAAAGCATCGTTGGGCCGCTGCCCTATATCGTTCAGGGCAAGCCGGTTTTTCTCGCCACCATGTCGGTTCCCGTCGTCGTCGGCGGGGTTTTCCAAGGCGTCGCCGGGGCGGATTACGATCTGTCTTTTGTGCAGAAGCTGGCGGTCAGCGTCTCGGCCTCGCTCTTTGACGATCATAACGATGTGATGATCGTCAATGGCGACGGCTTGGTCGTCGCCCACAGCAAATACCCGCAATCGATCGGCAAGCCGCTGGGCGAGAACGATCCCGATGCGGCGGCGCTCTTCCCCAAGTTCGATCCGACCAAGGCGGTGACTGTTGACGATGGAGCGACCAAATCGCTGGTCGCCATGGCGCCGATCGCCATGGGCCGCACGGGAACCTCGTGGGCGGTGGTCATCCGCGTGCCACGCGCCGTCGTGCTTGAACAAGCCATCGCCCTTGAAACCGAGATCCAGAGCCGCACCAACGATACCATCAGCACCCAGCTTGGCGTTGGCGTCGTCGTCGCCATTCTTGGCATCGGGCTGGTCTGGCTGTCGGCGGGCGGCATCTCGCGGCCTTTGGTGCGCGTCGCCCAGGCGATCTCCCAGATCTCCGGGGGCAAGACCGACATTACGATCGTCGGCCTGACCCGCAAGGACGAGTTGGGCACCATGGCGCGGGCGACCGACGCCCTGCGCACCTCGGTCGACGAGGCCTTCAAGCTCAAGCAGATGGTCGAGCTGCAGCCCACCCCCACCCTGCTCTGCCATCCCGCCGATCTGACCATTACCTATATGAACGCCGCCGGGCGGACGCTGCTTGATCATGTTCTCAAGGGACGCGGCCTGTCGGCGGCCCAGGCGATGGGCCACCCGGCCAACGAGTTCCACCCGTCGCCGGGCGAAATGCGCCGCCGCGCCACCACCCCGTCGGCCATGCCCTTCAAAGAGCGCTTCACCCTTGATGGCGTGATCATCGAAAGCAACGTCACCCCGATCTTCGATCAGGGCGGGGCCTTCCTCGGGCCGATGTTGAACTGGACCGACGTCACGCGCTATGTGCGCATGGCCGATGATTTCGAAGGCAAGGTGCGCTCGGTGGCCTCGGCCGTCAGCGACTCGGCGCAGAAACTGTCCCATGATTCCGAAGACATGCGCCGCATCTCCGAGGGCGTCAGCCAGAAAAGCTCAAACGTCGCCGCGGCATCGGAGGAAATGGGCATCAACATGCAGACGGTGGCGGCGGCGACCAACGAACTGACCGCCTCGCAAGGCGAAATCGCCCGCACCATCTCGCTCACCGCCAATGGGGCGACCAAGGCCGCCGAATCGGTGACGACGGCGGTGGACCGGGTGCGCGGCCTGGAAAAAGCCGCCGCCGATATCGGCGCGGTGATCGCCCTGATCACCGACATCGCCAGCCAGACCAATCTGCTGGCCCTCAACGCCACCATCGAGGCGGCACGGGCGGGAGAAGCCGGCAAGGGCTTCGCCGTGGTCGCCGGCGAGGTCAAGGCCCTGGCCAATCAAACGGCGCGGGCCACCGATACCATCCGGGCGACGGTGGTCGATATGCAGCAATGGATGGGTCAGGCCGTGGACTCGATCACCGAAGTCAATGACATCGTCATCGGCATGCGCGAACAGGCCTCGGGCGCGGCGGCGGCCACCGAACAGCAAACCTCGGCCACCTCGGAAATCACCCGCAACGTCGAACAGGCCTCGATCGCCTCGCGCGAGGTCGGCCTGCATATCGGTTCGGTCGCCAGCGAAGCCATGCAGGCCCTTGAAAACACCCAGGGCATCAAAGCCGCCGCCGACGACCTGTCGGCCTCGGCCCGCCAGTTGGAAAAGGAGGTCGACGGCTTCCTCAGCCACCTGCGCGAGGTATAGGCGGAGGGGCTGCGGTTTGGTCTAGCGGCTGGCGCCGATCCAGCCGCCGCCCAGCACCCGGGCGTCGTTGTCGTCAAGGCCGTAGAAGACGGCGGCCTGGCCGGGGGCGACGCCGTGGGCGGGTTCGTCAAGCACCACCCGGGCCTCGCCCGCCGCCGCGCCGGGGAAGATCTGGCCGGGAAAGGGCGGCGAGGCGTGGCGGATCTTGATGCGGGCCCGGGTTCCGGCGCTGGCCGGCCCCTCGCCCTCGCCCAGCCAGTTAAGGCCCGAGACCGCGATCTCGCGCCGCGCCAGGGCGGCGTGGGGACCAACGACCAGCCGGTGGGTCGCTGTATCCAAGGCGATCACATACAACGGCTCGGCCGAGCCGCCGATGCCGACGCCCCGGCGCTGGCCCACGGTGAAATGGATCAGCCCGGGGTGATGACCAAGCACGGTGCCGTCCAGATCGACGATCTCGCCCGCTTCGACCACGCCGGGGCGCAGGCGCTCGACGACCTTGGCATAATCGCCATCGGGCACGAAACAGATATCCTGGCTGTCGGGCTTGTCGCCGACCGCCAACCCCAGACGGCGGGCGATGGCCCGGGTCTCGTCCTTGCTGGCCATGGCGCCCAAGGGAAACAGCAGGCGGCCAAGCTGGCCTTTTGTCGTGGCGAACAGGAAATAGCTTTGGTCGCGGCCGGGATCGACGGCGCGATAGAGCCGGGGGCCTTCGGGGCCATCCAGGCGGCGCACGTAATGGCCGGTGGCCAAAGCTGTGCCGCCCAGATCCAAGGCCGCCGCCAGCAGGTCGCGGAACTTGACCGTCTGATTGCACAAAACGCACGGAATCGGCGTCTCGCCCCGGCCATAGGACGCGGCGAAGGGCTCGATCACGTCTTCGCGGAAGCGGCTTTCATAGTCGAGCACGTAATGGGCGATGCCGAGGCGATCGGCGACGCGACGGGCGTCATGGATATCCTGACCGGCGCAGCAGGTGCGCGCCCCCGGCCCCAGCGGCTTGCCGTGGTCGTAGAGCCGCATGGTCAGCCCGACGACATCGTGCCCCTGTTCCTTGAGCAGGGCGGCGGTCACCGAGCTGTCGACGCCGCCCGACATGGCCACGACCACACGGCCGCCGACCGGCGGGGGCGAAAGGGGCGTCTGGGACATGGTCTTGATCCTTTGCGGGCGTTTTGCCGGACGACCGGCGGCCCTTCGTCACGGGTCAGGCGCTCAAAGTCAGGCCCATCTGCCAGAAATCGGCTTCCAGGCGCGTCGCCTGACGGAAGGTGGCGATCAGGGCGGGCATGCGGCCGATGCCGCCGCGCTCGACCAGCAGGCGATCAAGGGTTGCCACCGCGCTACGGGCGACGCCCTGATAAGCCTCGCCGGCATATTCGCCGATCCATTCGGCGTAGGGGTGATCCTCGCTCAGACTCTGGCGAAGGGTCAGGGCGATCTCGGCATAGCCGACCACACAGGGGCTCAACGCCACATGGAGATCAAGCAGGTCGCCCGCCAGCCCCTTGTCGAGCACATAGCGGGTATAGGCGATCGTCGCCCGCGCCTCGGGCAGGGCTTCCAGATCGGCCGGGCCCAGCCCCCAGCGCTGGCACAACGACACATGCAGGCGCATTTCATCAAGGATGGCGGCCATTCCCAGGCCGGCCGTCCGCAGATCGGCCAGCGCCTCGGCCTTATAGGCGGCGAGGGCGTAAGCGCGGGCGAACTGGATCAGGAACAGATAGTCCTGACCCAGATAATGGCGAAAACACTCTTCGCGCAGCGACCCCTCGCCCATCTGGCGCACGAAGGCGTGGCCGGTATAGGCCTGCCACTCCGTCGCGCAGGCGCCGCGCAGGCGGGCGAACAAGCTGTCTTGGGGAATAAGCCCCGGCACCGCCTCGCCTGGATAGCGCTTCATCGGCCGCGTCCCTAGCCCCGGCTATCGCGGGTTTCGGTCGGCAGGCGCAGCACCAGACCGTCAAGCTCTTCGGTCATGATCAGCTGGCAGCCCAGACGCGAGGTGCGGGTCAGACCGAAGGCCATGTCGAGCATGTCTTCCTCTTCCTCGGTGGCCTCGGGCAGCTTGCCATACCAGTCGGGATCGACGACGACATGGCAGGTCGAGCAGGCCAAAGAGCCCTCGCAGGCCCCTTCCAGCTCGATATTGTTCTGGTGGGCGGCTTCAAGAACCGACAAGCCGACCGCGACTTCGACGTCGTGGCGAACCCCATCGGGATCGATAAAAATGACCTTGGGCATGTCAACTCCTGAGCGGATGCGAAAGGTTGCCCGGCGATATACCTCTCCCAAGCCCGGGGAGCAAGGCCCCGGGGACGAAATCACGCGGTCAGACGAGCGGCCATCGCCCCATAAGCCTCGATAAAGCCGCTCACCTCGTCCTCGGTGGTCGTCCAGCCAAGACTGACCCGGATCGCCTGACGGGCGGCGTCCTCGCCCACTCCCATCGCCAGCAGCACCGGCGAGGCCGACAGGGTGCCGCTGGAACAGGCGCTGCCGGCGCTGACCCGCAGCCCGGCGAGATCCAGGGCCATCACCTGACGATCGGCGCCGACGCCGGGCAGCCCGACACAGGTGGTGTTGGGCAGGCGGGCGACGCCGGCGCCGTAAATCACTACCCCGGGGACTGCCGCCGTCACCGCCGCCTCCAAACGCCCACGCAAGGCGCCAAGGCGCGTGGACTCGGCCGCCGTTTGGGCGCCCAGGGTGGCGGCGCTGGCGCCAAAACCGACGATGCCAAGCAGATTCTCGGTTCCGGCCCGCCGGCCGCGCTCCTGGCCGCCGCCGCGCAAACCGGGGCTCACCTCGTGGCCCTCGGCCAGGATCAGGGCGCCCGATCCGGCCGGCCCGCCGATCTTGTGACCCGAGAGCGCAAGCGAGTCACAGCCCAGCGCCGCCAGCGACAGCGCCATGCGCCCGGGCGCCTGAACCCCGTCGCAATGGACCAGGGCGCCATGGGCATGGGCCAGGGCCACCGCCTCGGCCACCGGCTGGACGACGCCGGTTTCATTATTGGCCAGCATCAGCCCGACCACCGCCGGGTTGCGCTCGGCCTGCAGCAAGGCCTCGAGATGGCCAAGATCGACAACGCCGTGGCGATCGACGCGGATGCGCAGGGCGGCCGGATCGGCGCGCAGCACGCAAGGATGTTCCGTCGCCCCGACGATCAGCCGACGACCGCTTCCCAGCAGACCAAGGGCATTGGCCTCGCTACCGCCCGAGGTGAAGATCACCCGCTCGGCCCGGGCGCCGACAAGGGCGCCGACGGCGTCGCGGGCATCCTCGATCAGGGCGCGGGCCCGCCGTCCGTCGCGGTGGATGCTCGACGGATTGCCAAGAACCTCCAGGGCGGCGGTGATCGCCGCGACCGCTTCGGGGCGCAGCGCCGTGGTGGCGTTGTGGTCGAGATAGACGCCGGCGTGGGTCACTGCACCGCGACGATGGGGGGCATCTCGCCGATCAGGCCGCTGGTGCCAAGGACCCGGCGCTGGGTGACATCTTCAAGCGAGACGCTGCTGAGATAAAGATAGATCTGATTGGCCAGTTCTTCCCACAGGTCATGGGTCATACAGCGGCCCTTGTTGTTGTGGCAGCCGGCCGGCGAGCCCGGCGAGCAGCGGGTGGTCTGGATCGGTTCGTCGACGGCCAGGATGATATCGGAAATCCGCATATCTCCGGCCTCGCGCGACAGAAGATAGCCGCCGCCGGGGCCGCGCACGCTTTTGACCAGCCCGCCCTTGCGCAAGCGGCCAAACAGCTGCTCCAGATAGGACAGGGAAATTTCCTGGCGATCGGCGATATCGGCCAAAGCCACCGGCTTGCCCCCGGAATGGGCGGCAAGGTCGGCCATGGCCATCACCGCATAGCGACCCTTCGTGCTCAACCTCATGACTTAAATTCCTCTCAGACGTCGGGCGCGCATGGATGCGCGGTGCCATTCACCACACGCTTGGGCGTGCGTTCGTTGTTATCCATTAACCCGCGCTCCGTCTTTGAGGCGGTCTTCGACCAGGGCCGGGCCCCGGCGTTCGGCGGGGGGGTCCCCCACCCCGGACCCCGTCTCGTCAAGCCGGCCTTCCAGTTCGGCGATGCGGGCGTTCAGGCGGCGCACATCGTCCATCAGGCCGTTCAGGGTTCCGGCGATCGGATCGGGCACCCCCTCGGGAATGCCGTAACTGCAGAATTCGCCATCCTCCTTGCGCAGGCTGCGGCTGGCGATGCGCGCCGGGATGCCGACCATGGTGGCATCGGCGGGCACCTCGGTCACCACCACGGCGTTGGCGCCAACCCGGGCGCCGGCGCCCACACGCAAGGGCCCGAGGATCTGGGCCCCGGCGCCGATGATCACGCCGTCTTCAACCGTCGGATGGCGCTTGCCCGGCAGCAGCGAGGTGCCCCCCAGGGTCACCCCCTGATAAAGGGTCACATCATCGCCGACCTCGGCGGTCTCGCCGATCACCACCCCGGTCGCATGGTCGATGAACAACCGTCGGCCGATGGTCGCCCCCGGATGGATCTCGACGCCGGTGACGATCTTAGCCAGATAGCTGACGAAACGGCCCGTGGTCAGCCAGCCGCGCCGCCACAGCGCACTGGCAAGGCGATGAATCAGCACGGCGTGAAGGCCGGGATAGCACAGCAAAACCTCGAGACGCGACCGAGCCGCCGGGTCCCGGTGCATGATGGCGTCGATATCTTCCCTTAAACGCTTGAAAACCATAGGGCCGCTCATGATATTATCGTCCACTGCCGCTTGCCCGGCGAACCGCCACTGGATATCGAGACCATCTCGGAGACCCCCTGTCGCAGGCACCGAATATATGGTGTCCGAGAAAATCGGTCAAGAATAGCCGGACGGCAGTTCGGGCTATATCCTTCTAATTTCCTACCCCAGGACTATGCTGGGCTGGGGCACGGATTTCCTCGCGGAAGCCGGTGTTTTTGGAAGGACCTCCACGGATCGCGAGTGATCGTCTTTATTCTTTTTGACAAGCCCTTCAGTCCGGTCCCGTTTTTTTCGCCCCGTTCGTCGGATGCAATAGACCAAACAAACACCGAGATGCCAGAGATAATCTTCAACGGCCCCGAAGGCCGGCTAGAGGGTCGCTACACCCACAGCAAGCGCCCCAATGCCCCGATCGCCCTGATCTTGCACCCCCACCCCCGCCAGGGTGGGACGATGAACAACAAGGTCGTCTACGCGCTCTATCACACCTTCGCGCGACGCGGTTTTTCCGTGATGCGCTTCAACTTTCGCGGGGTCGGCCGATCGCAAGGTGTCTTCGACAACGGCCAGGGCGAATTGTCCGATGCGGCAAGCGCCCTTGATTGGATGCAGGGTGTCAATTCAAGCGCCTCGGAATGCTGGGTCTCCGGCTTTTCCTTCGGCGCCTGGATCGCCATGCAGCTGCTGATGCGCCGCCCCGAGATTTCCGGGTTCATCTCGGTCGCCCCGCCGGCCAACAGCCATGACTTCACCTTCCTCGCGCCCTGCCCGTCGTCGGGGGTGATCATCCATGGCGACAAGGATGATCTGGTCCCCGAGGCTTCGGTGGCCAAACTCGCCGCCAAACTGTCCCAGCAGAAAAACATCCGGGTCGATTACAAGGTGGTGGCGGGAGCCAATCACTTCTTCGGCGACCAGCTTGATGTGCTGGCCGGCGAGGTCGATCGCTATCTGGCGACGGCGCTGGCTCCCAGCACGGTGGCCGCCGGCCAATAGGTCCCCCCGGTCAACGGCCGCGGCGCGCCCGTGGTCGTTGGCCAGGTCAGGGGCAGACCGCGGGCGCCGCGCACGGCCAAAAAGGCGAAAGCCTGGGCTTCCAGGGCGTCACCGTCCCATCCCACCGCTTCCACGGGATCGACGGCGACGCCCAGACCCCGGGTCAACGCCTCCATGATCGCTCCGTTGCGCCGCCCGCCGCCGCAGACCAGCCAGCGCTTCGGCGGCGCCGGCATCCAGTCGCGGGCCCGCGCCACCGACGCCGCGGTGAAGGCCACCAGGGTGGCCGCGCCATCGCCATCGCTCAGCCCGTTCACCGGTTCAAGGGAAAAGGCGTCGCGATCAAGGGATTTGGGCGCCGGCTTGCGGAAATAGTCATGCCCAAGCAGCGCCTCCAGCGCCGCCCCGTCGATCCGGCCCGAGCGGGCGAGAGCGCCATCGGCATCCATCGCCACCCCACGCCGACGCCTCATCCAATCGTCGATGAGGGCGTTTCCCGGACCGGTGTCAAAGGCCACCGGCGGCTGGTCCCCTTCGCCGATCCAGGTGACATTGCCCACCCCGCCCAGATTGAGCACGGCCAGCGGCCGCGCCAGCCCCTTGGCCAGGGCTAGGTGATAGGCGGGCACCAGCGGCGCCCCCTGCCCGCCCGCCCGCACGTCGGCCTGCCGCAGATCATTGACCACGGCGACGCCAAGCCGCCGCGCCAGCAGGGCACCATCGCCGATCTGCACGCTCAGCCGGGCTTCGGGCCGATGGAGCAGGGTCTGACCGTGGAAGCCGACGACCGCCGGGGTCACCCCGCTTTGGCCGATCAGCCGGGCGGCGACCTCGGCGTGACGCTCGGTCAGATCGCGCGCGAGGTCGGCGACCTCGGCGACGGAACGGCCGGGCGGCGTGCCAAGCAAGGCGCGGATGCGGGCGCGGGTCGCCTCGTCATAGGCCACGGTCAGCGCCGGGCCGACTTCGAAGACCTGATGACCATCGGTGCGCAGCAAGGCGGCGTCGATACCGTCCATGCTGGTGCCGCTCATCAACCCAACGGCCCAGACCGCCCCGTCCGACTCGCGCAGGTCCATGGTGATTTTCGCCCCTTGCCCAAGATTGTTCCCTGGGCGGCAGTGTGCTAAACGAGCCTCCCACCACGCAAGTCATCGTTTTTCACAAGGACGGGGATCATGACCGCTCCGAAATCGGAATTCCTCGCGGTCGTTCGCGATCGCGGCTTCATCCACCAATGCACCGACCTCGACGGGTTGGACGCGCTGTTGGCCAAGGGCCCGGTTTCGGCCTATATCGGCTTTGACTGCACCGCCGACAGCCTGCATGTCGGCAGCCTGATCCAGATCATGCTGCTCCACTGGCTTCAGCGCACCGGCCATCGTCCGGTGGTGTTGATGGGCGGCGGCACGACGCGCATCGGCGATCCCTCGTTCCGCGACGAGGCCCGGCCTTTGCTGACCGACGAGAAGATCGGCCAAAACATGGCCGGCATCCGTCAGGTGTTTTCGCGCTTCCTGAGCTTTGGCGAGGGCGCCACCGACGCGGTGATGGTCAATAACGCCGATTGGCTCGACGGTCTGGCCTATATCCCCTTCCTGCGCGACTTCGGCCGGCACTTCTCGGTCAACCGCATGCTGACCTTCGATTCGGTACGCCTGCGCCTCGACCGCGAGCAGCCGCTGTCGTTCCTTGAATTCAACTACATGATCTTGCAGGCCTATGACTTCCTTGAACTGGGGCGCCGCACCGGCGTGCGCCTGCAGATGGGCGGCTCGGACCAGTGGGGCAACATCGTCAATGGCGTCGAACTGGGGCGCCGCGTCGATGGCTTGGAACTGTTCGGGCTGACCAGCCCGCTGATCACCACCGCCTCGGGCGCCAAGATGGGCAAGACGGCCCAGGGCGCGGTGTGGCTGAACGAGGCGCGGCTGCCCGCCTATGATTACTGGCAGTTCTGGCGCAATACGGAAGACGCCGACGTCGGGCGCTTCCTGCGCCTGTTCACCGATCTGCCGCTCGACGAGGTCGCCCGCCTGGAGGCCCTGGGCGGGGCCGAGATCAACGAGGCCAAGAAGATCCTGGCCGAACGGGCGACGACCATGGCCCATGGGCCGGAAGCCGCCCTGACGGCGGCGGAAACCGCCCGCAAGGTCTTCGAGCAGGGCGGCACCGGCGACGCCTTGCCGACCCATGACGTGGCGGCCGAAGCCTTGGCCGCCGGGCTGCCCTTGGCCGAGATGATGCGGGCCACCGGCCTTGCCGCCAGCGGCAAGGAGGTCAAGCGTCTGGTGTCCGAGGGCGGGGCGCGGATCAATGACGTCGCAGTGAGCGACGCCGCCCGCCTGCTGGGGCCCGCCGATGTGCAAGACGGCGCCATCAAGCTGAGCGCGGGGAAGAAACGCCACGCCCTGATCCGCGTTCTTCCCGGCTAACCTCGGGAAAGCCTTCTCGGCTTTGCGGGAAGTGATGTAGACTTTCGGTCGCGTTTCGGGTTTTCCCGCTATGGACCGGAGGATTGCGCTTGCCCCGCCGAATGAGGGACGGACTGCGTCAAGGGCTCGGCTCGACCTTGGGCCGGCGGGTGACGCGCAGCCTGCTGATCGGCATCGTCGTGCTGGAGATCCTGGTTGTGGCGCCTTCGGCGATCCTCCACCGGCGCTCGCTTCTCGATGATCTCGAGGCCGATGCCCGCGCCCTCGGCCTCGCCGCCGCCGCCCCGCCCGAGGCCAGCCTGGGCGAATGGGGGCGTCGGCTTGGCGTGCTGCTCGGCGACGAGCGGATAACCGGGGCGCAATTGCTGCGCAACGACTTCGCCGTCGCCGGCATCGGCGACCGTCCCGACAGCCATCCGGGCAGCCAGGGCCGTCATGCCGATGATGGCCACAGCCTGGACATCGCCATCCCCTTGACCGCCAGCGAAACCCTGACGCTGCGCCTGGACAAGCATACGATCACGAAAAAGCTGTGGACCGAGATCGGCTGGCTCGCCTTGATGACCTTGGTGATGGCCGCAGCCGTCATCCTGATCGCGGCGATCGTGGCCGGGCGGCTGGTCTTGCTGCCCTTGCTCGACCTGCGTCGGCTGGTGGTGGATATCCGGCCGGGCGAGGGACGCGGCCCCTCGAGCGAGGCCATCGGACGCACCGATGAATTGGGCGACCTGTTTCGCGCCGTCGAGGACCTGCGCCGGCGCATCGAGATGTCGCTGCTCGAGGCGGCGACCCAGGCGCGTTTTCCCTCGGAAAATCCCAATCCGGTGATCAGGACCTCCGACTCCGGCGGCCTGCTTTACGCCAATGCCTCGGCCCGACTGCGGCCGGGGTTTCTGGACGGCGAGACCTTGCATCCGACGATCATCGCCCTGGTCCGCGAGACGACGGGTCGGGGCGAGATCATGACCTCGGAAATCCGCCTGGGGACGCGGATCTACCTGTTGACCGCCGTTCCCATCACCCACGACCGCTATGTCAATATTTACGCCTCCGATGTCACCGACCGGGTGAAGGCCGAAATCGCCCTGCGCTCGCTTAACGAATCCCTGGAGGCCCAGGTCCTGACGCGAACCCGCGATCTTGCCGAAAGCGAGGCGCGAACGCGGGCCATCATCGCCACGATGGTCGACGGCCTGATCGTCATGGACGACCAGGGCCGTATCGACCTGTTCAACGCCGCCGCCCAAAGGATCTTCGGGTATGACGAGAGCGAGGTGGTCGGACAGAACGCCGCCTTGTTGATGAGCGCCGAAGACGCCGCCGGCCACGCCGAGCCTTTCGGGCTTCATCTGTGGGATGGCCGATCGCCCCTCCTCAACGGCACCCGCAAGGTCATCGGCCGGCGCAAGAATGGCGCGTCGTTTCCCCTGGCCGTGGCGATCAGCGCGCTTCCGGCGCCCCCGCCCGGCGGCGCGCCGGCCCGCCGGCTGTTCACCGGCGTCGTCCGCGATATTTCCGATCAGATCCGCCATGAAAGCGATCTGCGCAAGGTCAAGGACGAAGCCGAAGTCGCCAATCGGGCGAAATCGGACTTTCTGGCGGTGATGAGCCATGAATTGCGCACCCCGCTCAACGGCGTTCTGGGAATGGCCGATCTGTTGTGCGACACGCCCCTTGATGCCGAACAACGGCGCTATACCCGCACCATCGCCATCTCGGCCGAGGCCCTGCTGGTGATCATCAACGATATTCTCGATCTGTCCAAGATCGAGGCCGGTCATCTTGATCTGGAAAGTCGCCCCTTCGATCCCGCCACCCTGCTCGAAGGGGTGCGGACCTTGATGGAGGGGCCGGCCCGCGACAAGGCCATCGCCCTGCGCACCTCGATCGAAGGGGCGAAGCCGCCGCTCCGCCTGGGCGACGAGGGCCGCCTGCGCCAGATCCTGCTCAATCTCGCCAACAACGGCGTGAAGTTCACCGAAAAGGGCTCGCTTACCCTGCGCCTGAAAGCCGGCACGGGCGGAGCCTTGCGCTTCGAGGTCGAAGACACCGGGATCGGCATCCCCAAGGAAAAACAAGACACGCTATTTCACGACTTCACCCAGGTGTCGGCCTCGACCGCCCGGCGCTTTGGCGGCAGCGGGCTGGGGTTGTCGATCTGTCGGCGGCTGGTCGGGCTGATGGGCGGGCGCCTTGGCTTTGACAGCACCCCGGGCGTTGGCAGCCTTTTTTGGTTCGAGGTCGATCTGCCCGAAGTCGTCGCCAGCCAATCGCCGCCCCCCCCTCCCTTCCAGGGCCCACCGCTGTCGATCCTGGTGGTCGAAGACAACGAGATCAACCGTCAGGTCGCCCTTGGGCTGTTGACCAAGCTGGGCCACCGGGTCACCTGTGTCGATGACGGCGCCGCCGCCGTGCGGGTCGTCGACACCATGCCCTTCGACCTGATCTTGATGGATGTCCAGATGCCGGGCATGGATGGCTATGAAGCCACCCGTCTTATTCGCGGCAAGCCGGCGCCGGTGGGCGGCCTGCCCATCGTCGCCATGACCGCCAATGCCACCAGCGGGGATGTGGCGGCGGCGATGGCGGCGGGCATGACCGGCTATCTGTCCAAGCCGATCACCCGCAAGCGTCTGGCCGAGGCCTTGATGGCCCACGGTCCCGGAGCGACGGTCTCGACGACGGGGTAATCCTCGGCGCGATGACATTTTTACTTCATTTTTATGACGGAATCCCCGATGACTGCGCGCGATGCCCTTCCCCCGCGCTGACAGTCAGAGGACGAGGATGATTTCCCCAAGCGGTCCGAAGAATATGAAAAAGCTCCATAAGGAGCTCAAACGCTTCTCGGCGATCGAAGCCGGTTTGGCGATCACCGGCCGACCGGCGGTCGGCATCGGTCTGGCTGTGGTTTTCCTGGGCGTGATCTGGGCCTTCACGGCGATGACCTTTGGCCAAACCCCGTCCCATACCTTTCTCGTCCTCGCCGCCGTCGTCGGCGGCTATATGGCGCTCAACATCGGCGCCAATGACGTCGCCAATAATATGGGACCGGCCGTCGGCTCGCGGGCGATGACCATGGCCGGGGCGCTGTTGATTGCCGCCATCTGCGAAGCCTCGGGGGCCATCCTGGCCGGTGGCGACGTGGTCGAGACGATTTCCAAGGGGATCATCGATCCCGGAGCGATGTCCGATAACGTGAAATTCGTCCAGGTGATGATCGCCGCCCTTCTCGCCTCGGCGCTATGGGTCAACCTCGCGACCTATCTCAACGCCCCGGTCTCGACCACCCATGCCATCGTCGGCGGGGTGATGGGCGCGGGGGCCCTCGCCGCCGGCGTCGGCGCGGTTCATTGGAGCACCGTCGGGGCGATCGTCGCCAGTTGGGTCATCTCGCCGATGATGGGCGGCGTCATCGCCGCCGCCCTACTGCTCTTCGTCAAAAAGATGATCTTGTTCCAAGACGACAAGATCGCCGCCGCCCGCCGCTGGATCCCGGTGCTGATCGGCCTGATGGCCGGCGCCTTTGGCATGTATCTGCTGACCAAGGGCCTCGCCCGCGTCTATGCGCCGCCCTCCTGGCTGGTCGGCCTCGCCGGCGTCGGATCGTTCCTTGGCGTCTGGGCGCTCATGCGTCCGATCGTTCGCCGCCAGACGGTGGAAATGGAGAACCGGCGCAAGGCGGTGAGCGGCCTTTTCACCCATGCCCTGATCTTTTCCTCGGCCCTGCTGTCCTTCGCCCATGGCGCCAATGACGTCGCCAATGCGGTGGGACCGCTTGCCGCCATCGCCAATGCCCTGGCCGGCGGCGGGGTGGAGGACCAAGCCGTGGTCCTGCCACTGTGGATCCTCGTGGTCGGCGCGGCGGGCATCTCGGCCGGGCTGTTCCTGTTTGGTCCGAAGCTGATCCGCACCGTCGGCGAAAAAATCACCAAGCTCGACCGCGCCCGGGCCTTCTGCGTCTCGCTTTCGGCCGCCGTCACCGTTCTCGCCGCCTCGGGGCTGGGGCTGCCGGTCAGTTCGACCCATATCGCCGTTGGCGCCGTTTTCGGGGTCGGCTTCCTGCGCGAGGCCCTGGCCAATCACCAGGAACTGTCCCATCTGGTGCATCCGCCCCGGCTCGATGCGATCGACAACCCGCAGCGCGTGGAAAAGCTGGAACGGCGCCGTCTGGTCCGCCGCCAGCACATCACGACCATTGGCGCGGCCTGGGTGGTGACCGTTCCCCTTTCGGCGGCGCTCTCGGCGGGGTTATACCTGCTGCTCACCGCCTTCCTGGAGTAGCCTCATGCCGCCCCGCTCCCCTATTCGCCTGTCCCTTGCCATCCTTGGTCTGCTTGGCGGACTGCTGGGGGGAGGAGCCGAGCCGGCGCGCGCGGCCGAAGGGGCGCGGAGCCAAGCGCGGATCGTCGGATCGTCAACGATGTTCGCGCTCACCGCGGCGGTGGCCGAGCGGCTGTCGCGGCTGGGGTTGGGGCAGGCGCCTTTGGTCGAAGTGACGGGAACGGGCGCCGGCTTCCATCGCTTCTGCGCCGGGATCGGTCTTGAGACCCCCGATCTGGTCGCGGCCTCGCGAACGATGACCGACCAGGAGCGCGCCCGCTGCCGGGCCAATGGTGTAGACGACATCGGCGAGATTTATCTGGGCCATGGCGCGGTGGTTCTGGCCCGATCGTGGCAAACGCCGTTTCCGGCGCTCACCCGCCGCATGGTCTGGCTGGCCCTGGCCGACGAGGTTCCCCGAAAGTGGGCGCTGGAGACCAATCCCAACCGGCTGTGGTCGGATATCGCCCCGGGCCTGCCCGCCGTTCCGATCCGGATTTTCGGTCCGCCGCCCAGCTCGGGCACGCGCGATTACCTTGCCAGCGCCCTTATGGACCCCGGCTGCCTCGCCTTTCCGCTGCTGGCCGAACGCCCCGCCGCCGAGCGCGAGACCGCCTGCCGGCGCCTGCGCGAGGATGGGGCTTTCATCGAGGCCGGCGAGGACGACGACCGTCTGGTCAAGCGGCTGGTCGATGATCCGACGGCGGTCGGCTTCATCGGTTACGCCGCCTTTCACCGCAACGGCCATCTGGTCAGCGCCATCCCGATCGAGGGCATCGCTCCGACGATCGAGACGATCACCGAGGGCAGCTATCCCCTGACCACCCAGCTTATCCTCTATGTCAAAACCGCCCATCTTGGGCTGATCAGCGGCCTTGACCGCTACGTACAGGCCTTCACCGCCGAGCAGGCGATCGGCGAGGATGGCTATCTGAGGGCGCTTGGACTGGTGCCGGCGGCGGCTTCCGGGAAAGCCCCCTGACCTAGCCTCGACACCCCTGGCCTCAATGCTTGGAGAACAGGTCGAAGGCCTTGCACAGCAGGCCGGAGATCGGTCGCGGCCGGGGCGGCGCCAGGGTGCGTTCCAGATGGTCGGTGACCGCCTTCAGCGGATCGCTCTCGGCGGTCAGAACGCTCTCGACGCCGCGCTTGGTCATCCGCCGGCCGAACCCCTCGCCGGCGCTGGCGGCGATGACCACGGCGACGCCGTCCAAGGGGTGGGGGACGTCATCTTGAAAATGATGGAAGACCTGGAGGCGCTCCAACTCTATACGGTCGATCTCGCGCGGCCGCTCTCCGGCGGCGGCCTCAAAAACCAGCCAGCGCTTGGCCTGTCCGGCATGGCCGGCGACCAGGGAAAAGCTTTTGTCAACGGCTACGGCGATGCGCATGCGCCAAGATCCTTATCCGCCGGTGCCGCCGACCTTCTCGGTCGCCGTCTGGTCGGGCTGGTCGAAGATCTTGAAGATACCGCGCAGAAAGCCCGGAGTCAGCGCCGATAGCGGATTGACCGAAATCGCCGGCTTGGACACATCGCCACTGACGGCGTAATTCACCCCGATCACCCCCTGCCCTTTGCCGCCAACGATGATGCTGCCAAGCAAGGGGATCTTGCCGAGCAGGCTGTTGATCGCATAGGCGGGAACCACCGTGCCCTTCAGCGAAAGCCGCTCGTCGTCAAGATTGATCGCCCCCTCGGCGGTTAGGCCGATGGCGTTGCCATAGGCCTGGGCCTCGGAGACCGTCACCACCGGATCGTCATAGACGAAGGGCACCACCAGCGTCGAAAAGGCGATACCCTGCCCGCCCAGCACATCAAGGATGCCGGTCAATCCGGCCACCGACAGGATCTGGGCCAGCACCGGGGCCTTTTGCAGGCGGAAGTCCTTGACCAGAACCCGGCCGCGCGCCACCCCGCCCGGGTCGCTGAGCGCCTCGACCGACAGATTTCCGCCGGCCACGGTTTCAATGACATCAAACCCGCGCAGGATCGTTCCGGCATCGGCCGCCGAAAGCGTAAACCGCCGCTGCGTCCCCTTGGGCTCCAGGGCCAGGGCCAGCGGCGATGACCCGCGCACCGCCGCATTGACGACCGCTTGGCGCCAATGATGGGCATCGCGGGCGGCCCGCGCCGTCACATGCTCGAAGACCACATCATTGGCCAGCATGATCTGGCGAAGCGTCACCGTCGCCGAAAAGGCCGGCAAATCCTTGGTCGGCTTGGCGGCCACGCCTTCGGCCGGCGTCGGCGAGGTCGCCGCGCCGCGCCGGCGATCGAAATAGGGGCGCAGATCGAGAACGCCATCGCCGATGCGGATATCGGGCCCCGCCGATCCCCCCAGGGAGACCGAACCGGCAAGGCGGGTATTGCCGACCACGAAGCTGTCGACATCGACGCGCTTGATCTCGTCGCCCTTGGCGTTCAGGAAAACGCTGGCCTTGGCCGTCATCTGCGGCTCGGCCGTCATGTCGATGTCGAGGCGGTCGTCCTTGCCGCCAAGCCTTGCCGAAACCTTGGCGGCGCCAAGGCTGCCGGCGGGCTTGCGCCAGCCGAACGCCTCGAGGTCAAGCACCGTCTCCGTCAGATCCAGCCGGCCCTCGAGCGTCGCCCGCCCGCCGGGCAGGCGGATATAGGTCAGATCGGCCTTGGCCACGCCACCGCCATAGGGGGGTGAAATCAGCGCGGGATCGATCCCCAGCGAGGCCATGCCCTTGGCATCGAGGGTTCCCTTCACCTTGTAGCGGCTCAAAAACGGCGCATCGACGAAGTTCTCGCGCCAGACCAGGGCGACCGGCACGCTCGCCAGCGTCGCCGTGCCGCTGATATCCATGCCGTTCTGGTCAAGCACCACCTTCAGCTTGCCGTCGCTGACATCGCGGCCGAAGGCGGCCTTTGGCAGGGCCACGCCTTCGACATCGCCTTCGACACGGATCGCCATCTGCTCGAAGGTCAGATCCTTGAGCAAGGGAAAGGCGAAGGACAGATCGGCCTTGACCGCGCCCTTGGCGGTTTTGGGATCGATGCCGACGGCCTTGGCGTAATTGAGCGGCTGGTGATCGATGACCGCCATCACCGAGGCCAGTGGCCCCTTGGTGCTCACAGCGATGGCCGCCGTCTGGTCCTCGGCGTCAAGGCCGCCGAAGACCACCGTACCCTTGACCACCTCCAGCCCCTCGACTCCGCGCAGGCGGCCGGTCGCCACCTTGACGGCGATCTCCTTGAGCCCGAAGACGATCTCGCCCGACATCTGTTCAAGCGGCGGCAGGGGGTTGCGGTAGTCGACGGCAATACCCTCGACCATGGCCAGGCCCTGCAGGGCGGTGATGTCGATGTCCTGCAACGACGGACCGGCCAGATCGAAGGTGAAATCACCCTGGCGGATCGTCCCCTCCGACAGATTGAGGGCGATCCACTCCCGGGCGCCATCGACCTTGTCGTGGGGCCAGAAGCGCTTCAAATCCTCGATCGAAAGCCCCAGGACAGAGGTGGTGATCGCCACCCGGGGGGCGGTCAGCGGGTCCTCGGCGCGCAGGGTGGCATGGACCGTCGGCCCGCCAAGATCGACATCGACCTTATCAAGAAAAACCGCCGAAAAGCCGTCTTCGATGCCACCACTCAGGGAAATCCGCGGCAAAGGATAGGTGGTTCCCATCGGCTCGGGCAGGGCCAGGGCGCCATCGCGGCCTTCCAGGGCGAATCCGGCGTCAAGCACGCCGCTCAGCGGCGCCGGACCCTCGAGCAGGTCGAGATCGAGAACGGCGCGCGCCGATCCCGACAGGGCGAGATCCAAAGTCCCCTCGGCGGCCAGGGCCGGCACCGCCTGGGCCAGTTGCCGGGCGTCCAGGCCGGAAATCGTCGCCTCGGCCTCGACGGTCCCCTCGCCCACCCGGTGGCTGATCGATAGATCGATGCGCGCCAGGGATTGGGCGAGGTGAAGATGGGCTGCGATATCACCGGCCACCCCCTGGCTGTCGGCGATCAGCGTCGCATTGACGCGGGGCATATGCATGCTGACGCCGCTGCGCAGATCATCGAAATCGATCGCCCCATCGCGGAGGGTCAGCCGGGCGACGCCGCCGGCCTGATCGGTCAGCATCGCCACCCAGCGATCCAGGCGCTCGGACAAGGGGGTGCGGCCGGCCCGCTCCCCGGCCGAGGCATCCCCGCCGGCGACCGCTGACGGCCCGACCGGGTTTTGGCCGTCGCCCGGGGAGTGGACCGGGGATCCGATGGAGGGAACGATGGGCAAAGGCGCCTCGCCGCCCAGCGAGATCTCGCCGCTTTCAAGGCGGGTGATATGAAGGCTGGGCGACAGGATTTCGACCCGGCGCAGCGCCACCTCGCCATCAAGCAGAGCGCGCGGCGCCAGGGTTACCGCCACCATCGGCAGCCGGGCGATCAACCGGTGGTCGGCGTCGCGCACCACCACGCCGACCACCCGCAAATTCAGCGGACGCTGCCAGCCACCCCAGGCGAGTTCGGTGCCGTCGATCACCACCTCGAAATCACCCTCGGGGTCGGCAAGGGCGTCTTCGATATAAGGGGTCAGCAGGGACAGCGACAGCGGCCCCTGCTCCAGCCGCCAACCGAAAAAGGCCAAAAGGGCGAGCGTCAGCAATCCCAGCGCGCCCAGAACGCGGAACAACACCCTCACCCCACTATGAACCACGGGCTTTTCCTTCGCGACAACGCGTACCGCCATCCCTTGACGGCGGCAACGCCGTTGCCCAGTGTGCTGGGAAACAACGGAGCAAAAATGCAGGAGTTCCTTTTTCCTTCCGCGACGGCACGGTTTCCCCTGCCGGCGGACCAGGGTCGCCTGGATCGGGGGCTGGAGCGCTGGCGCGCCCTGGCCCGCGACGACAGTGAGGGGATCGCGCCCTCTTTCGTCAAGAATTTCCTCGACGATCCGCGGGGAAATGCGCTGCTCGCGGCGGTTTTCGGCAATAGCCCCTATCTGTCGGCGGCGCTGATCCGCGAGCCGGCCTTTGTCGAGACTTTGGCCCTACGCGGACCCGATCAGGTTTTCCCCGATCTGCTTGAGGGCATGGCGCGGGCGATCGCCGCCACCAGTGAGGCCACGGTCGTCATGCAGGTGTTGCGCGTGACCAAACGCCGGGCGGCGCTGTGCATCGCTTTGGCCGATATCGCCCGGTGGTGGAGCCTGGAACAGGTGACGGCGGCGCTTTCGGCCCTGGCCGAACGCAGCTTGCGCGCCGTTGTCGCCCATTTGCTGACCCGCCGCGCCGCCAGCGGCGATCTGGTGCTGCCCCATCCCGAGGATCCCGAGCGCGACAGCGGCTTCTTTATTCTTGGCATGGGCAAGCTGGGCGGCGGCGAGCTCAATTATTCCTCCGACATCGATCTGATCGTGCTGTTTGACGCCGAGAAGGCCCGCTATCAGGGCAAACGCTCGCTCAAGGAGTGTTATGTCGGCTTAACGCGCGATCTGGTGCGCATGATGGAGGAGCGCACCGCCGAGGGCTACGTCTTCCGCACCGATCTGCGCCTGCGCCCCGATCCCGGCTCCACCGCCGTCGCCATCTCGACCGAGGCGGCGGAAATCTATTACGAGACCATGGGCCAGAACTGGGAACGGGCGGCGATGATCAAGGCCCGGCCGGTGGCGGGCGATCTGGTCGCCGGCCAAGCCTTCCTCACCCATCTTCGCCCCTTCGTCTGGCGCAAATACCTGGATTTCAACGCTATCCAGGACATCCATTCGATCAAGCGCCAGATCGACGCGGTGCGCGGCGGCGCCGAGATCGGCGTGGCCGGCCACAACATCAAGCTTGGTCGCGGCGGCATCCGCGAAATCGAATTCTTCGCCCAGACCCAGCAACTGATCTGGGGCGGGCGCACGCCGAAACTGCGCTCGAAATCCACCTGCGAGGCCCTGGCCGATCTGGTCGAGGTCGGGCTGGTCGAAGCCCCGGCGGCCGACGAACTGACCGAGGCCTATCGCTACCTGCGCACCCTTGAACACCGCTTGCAGATGATCGACGACGAGCAGACCCAGACCCTGCCCCTCGAGCCCGACAAGCTGCGCCATCTCGCCCTGTTCATGGGCGAGGCCGACGCCGAGGCCCTGGGGGTCGCCGTCACCACCCGCCTGCGCCGCGTCGAAAGCCATTACGCCGGCCTGTTCGAAGACGCACCCAGCCTGTCGCAGGGTGGCAATCTGGTGTTCACCGGCGGCGAGGATGATCCCGAAACCCTGGCGACCCTGCGCCGCATGGGCTTCTCCAACCCCGAAGGCATATCGGCGACCATTCGCGGCTGGCACCATGGGCGCTATGCGGCGACCCGATCGACGCGGACCCGCGAGCGGCTGACCGAGCTGATGCCCGATCTGCTCAAGGCCCTGGCCGCCACCGCCCAGCCCGACACCGCCTTGCTGCGCTTCGACGAATTCCTCAGCAAGCTGCCCACGGGCATGCAGTTGTTCACCCTGTTCCAGGCCAATCCCGGCTTGCTTGGTCTGCTGGCCGAGATCATGGGCGATGCCCCGCGCCTCTCCGAGCACTTGGCGCGCAATCCCCGGCTGATGGATATCGTGCTGACCCCGGGGTTCTTCGAAGGCGCGCCCAGCCACGCCGACATGACCCGTTCCCTCGATGCCCTGCTCGCCGACGCGGTGGTCTTCGAAGACACCCTTGATCTGGTGCGGCGCTGGGCCAACGACCTGCGCTTTTCCATCGGCGTTCTGGCCCTGCGCGGTCTGGTCGAGGCCGAAGAGGCCGGCCAAAGCCTGTCCGATGTCGCCGATGTGGCGCTGTCGCGGCTGGTGCCCCGGGTCGAGGCGGAATTCGCCCTCGCCCATGGCGTCGTGCCGGGCGGCGCCATGGCCGTGGTGGCGCTGGGCAAGCTGGGCTCGCGCGAGATGACGGCCACCTCCGATCTCGATCTGATCGTCGTTTACGAAACCCCCGAGGACAGCGAGGGCTCGCAGGCTACCGAGGCCGGTCAGCGGCCCTTGCCGGTCAGCGCCTATTACACCCGCCTGACCCAACGCATCGTCAACGCCATCACCGCGCTGACCGCCGAAGGCGCGCTTTACGAGGTCGACATGCGGCTGCGGCCCTCGGGCAACAAGGGCCCGCTGGCCACCAGCCTGACCGCCTTCCGCCGCTATCAGGCCGATGCCGCCTGGACCTGGGAGCATATGGCCCTGACCCGGGCCCGGGTGATCACCGGCCCCGAGGGCCTGCGCGCCCGCATCGACGCGGTGATCGCCGAGACCCTGACCCGGCCGCGCGATGCCGAGACCCTGGCCCGCGATGTCGCCGATATGCGCGCCCGCATGGAGCGCGACAAACCCGCCGCCAGCCCCTGGGACGTGAAGCTAGCGCCGGGCGGGTTGGTCGATATCGACTTCCTCGCCCAGTTCCTGCAACTGCGCCACGCCCCGCGAACACCCGAGGTTCTGGCCGCCGATACGGTGGGGGCCCTGCGCCGGCTGAGCGAGGCCGGCTATCTCGACCCGGCGATCTGCCGGTTCCTTTGCGCCCATCATCGGCGCAATCTGGGCATCCAGGCGACGCTGCGCCATTCCATCGCCGGCCCGCCGCGCGACTCCGATCTGACGCCGGGCCTGAAAGCCAAACTGGCCCGCGCCACCGGCTGGGATGACTTTGAAACGCTCCGCGCCCATATGGCCGACGATGGCGCCCGCGTGCGCCAGATCTTCACCGAGATCGTCGATCCGACGCGCCCCCCCCCGCCCCCGCCCCTTGAGAAAGGCCCGCCAATGACCGAGATACCCGTCGCTCCCGGCACCGCCGCCCCGGATTTCTCGCTGCCCACCGATGGCGGCGGCACGCTATCGCTGGCCGATCTGCGCGGCAAAAAGCTGGTGCTGTATTTCTATCCCAAGGACGCCACCTCGGGCTGCACCACCGAAGCCCTGGGCTTCAAGGAGCAAGCCGAGGCCTTCGCCGAAGCCGGGGCGGTGATCGTTGGCGTTTCCAAAGACAGCGTCAAAAGCCACGACGGCTTCAAAGCCAAACAGGGCCTGCCCTTCACCCTGGCCAGCGACGCCGAGGGCGCCGTTTGCCAAAGCTATGGGGTGTGGGTCGAAAAAAGCATGTACGGCCGCACCTATATGGGCATCGACCGCTCGACCTTCCTGATCGACGGCGAGGGCATCATCCGCAAGATCTGGCGCAAGGTCAAAGTCGCCGGCCACGTGGCCGCCGTCCTTGAGGAGGCTCGGGCGCTTTAGGGAAGCCTGAAAGCGCCGCCGGCCCCCTCGCGCAGGAACCCGGCGATCACCGGTTGGGCGCCGTGATCAAGCAGATCGACGTGGCCGCCCTGGTCGGGGAAGAAGGTGCTGACCTTGCCGGCCACGGCACTTGCCAGGGTCGGACCCATGTCGAAGGGCACGACGCCGTCCTGGCGGCCATGCAGGATCAGCACCGGGCAGGTGACGCGCTGTGCTGCGGCCAGACTGTCGAAGCGGTCGCGCATCAAGAGGCGCACCGGCATCCACCGATAGCGCCGCGCCCCGACATCGACGGCGCGGGTGAAGGCGCCCTCGGTGATGACCGCCGCCGGGGCCGGCCCCTCGGCGGCGAGGTGGAAGGCGACACCCGAGCCCAGGCTCTCGCCATAGAAGATCTGCCGGGCGCGATCGATGCCCTGGGCTTCCAGAAAGGCGATCGCCGCCCGGCCATCGGCCAGCAGCCCGGCCTCGGTCGGTCGGCCGGGGTTGCCGCCATAGCCGCGCCATTCGACCATCAGCACCCCCAGCCCCTCGCCGGCCAGCATGCGGGCCTTATGGACGCGCTCGATCAGCGATCCGGCATTGCCATGGAACAGCGCCACTGCCCGGGGCGGCTCGGCCGAAGGCGGCGGCGGCAGATACCAGGCGGTCAGGGACAGGCCATCAAGGGGGAACAAGACCACCCCGCGCGCCCCAGCAAGGCCGGCGGCCGCCGGATCGGGCAGCGGGTCAAGCGAGGGGCGGTATTGCAAGGCGCGCTGGAAGATCACCAAGGCCAGACAGGCGATCAGCCATAAGGCCAAAGGAAGGGCGAGGAGGCACAACACGAACCCCATCCCCGCCCCCGTTCCGGATCTTACTTGGCGATATCGGCCATGGCGTCGCCGGCGCCGACGATGCGGGCGGCCAGCGACGCGGCCATGAATTGATCAAGATCGCCGTTGAGCACGCCCTGGGTATCAGAGGTTTCAACGTTGGTCCGCGTGTCCTTGATCATCTGATAGGGCTGCAGAACATAGGAGCGGATCTGGTGACCCCAGCCGATATCGGTCTTGGTGTCTTCCAGGGCCTTGGTCTTTTCTTCGCGCTTTTGCAGCTCATGCTCGTACAAGCGGGCGCGCAGCATCGACCAGCAATAATCCTTGTTCTGGTGCTGCGAGCGTTCGGATTGGCACTGCACGACGATGCCGGTCGGAATATGGGTGATGCGCACCGCCGATTCCGTCCGGTTGACGTGCTGACCACCGGCGCCCGAGGCCCGGTAGGTATCGATGCGGCAATCCTTTTCTTCGATATCGATCTCGATGGTGTCATCGACCACCGGATAGACCCAGATCGAGGAAAAGCTGGTATGGCGCCGCGCCGAGCTGTCGAAGGGCGAAATGCGCACCAGCCGGTGCACGCCGCTTTCGGTCTTCAGCCAACCATAGGCGTTATGGCCGACGATCTTGATCGTCGCCGATTTGATCCCGGCTTCTTCCCCGGCGCTTTCTTCAAGGAATTCCACCTTGTGGCCGTGGGCTTCGGCCCAGCGCGTATACATGCGCAGCAAGATCAGCGCCCAATCCTGGGCCTCGGTGCCACCGGCCCCGGCATGGACTTCCAAATAGGCGTCGTTATGATCGGCTTCGCCCGACAGCAGGCTTTCAAGCTCCTGCTTGCGGGCTTTCTGGGCGGCGCTGTGCAGCATGCGCTCGCCCTCGGCGATGCTTTCGGCATCGTCCTCGGCATCGCCCAGTTCGATCAGCGTCGCCGCGTCGTCGACCTCGCGCTCAAGGGCGCGATAGCCGGCGACCGATTGCTCCAGATGGGTGCGCTCGCGCATCAGCTTCTGGGCCTTGGCGGCGTTGTTCCAGAGGTTGGGATCCTCGGAAAGGGCGTTCAGTTCATCCAGGCGTCTGAGGGCGTTATCCCAGTCAAAGATGCCTCCTCAGCAGCGCCATGGACTGCTTGATCTCGTCGATGAGAGCTTGGTTTTCCGCACGCATGGTGCTTGGGAACCTTCATTATCCGGGGAGCCACGGCGCCAAACGCCCGCTCCCGCCTGTCAAAACCCGACCCGATCCCCGGCCGGCCAGCGCCGTGACCAGGGGAAGGCCGGCCAGGGTGCCCCAGACCACCCCCTTTGTCCAGAACCGATGCCACGATCAAAGGGCGGGCCCCTGGCGAAGCCCGCCCTTTTTTATCGAAAGCCCAAGGACCCGGGGCGCCGAGCGCCTAACCCAGGACCTCGGCGGTGACCGCCTAACCTAAGACCTCGGCGGTGACCGCCTAACCTAGGACCTCGGCGGTAACCGCCTAACCTAAGACCTCGGCGGTAACCGCCTCGAGGGCAACGGTGAAGCGATCCATCATCTGATCGACCTCTTCGGGGGTGATGATCAGCGGCGGGCTGAAGGCGACAACATCGCCGGCCATCGCCCGCAAGATCACCCCGGCCTCTTCGGCCTTGGTCACCACCCGGGGGCCAACGGCGTCGCTGGCCGGGAAGGCGCCATGGGTGGCCTTGTCGGCGACCAGTTCGATGGCGCCGATCAGACCGATGCCGCGCACATTGCCAACCAGCGGATGATCGGCGAAGCTCCGCAGGCGCTCTTGCAGCCGCGCCCCCGATACCGCCACATTGCCCAAAATGTCGCGCTCGTCATAGATCGCCAGGGTTTCCAGGGCGACGGCGGCGGCCACCGGATGGGCGGAATAGGTATAGCCGTGGCCGAAAGTGCCGATCTTGCCCGAATTATCGCGCAGCGGCTTATAGACCTCTTCGGTGACCAGCACCGCCGAGATCGGCATATAGGCCGAAGACAACGCCTTGGCGCAGGTCAGGATATCGGGCTTCAGGCCGAAGGTCTGGCTGCCCCAATACTGGCCGGTGCGGCCGAACCCGCAGATCACCTCGTCGGCGACCAGCAAGATGTCGTATTTTTTCAGCACCGCCTGGATGTGCTCGAAATAGCCCTTGGGCGGCAGGACCACGCCGCCCGCGCCCATGATCGGCTCGGCGAAGAAGGCGGCCACGGTGTTGGGATCTTCGGCGAGGATCATGGCCTCAAGCTCGTCGGCGCAGCGCTTGGCGAACGCTTCCTCGCTCTCGCCGGGCTTGCCCTCGCGGTAGTAATCGGGCGAACTGGTGTGCAAGATATTGGCGATCGGCAGATCGAAATCGCGGTGATTGGCCGGCAGGCCGGTCAGGCTGGCCGAGGCCACCGTCACGCCGTGATAGGCGCGCTTACGGGCGATGATCTTTTTCTTCTGCGGCCGGCCCAGGGCGTTGTTGATGTACCAGATCATCTTGATCGCGGTGTCGTTGGCTTCCGACCCGGAATTGCAGAAGAAGGCGCGGGCCATCGGCACCGGGGCGCGCTTGACCAGTTCCTCGGACAGGCGGATGCCCGGCTCGTGGGACTTGTGGCTGAACATGTGGAAGAACGGCAGCTCGGCCATCTGGCGGGCGGCGGCGGCGGCCAGCCGCGGCTCGGAAAAGCCCAGCGAGGCGCACCACAGCCCGGCCATCCCCTCGATGTAGTCCTTGCCCTTGTCATCGAAAACCCGCACGCCCTCGCCGCGAACGGCGATCAGCGGCCCCTTGGTCTCATGGGCGACGAGGTTGGTATAGGGATGGATGGTGTAGCTGAGATCGGCATCACGCAAGGCATTCGAAACCATTGGCTTGTCCTTCCGGCGCACAGGGTGGGACGGGGCCGCTGGCGGGCGTTTGGCCGTCTTTGGCTCCCTTGGCCTCGACCCTACGCCCGTTTATTATTTTAAACAACACAATTTCCTCCACTCTCGAAGAAGAGCGGGATCTCCCTAATAAACTTAGGAAATATACCAACTAACTGTTTGGTTAGGGGGCGCAAGTGACCTAAAATAATCAACAGATGAACAACCGGAGGGACGCCCGTGATGGACTTCGATGTCGGTGCCCGTCTGCGGGCCATCCGCGAAGCCAAGGCGCTGTCCCAGCGCGAACTGGCCCGGCGCGCCGGGGTGACCAACGGCACCATCTCGCTGATCGAACAAAACCAAAGCAGCCCGTCGGTGGCCTCGCTGCGCAAGGTGCTCCAGGGTATTCCGATGACCTTGGCCGAATTCTTCAGCCAGGAAACGCCGCCCCCCGATCAGATCGTCTTCCGCCCCGACGAACTGGCCGAACTGACCAACGAGATCCAGCGCCGCAACGAAGGGGCGATCTCGTTCCGCCAAGTCGGCGACACCAGCCGCCACGGCCTGCAGATCCTCCATGAAACCTACGCCCCGGGCGCCGATACCGGCCGCACCATGCTCGCCCATGCCTCCGAAGAGGGCGGCATCGTCATCAGCGGCCAGATCGAACTGACCGTCGATACCACCCGCTACGTCCTTGGCCCGGGGGATTCCTATCTGTTCGACAGCAAACGCCCCCACCGCTTCCGCAACCCCTTCGATGCCCCTTGCGTCATCGTCTCGGCCTGCACGCCGCCTTATCTGTAAGGTCCCCTCATAGACCTAGAAATCCTGTTCGAACTCATCGGGAACAAGCCTTTTGTTGTTTTTTAAGATGGCATTGATCGTCATCGCCGAAACATTGAAATGCTCCGCCACATCCTCCTGTCTCTCGGGCGAAAAATCCCCGGCCATCATGGCCTCGACGCCCTCAAAGGGCGCCAGGAACTCGGCGGCGAAAGCCCTTTGAACCTTTTGACGATAGGTGCCGGCTTCGGTTGCCGGATGAAGACGCTCGCCGGGGGAAAACAGGCGATCGGCGAGAAGACGGGCGGCATGGAAGCGTCGATTGGCGGGCCAGCGGGAGCGCAAGACCACCTGCGAAGGCCCCTCCCCCGCCTCTAGACAGAAAGAAAAGCGAAGGCTGAGGGCGGCGGTGTCGGCCAGATGCGTCGCCCTGGTCCCGATCATCTCGGCCAGCCGCGTCGTTCCCACGGGCGCCCCGCCCAACCCCTCCTGATCGCGCAGCGCCTTGGCCATTTCAGCCCCCAGCCGCCACGCCGGCTTGGCGGCATCGGCCAAGCGGCCCCAGGACGCTCCCAAACGCACGGAATCCTTCACAGAGGCTTCGAATCCATGGGTTTTCGCCAGATCGGCCAGGGCTTCACCCGACATCACCGCCTGGTTGGCCTGAGCGCTTTCAGCGGCCATTTCCTCCATGGCGGCTTGGCCCAGGTCCTTGCCATCGGCAAGCACGCCCGCCAAAGCCCCCTCCTCCGCCTCGCCGGGATCCAGGCCGAGCAGGGCTTCCAGCTTGCGGCGGATCGCCAGATGCGGGTCGGATCGCTCGATCAGCAGATCGCTCCACAGTCGATCAAGATTGGTCTCGCCGACCCCCTGCTCGCGCAACCGCCCGATAATGCGCGATAGAAAGGTATCAACCGCGCTTTCGAAAAGCGTCGAGGACACGACCGTCGGCGGCGCGCCGAAATATCGGTAGGGCTTGGCTTTGGGGTCCGAGGAGGGGCGCGAGAGAAGAACCGTGCGCACTCCATCCGAATATATGGTCAGATTGGGCCAGACATAGCCTTCGCCAATCGATGTCATCCCATGGGCGAAGGACCAGCCCTCGGCGTTTGATCGGGGCTCATGGCGCAGTCGCCACCAATTCCACGCCAACCATTCCGCCACATGATATCCCGAGACAAGGGGGCCGGAGCGGCAACTGTTTATATAATGGTCAAAGCCCTCGGTCAGCGATTGCGCCGGGGTCCTCACCACGAACAAGCCAAAGGCCGCCCGTTCCTCGGGCGTGCCCTCATCAAGACGTTCGGGAGAAACCGTCAGATCCAAAGACGGGCTCACCGCTCCCTCCATGCGCGCAAAACATACTCCCGCCACGGCTGCTCATCCTCGCCAATGCGATAGCCATGATAGCGGCTTTCCTGACCCGGTTTGGTTTTGGCCTCGTAAACCTCGCCCCCGTCGTCAACCGCCCAAACGTATTTGGGCATGCCGCCTTGTGGAAAAACGCTAACCATTCCCTTCTCGAGTCCCCGGCGAAACAACAGGGCGGCCTCCGAGATCAAAATGGATCGCACCTCGTCACAGGCCGACTTAGAAGGGCGCGGATTGCTGGGGGGCACCAGTCCGTAATCGCCCGGACGCAGCTTATGCAGGCTGGAACCGACATAGACGAGATCGTTCAAAAGGCGGGTCTTCTCGGCGTCTTGAAGAAAGGAGCGATCGGCGATTCTGCGGTCGGGCCGATTCCCCTGGCGCTTTCCCCCCGTCATGCGCGTCGCTCCCCGTCTGCTAAAGAACGATATCACAAGGCGCGCCCAAGCGTCCGGCCCGCCGATGACGCGGTTTTCAGAGCAAGAAACGCCCCCTACCCCGCCAGTCCGCGCATGCGTTCGTTGCGCCGGCGCAGGGCTTCGAGGGCGATCAGCAGAAGGGTCGAGAACAAGATCAGCACGGTGGCGACGGCGGTGATCGTCGGGCTGATGTTTTCGCGGATGCCGCTGAACATTTCGCGCGGCAAGGTCCGCTGTTCGGGGCCGGCGACCAGCAAGACCACCACCACCTCGTCAAACGACGTGGCGAAGGCGAACAAGGCGCCCGAGGCGACGCCCGGCGCGATCAACGGCAAAATAACCCGGCGGAAGGTGGTTACCTGATCGGCGCCCAGGCTGGCTGCGGCGCGGGCAAGGTTCATGTCGAACCCCTGAAGGGTCGCCGTCACCGAGATGACGACGAAGGGGGCGGCCAGCACCGTATGGGCCAGGATCAGCCCGGGATAATTGGCCGTCAGCCCCAAGGGCGCGAAAAACAGATAGAAGCCGACGGCGGTGATCACCACCGGCACGATCATCGGCGACAGCAAGACCGCCATCACCAGCCCCTTGCCCCGGAACTTCGCCCGCACCAGACCCAGCGAGGCCAAGGTGCCAAGGCCGGTGGCCAGGATGGTCGAGACGATGCCGATGATCAGGCTGTTGCGCAGGGCGCGGATCCACACCGGATCGGTGAGGAAGGCCGCGTACCAGCGCAAGGAAAACCCCTGAAGCGGATAGGTCAGGAACTGACCGCCGTTGAACGACAGCGGAATGATCGCCAGGATCGGCGCCATCAGGAAGACCAGCACGCCGACGGCGCCGACCCATAACAGGGTGATCCAGAACTTTTCCTCGCCGGTGCGGGTATGGGTAGAGCGCATGATCGGGCCTCCCGGGATCCAGGGACTTGGAGACAATCCCCTGGCGATTTTAAGACAGCTTCACCGAATCCGTACCGACCAGCCGGGTATAGACGGCGTAGAGCACCAGGGTCGCCGCCAGCAAGACCGCCCCCAGCGCCGAGGCCATGCCCCAGTTCACCGTGTCGGAGGTATAGAAGGCGATGAAGTAGCTGAGCATCTGATCGGCCGCGCCGCCGACCAGGGCCGGCGTGATGTAATAACCCAAAGCCAGAATGAAGGTCAGCAGGGCGCCCGCGCCAAAGCCGGGCAGACATTGCGGCAGATAAACCCGCAAGAAGGCGATGGTCGGCGTGGCGCCGAGCGAACGCGCCGCGCGCAGATAAACCGGCGAGATGCCCTTCATCACCGAATAGAGCGGCAAGATCATGAAGGGCAGCAACACATGGGTCATCGCCACGATCACCCCGACGCGGTTGTACATCAAGCGCAGCGGCTTTTCGATAACGCCGAGCCAAATCAGCAGGTTATTGACCAGCCCCTGATCCTGGAGCAGCACGACCCAGGCGGCCGTGCGCACCAGGAGCGAGGTCCAGAACGGCAAAAGCACCAGGATCATCAACAAATTGGCCTGACGCGGCGGCAGATTGGCCAAAAGATAGGCGACCGGAAAGCCGAGCAGGAGGCAGAGCACGGTGACGGTCAGGCTGATGCCGAAGGTGCGGCCGAGAACGTCGATATAGATCGCCTCATCGGTCGGAGCGCCGCGCAGGGCCCCAGTGGCGTCGCGTTCCAGATCAACGGCCTGCATCAGGAAAAACGCCGTAAGCGGTCCCGAGGCCCGGTTGATCGCCCCCCAGACCTCGGTCTCGCCCCAGCGCGGATCGGCGGCGATCAGCGCCTCGGTCCACGAGGGCGCGCTCGCCGGCAGCTTGCGCGCCGTGGTGAACAGCAGGGTTCGCGATCCGTTGAAATCGTAATTGAGACGCCGCGCCGCCGTCGCCAGCGTCGCCGCGTCGCGGCTGGCCCGCAGGTCGCCGGCCAGGGCGGCGAAAACCGCCTCGTCGGGCAGGCGCTCGCGCGCGGTCCATCCCTTGATGGCGCTCGTGGTCGCCGGCCACACCTGGGACAACTCGGGATCGTGAACCGAGCGCCGCAGCATATCGGCGATCGGCACGACGAAGGTGACGACCAGGAACAACAACAGGGGCAGGATCAGACCGAAGGCGCGCAACTGCCGCAGGCGTTCGGCGCGGCGCAGCTTGGACTTCAGCGACATCTCGGCGCCCATCGGCATCTCCCCTTCCTAGAAAACCCAAACCGTGCGCCCGGGAACACCTCCCCAGGGTTCCCGGGCGCCGAGCGGGCGCGTCCTTACTGGACGGCGGCCCACTTATTGAAGCGCTCGGTCAGGCGATCGATGTTTTCAAGCCAGAAGGTGGTGTCGATCTCGGTGGCGTTGGCGATATTGGCCTCGGCGGTGGGCAGATCCTTCAGCCGCTCGGGGTCGATCTTGGCGTTGGCGCCCTTGCTGGTGACGCCATAGGCGATGGCCATGGGCAGCTTGGCCTGGACCTCGGGTTTGCCAACGTAATTCAGATACTTATAGGCGCCTTCGACATTGGGCGAGCCCTTGAGGACGACCCAACTGTCGATGGTGAACAGGCTGCCGTCCCAGACGATGCCGAAATGGCGGCCATCGGCCTTATTGGCGGCATCGACGCGACCGTTGTAGATCGAGGTCATCGCCACTTCGCCCGAGGCGAGAAGCTGGGGCGGCTGGGCGCCGGCCTTCCAGAAGACGATGTCCTTCTTGATGGTATCAAGCTTCTTGAAGGCGCGTTCGACGCCCTCGTCGCTCGCCAGAACGGAATAGACATCGTTCGGGGCGACGCCATCGGCGATCAGGGCGATCTCAAGGGTGGTCTTGGGGCCGTTGCGCAGGCCGCGCTTGCCGGGGAAGGTTTTGGTATCAAAGAAATCGGCCCAGCTTTTGGGCGGAGTCTTCAGTTTGTCCTTATCGTAGCCCAGCACGAAATTATAGACGATGGCGCCCACGCCGCATTCGCTGACGGCTTCCTTCATGTAAGACTCGGCGCCGCCGATCTTGGCGAAGTCCAGCTTTTCGTAAAGCCCCTCTTCGCAACCCAGCGCCAGTTCATCGCTTTCGACCTGAACGACGTCCCAGGTGGCATTGCCGCCTTCGACCTTGGCGCGCAGCACGCCGATGCCGCCATCCCACGATTCATCAAGCATGGCGACGCCGGTCTCGGCGGTGAACGGCGCGAAGTACAGCGTCTTCTGCGCCTCTTGATAGGCGCCGCCCCAGGAAACCACCGTAAGATCACGGGCCTGGGCCGAGGCGGCGATACCGCTGGCCAACAGGGCCAGGGCGGTACCGGAGAGGAAACGGGAAAGCAAACGCATGGTGGTGTTCTCCCTGATCGTTATGGGCCGGCGGCCCGCGCGCAGCCTGGACCTTCCCCGGTCAGACCGGATCGAGCGCCAGGCAATCCTCCGCCCCAAGAATGACCGACAACGCCTCTCCCGCCTTGGGAATCGGCCGGCCCGCCCGGTAGCGCATCTTGATGGTGAATTCGTCGTTGCCGCCGACCCGGGCCCGCACCCGCATGTGGTCGCCATGATAAATGGTCTCGCTGACCACCCCGGCCAAGCGGCTGACCGGCCCTTCGGGCTCGCCTTCGATGTGAACACGTTCGGGACGGATCGATACGCTGGTCTTGGCGCCCGGCCCGTCGATGGCGACGGCGCGGGCGCGCAAGGCTTCGCCCGTGGCCAGGCGCACGGTGGCATAGCCTTCCGCCACGCTTTCGACGACGCCGTTCAAGGTGTTGTTTTCGCCGATGAAACGGGCGACGAAGCTGTTGCGCGGCTGCTCGTAAAGACCCGAAGGGCTGTCGAGCTGTTGGATCACCCCATCGCTGAACACCGCCACCCGGTCCGACATGGTCAGGGCCTCGGACTGGTCGTGGGTGACATAAACCACCGTCAGCCCCAGGCTTTCATGCAGGTGCTTGATCTCGATCTGCATGTGTTCGCGCAGCTGTTTGTCGAGCGCGCCCAGCGGCTCGTCCATCAGCACCAGGGTGGGCTCGAAGACCAGGGCGCGGGCCAGGGCGACGCGTTGCTGCTGGCCGCCGGAAAGCTGGGCCGGGCGGCGATTGCCCAGGTTTTCAAGGCGGACCATCGCCAGGGCCCGCAGGGCGCGATCGCGCTGGTCGGATTTGAGCATGCCGCGCACCGACAGCGGAAAGGCGACGTTCTCGGCCACCGTCATATGGGGAAACAGGGCGTAGTTCTGGAAAACCATGCCGATATCGCGCTTGTGCGGCGGGGTGTCGCGCACCGAGCGCCCGGCGAGCAGGATATCGCCCTGGGTCGGAACCTCGAAGCCCGCCAGCATCATCAGCGAGGTGGTTTTGCCCGACCCCGAGGGGCCGAGAAGGGTGAGAAATTCGCCACGGCGAATATCGAGGTCAAGGTCTCTGACGACCAGGGTCTGGCCATCGTAGGTTTTCTGCACGCCCCGGAAACGGACCAACGCCTCGGCATCACCCATGAACCGTTCCTTCTGCCGTTTCGCCCCAAGGGGAACGATCCCCCAAGGCTTCTATAAGCGGCAGAATGACACGTTTAATAAAATCGACAAGCGTTCTTGCCTTAAATACGGGCGAAACCCGCAAGAACCGCCCTAATGCCCATTATTTTTGCAGGATGCCCGCGAATAAACCACCACCATACCGGGAATTCTGCGCGATAGAGTTTAAAATTTCGACCGCTCGCCGGCATCGCGCGGACGGTAGCCGCGGATGAAAACCCGCACATGCTCAAGAATCGTGGCCAAATCCTCGTCATTCACGACCTGACGGCGCCGGGAATCCAGGGCGATCAGATACCATCGCCCCTGGACCATCGACAAAAACACCTCGGCGGCGATTCTCGGGTTGTCGATCTCAAGCAGGCCGCTGCGATCGACCCAGGCCAGATACTCCTCGAGCCGGCGCCGCACCTGTCCGGGGCCGCGTTCTAAAAAAGCCTCGGCGACCGAGGGAAACTTCTGCGCCGCGCCAAGAATCAGCCGCATCACGTCACGGCTCTCATCGGAATATAAATTTTCCAGGAGCGACAAGGCGAAATGCCGAAGCGATTCCTCAACCGGCAGCAAAGGGTCGGCGGAAAGCGCCAGCTTATCAAGGAAGGCGGCGCAACGTTCCTCGCAGGCGGCTATGAACAACCCTTCCTTGCCGCCGAAAGCCGCATAGAGGGTGGCCTTCGACCCGCCCGATTGCGAAACGACATCGCTCAGACTAACGGCCTCGTACCCCTTTTCAAGAAACATGCGCCAAGCCACATGAAGCATGGCAGCCCGCCGCGCGTCTCCCCGCCCGCAGGGAGATCCCCTTTTTTCCAACGCCTCGTCACCTCCTTTTTCACCGCCGCGACTTTTTGGCTCTTGTACGCCGCGACAGGATGTGTACTGTACCGTACAGTTTACTGACCGTCCACGCCTTTCGCCGTGACGGCACACCGACACACCAAGAGATGCCCCCCATGATGCTCAGCAAGACATTCCTGCGCCTGATGACGACCGCCGCCCTGTCGGCGGTTCTATGGAGCTGCGACTCGCAGGAAGGGGGGCAGGCGGCGGGTGGCGCCCGACCGGCCCCGGAAGTCACGGTGATCACCGCCGCTCCGCAAACCTTGCGGATCACCGAACGGCTTCCCGGTCGCACGGTGGCCTACCGCAGCGCCGAGGTCCGGCCCCAGGTCAACGGCATCATCCTCAAGCGCCTGTTCGAGGAGGGCACCGAGGTCACCGAGGGCCAGCAGCTTTATCAGATCGACCCGGCCACCTATAAGGCGGCCCTCGATAGCGCCAAGGCCCAGCTCGCCAAGGCCGACGCCACGGTCAAATCGGCCCGGGCCAAGGCGGCGCGCTATGGCGAGTTGGTCAAGCTCAAGGCGGTCAGCCGTCAGGATTATGACGACGTCACCGCCACCCTGGCCGAAAGCGTCGCCTCGGTCGCCGATGCCCAGGCGACCGTTGACGCCGCCGAAATCAATTTGGCCTATACCCGGGTCACCGCGCCGATTTCCGGGCGGATCGGCCGCTCGGCGGTCACCGAGGGCGCCCTGGTGACGGCCAATCAGGCCACGACCCTGGCGACGATCACCCAGCTTGATCCCATCAACGTCGATTTGACCCAGTCGAGCGACAAACTGCTCAAGCTGCGCGCCCAGATGGCCAATGGCACGGTTCAGGCCCCGGAGCGGGTTCCCGTTACCCTGCAGATCGATAATTCCGGCACGCCCTACGGCCTGACCGGAACCCTGCAGTTTTCAGAGGTCGTGGTTGACGAAACCACGGGCACGGTGCGCCTGCGCGCCACCTTCCCCAATCCCAACCGGATCTTACTGCCCGGATTGTTCGTACGCGCCACCGTTGATTTCGGCAGCCGCGAGAACGTCTTTCTGATTCCCCAGCGCGCCGTCGTCCGTGACGCCTCGGGCAAGGCCGCCCTATGGGTGATCGGCGACGGCGACAAGGCCGAACGCCGGCCGGTTACCGCCGAAACCACCCAGGGCACCAATTGGGTGGTCACCGAGGGCCTGAAGGGCGGCGAGCGCATCGTCATCGCCGGATTGCAAAGCATGGCGCCCGGCGCCCAGGTCAAGGCCGTCGCCGCCCCGCCCGCGGGCCAGGAGGCGGGGCAACCCGCCGGCGGCCAGCCCGCGCCCGCCGCGAAATAATCGGGGACCCCGTCCATGGCCAGTTTCTTTATCGATCGCCCCGTCTTCGCATGGGTCATCGCCATCATCATCATGCTCTCCGGGGCGCTCTCCATCCTCTTTCTGCCCATCGAGCAGTATCCGACGGTGGCGCCGCCCTCGGTGCGCATCAACGCCACCTATCCCGGCGCCTCGGCCCAAACTCTGGAAAATACGGTCACCCAGGTGATCGAACAGCAGATGAACGGCCTTGATAATCTGCGCTATATCTCCTCGACCAGCGATTCCTCGGGTTCGGCCACCATCACTCTGACCTTCAACCCCGAGGCCAATCCCGACATCGCCCAGGTTCAGGTCCAGAACAAGCTCCAGCTCGCCACCCCGCTTCTGCCCCAGGAGGTGCAGCAGCAGGGCATCCAGGTGACCAAGGCCAACAACACCTTCCTGATGGTCGTCGGCTTCATCTCCAAGGACGGCTCGCTGACCGAATCCGGCATCGCCGACTTCGTTTCCAGCAACATCAAGGATCCGCTGAGCCGGACCAACGGCGTGGGCGAAGTGACGGTCTTTGGATCCCAGCACGCCATGCGCATCTGGCTTGATCCCGACAAGCTGATCAGCTTCGGCCTGACGACGACCGAGGTTAAAAGCGCGATCACCGCCCAGAACGCCGAGGTTTCCGCCGGCCAGATCGGCGGCGCCCCCTCCGTACCCGGCCAAGAGCTCAACGCCACCATCGTCGCCCAGACCCGCCTGGAAACCGTGGAAGAGTTCGGCGCCATTCTGATCCGGGTCAACGCCGACGGCTCGCAGATCCGGCTGCGCGATATCGCGCGCATCGAGATCGGCGCCGAAAGCTACGGCACCATGGCCCGCTACAACGGCCAGCCGGCCAGCGGCATCGGCGTCAGTTTGGCGACCGGCGGCAACGCCCTTGATACGGCCGACGCCGTTCGCGCCACCATCGAACGCCTGCGGCCGATTTTCCCGCAAAGCGTCGATGTCATCTATCCCTATGACACCACGCCCTTCGTCAAAATCTCGATCGAGGAGGTGGTGCGCACCCTGGGCGAGGCCATCATCCTGGTCTTCCTGGTGATGTATCTGTTCTTGCAGAACATTCGCGCCACGCTGATTCCGACGATCGCCGTGCCGGTGGTGCTGCTTGGCACCTTTGGCATCATGGCGGCCTTTGGCTTCACCATTAACACCCTGACCATGTTCGGCTTGGTGCTGGCCATCGGCCTGCTTGTCGACGACGCCATCGTCGTCGTCGAAAACGTCGAACGCGTGATGCACGAGGACAATCTTTCGCCGCGCGATGCCACGCGCAAATCAATGAGGCAGATCACCGGCGCCCTGGTCGGCATCGCCCTGGTGCTGTCGGCGGTGTTCGTGCCGATGGCTTTTTTCAGCGGCTCGGTCGGCGCCATCTACCGCCAGTTCTCGCTGACCGTCGCCTCGGCGATGCTGCTCTCGGTGCTGGTCGCCGTCGTCCTCACCCCGGCGCTCTGCGCCACCTTCCTCAAGCCCAGCCATGGCGATCCTTACGCCAAAAAAGGGTTCTTCGGCTGGTTCAACCGCGGCTTCGACCGCACCAATAGCTTCTATCAAAGCAGCGTCGGCCATGTTATCGGCCGCAAATGGCGCTACTTGCTGATCTATGGACTGATCCTCGTCGGCTTGGGCCTGTTGTTCGTGCGCCTGCCCTCGTCGTTCCTGCCCAACGAGGACCAGGGCATTTTGTTCGCCCAGGCCTCGCTTCCCGCCGGCGCCACCCAGGAGCGCACCCAGGAGGTGCTCGACCAGATGTCGCGCCACTTCCGCGAATCCGAGGCGGATTTCGTCGAAGGGGTGTTCACCGTCAACGGCTTCAGCTTCTCCGGCCGTGGCCAGAACAGCGGCCTCGCCTTCGTGCGCATGAAGAACTGGGACGATCGCGATCCCGACAAGGGCTCGGTCTTCGCCGTCGCCAGACGGGCGATGGGCGCCTTGTCACGGATCAAGGAGGCGCGGATCTTCGCCTTCGCCCCGCCGGCGATCATCGCCCTTGGCAACGCCTCGGGCTTCGAGTTCCAGTTGCTTGACCGCGCCGGTCAGGGCCACGAAAAACTGATGGCGGCGCGCAACCAGTTGCTGGGCATGGCGGCCAAGAACCCGGCGCTGATGGCGGTGCGTCCCGACGGGCTGGAAGACAATCCCCAGCTCAAGATCGATATCGACCAGGAAAAGGCCAGCGCCCTTCAGCTGTCGCTGTCCGATATCAATTCCACCCTGACCACCACCTGGGGCTCGTCCTACGTCAACGACTTCATCGAAAATGGCCGGGTGAAGAAGGTCTATCTGATGGCCGACGCCCCCTTCCGCATGCAGGCCGCCGACCTTGATCGCTGGTATGTGCGCAACAGCCAGGGTGAAATGGTGCCGTTCTCGGCCTTCACCGATGTTCACTGGATCTATGGTTCGCCCCGCCTGGAACGCTACAACGGCCAATCCTCGCGCAAGATCGCCGGTCAGCCGGCCCCGGGGATGAGCACCGGCGCGGCGATGGCCGAAATGGAGGCGATGGCGGCCAAGCTGCCGCCGGGCTTCGGCTATGAATGGACGGGGTTGTCCTATGAGGAGCGGCTGTCGGGTTCGCAGGCTCCGGCGCTCTACGCCTTGTCGATCATCGTCGTCTTCCTCTGTCTGGCCGCCCTTTACGAAAGCTGGGCCATTCCCTTCGCCGTCATCTTGGTGGTGCCGCTCGGCATTCTGGGCGCCGTCATCGCCACCTCGGCGCGCGGCCTGTCCAACGACGTGTTCTTCCAGATCGGTCTGTTGACGACCATGGGCCTCGCCGCCAAGAACGCCATTCTGATCGTTGAATTCGCCAAGGAGCTTTACGAGGGGGGGATGGATCTGCTCGAGGCCACGGTCCATGCCGCCCGCCAGCGCCTGCGGCCGATCATCATGACCTCGATGGCCTTCAGCCTGGGCGTGCTGCCCTTGGCGATTGCCAATGGCGCGGGGTCGGGCAGCCAGAACGCCATCGGAACCGGCGTGTTGGGGGGCATGATCAGCGCTACCGTCCTGGCCATTTTCTTCGTACCCTTGTTCTTCATCCTGATCTTGCGCGCCTTCACCAAAAAGACCCCATCGACGCCCCCCGCGCCCCCCTCCCCCGGAGCCGCCGCCGATGCCCCGTAACTCTCTTTCGCAGCGGACCCCGATCATGCGCTCCTCCTTGATGTCTTGCGTTGCCGTTCTGGCGCTGCTCGGGGGATGCTCGTTCATCCCCGATTACCAGCGGCCGGCGGCGCCGGTTCCCACCGCCTGGCCCGATGGTCCGGCCTATGACCAGGCCCAGGCCGGGGGCGAGACCATCGCCACCCTCGGCTGGCGGGAGTTCTTCCGCGACCCGGCGCTCCAGCGCCTGATCGCCCAGGCCCTGGAGCATAATCGCGACCTGCGCTCGGCCGCCCTGACGGTGGAAAGCGCCCGGGCCACCTATCGTATCGAACGGGCCGATCTGCTGCCCACCGTCAACGGCGGCACCGACCTAACCCACCAACGCACGCCGCGCACGGCCACCCAGACCGGCAAGGCCCAGACGACGACCAATTACTCGGCCAATATCGGCACCACGTCCTATGAGATCGATTTCTTTGGCCGTATCCGCAGCCTGGAGGAAGAGGCGCTCGAGCAATATTTCGCCACCGAGGAGGCCCGGCGAAGCGTTCAGATCGCCTTGATCGCCGAGGTTGCCAACGCCTATATCACCCTGCTGGCCGACCGAACCTTGTTGCAGCTCACCGAAGAGACCCTGAACACCCGCATCGAATCCTTCAATCTGACCCAGCAAAGCTTCGATCGCGGCGTCGGCACCCGCCTGGATGTCACCCAGGCCCAGACCACGGTGGAAACCGCCCGGGCCAACCGCGCCATCTATACCCGCTATGTCGCCCAGGATATCAACGCCCTGCGCCTGCTGGTCGGCGATCAGCTTGATGCGAACCTGCTGGCCGGCACGCCGCCGCTCGATCTTGGGCGGTTTTTCCCCAATGTTCCCGCCGGTCTGCCCTCGGACCTGCTGCTGCGCCGGCCCGATATCCTGGAAGCCGAGCACAAGCTGGTGGCGGCCAACGCCAATATCGGCGCGGCGCGGGCGGCCTTCTGGCCGAAGATCTCGCTGACGGGCAATCTGGGAACGGCCAGCGCCTCGCTCGGCGATCTGTTTAGCAGCGGCTCCCTGGCCTGGAGCGTCGGCCCCTCGCTCAGCGTGCCGCTGTTTGATTTCTGGCGCAACGAGGCGACCTTGGAAAGCGCCAAGGTCCAGCGTGAAATCGCCGTCGCCGCCTACGAGAAATCGATCCAGACCGCCTTCCGCGAAGTCGCCGACGCCCTGGCGGCCAAGGGAACCCTGGGCGATCAGTTGCGCGCCCAGCAAGATCTGGTCGCCGCCACCCAGGAAAGCTACGCCCTGTCGCGCAACCGCTATGACCAGGGCATCGACAATTACCTCTCGACCCTGGATTCCCAGCGCTCGCTCTATGCGGCCCAGCAAGATCTGATCAGCGTGCGGGCCAACCAGCTCACCAATTACATCACCCTCTATAAGGTGCTGGGCGGCGGCAGCTTCGCCACTTCGCCCTCCGAACTGCCCAATCCGGCGGCCAGCGTCAGCACCTTTCCCTAACCCCCGAAACTCCCTCCCCTCACGAAGATCGCCGAACCTTGGTGTTCCGTGGGGGCGAGGGTCTTTCCCCCGGCTTGGCTTTTTCCCCGAGCGAAGCTGGCGCGTTCCGCTTATTGTCGCCGACCGATAGGGCAATTCAAGCAAACGGATCCAAGGCGATGAAGCGACTGATCGTGGGAATAAGCGGCGCTTCGGGCGTTCTTTACGGCATCCGGGCGCTCGAGGCCCTACGCCGCCTGCCCGATATCGAAAGCCATCTGATTCTGTCGCCCGCCGCCGGCCGCACCATTGTCGAGGAAACCGACCTGGGCATCGATCAGGTGACGGCGCTGGCCGATGTCGTCCATTCCCACCGCGACATCGGCGCCGCCCTGGCCAGCGGCTCTTTCCGCACCCTGGGCATGCTGATCGCGCCGTGCTCGATCAAAACGCTGTCGGGCATCGTCACCTGCTATGACGACAACCTGATGGTGCGCGCCGCCGATGTCTGCCTGAAGGAGCGCCGTCGGCTGGTGCTGATGGTCCGCGAAACCCCGCTCCATGCCGGGCATATCGACCTGATGGCGCGGGCGACGGCCCATGGCGCCATCATCATGCCCCCGGTTCCCGCCTTCTATCACCGTCCCAAAACGCTCGAGGACATGGTCGACCACACGGTCGGCCGGGCCCTTGACCTGTTTGGCATCGACAACACCCTGACCAAACGCTGGAAGGACACGCCCCCAGAGCAAACCGCATTGAACGAGGCCCCGTCAACGCAGAAACTTTGATCTGGATTCAATAGCTTAGAGAAAATTCCCCGCCTTCTGGAGCAAATCGCGACAATGATCTGCTTCCCGATCAAGATCGACGAACGGGGTCAATCCACCGGGTGCAGGGCCGACAAGGTGGTGATGGCGTCGTCGAGCGCCTCGATCAAATCGCCGGCGCCGGCCAGAACCGTCCCCTCGTCGCCGCGCTTATAGGCGGCGTCTAGCGCGCTGGCGGTGGCGGCCAAACGCAGGCACCCGAACGAGGCGGCGGCGCTTTTCAGCGCATGGGCTTCGCGGGCGAGACGTTCGGTCGCCCCCTCGGCCACATCGGCGCGCACGGCGACCAAACGACGCCCGCATTCGCGCAAGAAAACCCCAACAAGACGCGGAACCACCTCCGGCCCGGCATCGCGGGCGATAATATCAAGGGCGGTGGGGTCGAAGATTGGCAGAGAGTGGGGCATGGGCCGGATCTTGTTTCCATTGGCAGCGGACGCGGACCGCATGCTCACAGTCCTCATGGCAACGGTCAAGCCTTCCTCGTTGTTTTTTATAACTCAAGCCCAGGCGTCGGGCCGCTGGCGATGCGCCGCCTTGCGCCTTACATAGGCTTTCCGGCCCGCGCCGTTCCGCGCCGCCCGCCGCCCCCCTTCGCCCGGAGAGACCCGCAATGCCCTTGTTTCCGCGCCGACGTCGAAGATTGGCCGTTCTGCGGCTGTCGGGTGTGATCGCCGCCCGCGACCGCGCCCTGTCGCTCGCCGCCCTGAAACCGCTGATCGATCGCGCCTTTCGCGTCGGCGACGAGGTGGCCCTGGTCATCAACAGCCCCGGCGGTTCGCCGGCCCAATCCCAGCTCATTCACGATTACATCCGGATCCAGGCCGATCGGCGCAAGAAGGCGGTGATCACCTTCGTCGAAGACGTCGCGGCCTCGGGCGGCTATTGGATCGCCCTGGCCGGGGACAGCATCCGCGTGCTGCCGACCTCGTTGGTCGGCTCGATCGGCGTGGTCAGCGCCGGCTTCGGCTTTGTCGAGGCCCTCGACCGTCTGGGGGTCGAGCGCCGTCTGGTCGCCGCCGGGCGCAACAAGGTGCGCCTCGATCCGTTTTCGCCGCGCAAGGACGAAGACACCGAATGGCTGACCGGGCTGCAGGCGCAGTTGCATGAGCGCTTCATCGAGCATGTGCGCTCGCGCCGCGCCGCCCAGGGCACCCGGCTTCCCGAAGGCGGCGAGTTGTTCACCGGCGAGGTCTGGCTTGGTCGCGAGGCCATCGCCCATCGTCTGGCCGATCAGGAAGACAGTCTGGGCGCCTATGTCGATCGCGAGAAGATACGCCTGCGCGAGATCGCGCCGCGGCGGATGTTCTCGCTGCGCGGCCTGATCGGCGGACTGGCGGCGGAAACCCTGGGCGCCCTGGAAGCCCGGATCGAGGACCGCGCCCTGCGCGCCCCCTTTGGCCTGTAAGCGAAAGGACGGGCGGCGCGGCGCGCAAAAAGAAGCCGCTGGACGGCGGACGAAGAGCGGTCTAACACCGCCCGGCCATCGACCAAGACAAGGTGATTCGTACCGTGGACATCCAGGATCTCATTACCAACAATCGGAAATGGGCCGAGGAGCGCGAATCCGCCCTTCCTGGCTATTTTCATATCCTCAGCGAAGTGCAGTCGCCGAAGTTTTTGTGGATCGGCTGCTCGGACTCGCGGGTGCCGGCCAATGAAATCGTCGGCATGCAGCCGGGCGAACTTTTCGTTCACCGCAACATCGCCAACGTTGTTCCCCATGCCGACGCCAATTGCCACGCCGTGCTCGAATACGCCATCGACGTGCTGAAGGTCGAGCACATCATGGTCGTCGGCCATTACGGCTGCGGCGGGGTTCGCGCCGCCCTGAACCGTCTGGCCATGGGGCCGATCGACAACTGGCTGTCCCACATCAAGGACATCGCCCGTATCTTCGCCGCCGAGCTGGAAGACCTACCCGACGAGGAAAGCCGGGTCGACCGGCTGTGCGAACTCAACGCCATGGCCCAGGTGATGAACGTGGCGCGCACCTCGATGGTTCAGGCGGCTTGGCGACGCGGCCAGCCTTTGGCCATCCACGCTTGGTGCTATGGTCTGAAGACTGGGCTGGTCAATGATCTTGGCCGAACCCTAACCCGCATCGCCGATCTGCCCGAACCCTATCGGCTGATCTTTCCCGATCAGGTCTAAAAGAAACGCCCAGGAACGCTCCCCCATGAAATTGTTCGGCCTGACCGGCAAAAGCAACAGCGGCAAAACAACGTTGCTGATTGCGCTCATCCCGCTTCTGCAGGCCCGCGGCCTGCGGGTTTCGACGGTTAAGCACGGCCATCACGTCGCCCAGCTCGACACCCCGGGCAAGGACAGCGATCGCCACCGCGAGGCCGGGGCCTTCGAAACCATCTTCAGCACGGTCAACGGGTATTCGATCACCCACGGCCGGGCCGAAGACGAAGACGAACCCACCTTGGAGTCGCTGGTCGCCCGTCTGGCGCCAGTCGATCTGGTGCTGGTCGAGGGCTTCAAGCGCGAAGCCATTCCCCGGCTCGAGGTCTTCCGCCCGGCGGTTGGCAAACCCGCCCTTTATCCCGAGGACGACACCATCTTGGCGGTGGCCAGCGATGTCGCCCACGGCCCCGGCTGGCCGGCGACCGCCCCGCCGCTTTGGCTGGCCCTCAACGACCCGCCCGCCATCGCCGCCTTCATCCACCGCACGCTGTTTGACCGCGCGTGACCGATCGCCTTCCCGCCGGGGCGCGCCGCCGCTATCATGGCGGGCACGCCCCGAACTCGGGGGCCGGTGCGGCCTTTGTTGGACTTGCTGATCGTGAAAGAAGGTCGTGAACGGCGCGCAAAAAGATGAAAAAGCCGATCTTCCCAAAAGCCGGCCCGTCGCCGGCTGGATGACCCGGCGCTATCTTCTCGCCCTGTCGCTTATCGCCCTGCTGGCCCTATCTGGCTATCTGACCTTCGACAAGCTGGCGGCCCAGCATGACCGCACCCTGGGCTTGGTCAATATCAGCGGTCGCCAGCGCATGCTGTCCCAACGCACCGCCCTTTATGCCGAACGGCTTGTGCGCGACGACTGCCCCGAGCCGGTCGATGTCTGCCATCGCATCTTGGGCGAAGCGACCGATCTTTTGGAGGACTCCCATAGGGCGCTGACCCGGGGCAGCGCCGAAATGGGCCTGCCGGTCGCGAAAAGTCCCGAGATCCGGGCGCTGTACTTCGATGGCGCCCCCAGTCTCGATCAACGGATGACCGACTATCTGGCGGCCCTGCGCCAGATCCTGACGGCGACCCGGGCCGGTGACGACACCCTCGCCCTGGACGCCTATCGGCGCGTCGTCAGGGAATCCTCTGGTCCGTTGCTTGACGATCTCGACCGGCTGGTGGCGCGCCACCAAAGCGAGGGCGAGGCGGCCTTGGAGCACCTCGATCGGGCGGAAAGCGCCATCCTCGCCCTAACCTTGCTCACGCTTTTGCTAGAGATCGTGCTGATCTTCCGCCCGATGGTCACCCAGATCCACCGGCAATTCGCCGCCCTTGACCATATGACCGCCGCCCTGCGCCGCTCCCGCGACGGTCTTGAAGACATCGTCGAGCAACGCACCGCCGATATCGACCGCGCCCGGGCCGAGGCGGTCAAGGCCAGTCACTCGAAATCACGCTTTCTCGCCGCCGCCGGCCACGATCTGATGCAACCCTTGGAAGGGGCGATGATGTACGCTGGCGCCCTGGGGCGTCAGGCCGAAACCGACAGGGCCCGTCAGGCGGTGGCCGAGCTGAAGAACGCCCATCAGGCGATGAGCCGGCTGATCCGCTCGATTCTGGAAATCTCCAAACTCGATTGCGGGGCGGTTGAGCCGCTGCCCCGCGTTTTCGCCCTTGGTCCTTTGCTCGACCAACTCGTTGGCGAGGTTCAGCCCCAGGCCCAAGCCAAGGGACTGCGGGTGCGCCGGGTATGGACCAGCGCGCGGCTGGAGACCGATCCTTTGCTGCTCGAGCGCATCTTGCGCAATCTGCTGGCCAATGCCCTGCGCCATACCCACAAGGGCGGCATCGTCTTGGGCGTGCGTCGCCGCGCCGATGGACTGGACATCGCCGTCGCCGACAGCGGCATTGGCATCGCCGCCCAGAACCTGGGCCGGATCTTCGAGGCGTTCATCCAGATCGACGGCGGGCAGCTTGATCGCAGCGAAGGGTTGGGGCTGGGGCTGGCCATCGTTGACCGCCTGTCCCGGCTGCTTGGCCTGGATGTTTCGGTGCGCTCGCGGCTTGGCAAGGGCACCGTCTTTTCCCTCCACATCCCGTCTGGAGCCCTGGCCGATGACCGATGACCCGACCCTGTGGGCACAAAGGCTGGAAGAGGCCGTCGTCGGCCTTGGTGCCAATGGGGACCGCTCCCACGACCTCGCCCACGCCAAGCGCGTCCTGCGCACCGCCCTGGCCCTGGCCGACGGCGTGGAAGACCAGGGCGAGGGCCCCGTCGACCGGCTGGTTCTAACGGCCGCGGCCTATCTTCACGATATCGTCGCCATCGAAAAGAACGATCCCCGGCGGTCGCTGGCCTCGCGGCTTTCGGCGGCCAAGGCGCGGGAGATTCTCGGCGGCCTGGATTTCCCGGCCGGGCGGCAAGACGGCGTCGCCCATGCCATCGAGGCCCATTCCTTCAGCGCTGGCATCGCGCCGCGCAGCCTGGAGGCCCGCATCCTGCAAGATGCCGATCGCATGGAATCGCTGGGCGCCATCGGGGTGGCGCGAACCTTCTATGTCGCCGGCCGCCTGGGCAGCGCCCTGTTCCACGACGACGATCCCCTGGCCTTCGCCCGGCCGCTCGACGAGAGGGCCTATGCCCTGGATCATTTCTTCACCAAGCTGCTGACCCTGCCGGCGACGATGACCACCGCCCCCGGCCGGGCGATGGCCGGGGAACGGGCCGAACTGCTGCGGGCCTTCGCCGAAGCCCTGGCCCAGGAGGTCAGCGGCGCGGCGGCGCCAGGGCCCCGGCCAGCAAGGCCATCGGATGGGGAAGCGCCGTCCCCTCTTCCCGTTTGGCCTGGGAGCGGCACGAGAACCCGGTAGCGGCCACCGGTCCCGAGGCGCCGGTCACCGGCTTGCGCCAGCTCAAGGCCCACAGGGTGGCGCTGATGGTGCGGTGGCGGGCCTCATGACCAAAGGCCCCCGACATGCCGCAACATCCAGCCTCGGGGACCTCGGCGACCAGACCGATGGCGGCGAAGACCTGTTTCCATTGGGCGCCGGCGGTCGGCACGGCGGTGCGCTCGGTGCAATGAAGCATGACGCGAACCGGCGGACCGCCCGCCTTCGCCTGCGGCCACGCCACTCCGCGCTTGGCTTCCTCGGCCAGGAACTCCTGGATCAGCCACACCGGTTCGCGCGGCGCCAGACCGGCCTGGACATATTCTTGGCGCAGCATCAGCACTGCCGCCGGATCGACGCCAACGCGCGGCACCCCCGGCGTCAGGGCATCCAGCCGGGCCCGGGCCGCCTTGGCCGTTTCCAGAAAGCGGTTACGGAAGCCTTTGACGTGCAAGGCTTTTCCCGTGGGGAACAGGGCGACGACCTGCGGAGCGTAGCCCAGGGCCTGCAGGCCGCCGACCACCGCCTCGACGGCGCCGGCGTCGAAATGGCTGGTGAAGCCGTCTTGAATGACGAAAACGCCGCGCGGCGCCGGCCGAGCCGAGGGGCCGGCGACCACCGGCACCCGCATGCGCCTCAGGCGCGGCGCCAGCGGCGGATCCGACAGAGTCGGCAGATCGACCAGCCCGGCGGCGCGCGCCGTCAGCGGCCCGCCCAGCCGCGACAAAACATTGCCAAGCCCGGGAAGCCGGGCGGCGAGCGGTCCCAGGGTCTCCAGTTCGGCGAGCAGGCGATCCCCCAAGGGACGTTTGCGGGTCTGGTGATAGCGATCGAGGAACAGCGACTTCAGCTCGGGCACATCGACATGGATCGGGCAGCTGCTCAGGCAGGCCTTGCAGCCCAGGCAGCCGTCAAGCGCCTCGTAGACCTCTTCGGCCACGTCCTCGGCCACCGGATCGCCGGCGCTGACCAGCCCATGCCAAGCGCGCAGCAGATCGGCCCGCCCCTTGGGCGAATGGCGCTTCTCGCCCGTCGCCTTGAAGCTCGGGCACATCGGCACGCTGGTGCTATAGGCCTGACACTGGGCATTGCCGTTGCAGCGGAAGGCATCGGCGAAAGGATCGGCGTCATCGGCCGGATTGGGCAAGCGCAGCGGCGTGGCGTCGACCTTGTAAAGGCCCGCCGCGTCGCCCTCGGGGGTCACCAGCTTGCCGGGATTGAGCCGGTTCCTCGGATCGAAGGCGCGCTTGACCCGGGCGAAGGCGGCATAGGCCTCGGGGCCGACCATCTCGGGCAGATATTGGCCGCGCACACCCTTGCCATGCTCGCCCCAGAAAATGCCGCCGTGTTTGCGAACGATGGCAACGACGGCGTCGGAGATGGACTTCATCCGCGCCTGATCGCCGGCATCGGCCAGATCGAGCGCCGGACGCACATGGATGCAACCGACATCGACATGGCCGAACATGCCGAAGGTCAGCCCCTCGCCCTCGAGCAAGGCCCGGAAATCGGCGACGAAGCCGCGCAGATTGGCCGGCGGCACCACGCAATCCTCGACGAAGGCCACCGGCCGCCGCCGCCCGGCCGACCCGCCCAGCAGGCCGACCGCCGATTTGCGGATGCCCCAGATGCGCGCGATCTCGGCCGGGTCCTTGGCGATGTGCCAGCCGACCACCGAGGGTTCGGAGCGCAAGGCGTCTTCCAGCGCCGCCAGCCGCCCCGACAGCACGATGGGATCGTCGTCGGTGAATTCCACATAATTCGAAACCGGGATCTTGCCCGTCGGTCCCGGGGTGCGCAGCCGCTCGGGCAGACCATCAAGCAATCCGCCCTGATAGGCCAGGGTATGGACGGTATCATCCAGGCTTTCGATGGCATCGGGGTTATGGGCGAGCAGGGCCTGGGCCGAGGCCAGGGCGCCGTCGAAATCCCGATAGGCGATGACCGCCAGACGCTTATGGATCGGCCGCCGGGTCAGGGCCAAGCGGGCGGAACAGACCAGGGCCAGGGTGCCTTCCGAGCCGACGATCAGCCGCACCGGATCGAAGACCGAAGGCGACGGCCGGGCGTTGATCAGATCATAGCCAACGAAGCGGCGGCTTAAATGCGGCACCGCCGCCTTCAGGGCCGGGGCGCCGTCGTCGCAGGCCTCCAGGGCGGCGCGCAACGCGTCGGCCGCCGGCTCGGTCGAGGTCGCCAAAGCCTCCAGCGCCGGCCCCTCCAGCCGGCGCAAGCGGGCCTCGGCGCCATCGATCAGCATGACATCAAGGGTCAGCACATTATCGCCGGTCTTGCCATAGACCCGCGACCCCTGCCCGCAGGCGTCGGTCGAGACCATGCCGCCAATGGTGCAGCGGCTGGCCGTCGAGGTATCGGGGGCGAAGAACAAGGCGCTGCCGCGATCGGCCAGGGCGGCATTGACCTGATCAAGAACCACGCCGGGTTCGACCTCGATCCATCCGGCCTCGAGATCGGCGGCCAGGATCCGCGTCATATAGCGACGGAAATCGACGACGATGCCGCCGTTCAAACCCTGACCATTGGTGCCGGTGGCGCCCCCGCGCCCGGTCACCGACAGGTCGCGAAAGGCCGGGCGCGCCAGCACGGCCAGAAACACCCTGAGATCGGCCCGATCGCGCGGGCAGACCACCGCCTCGGGGACGATCTGATAGATGCTGTTATCGGTCGAGGCGGCGACCCGCGAGCCCCAATCAAACAGCACGTCCCCGCGAAATCCGGCCTCGGCCAGGGCCGTTCCCAGGCCCTCGCCGATCTTCGCCCATTCCGGCACCGCGCCACCGCCACCACCATCCATGCTCAACGTCCCTTGCCTTTCGCCCGACTCCGGCGGGGGCAGTTTTCTCCAGGCGGGCAGGAAGTCAAGGACGGAAAGCGGCCAAAGCCCCCTCTTGAGCGGGAGGTCCGGCTTTTCCCAAGACAAGGCAGGCACGAAGATCAAAAGCAAAACAACACCCTGGCAAAACTATTCACCAAGCGGTGGTATTGACGGAGGAGGGACTTTTTTCATGTCGACCAACGAAATTGGGGCGGCCCCCTTCGCGGAAGCCGCCCCAATCCACAAAACGACCGAGGTCGTCTTTTTAGTTTATTTCCACTCGGGCAAAGCCTTGATGCCATCCTTGGTCTTCGACGTGGTGAAGACCTTGTTCTGGGAGTCATAGGTTACCTGATCGAGCGGCAGAACCACGTTCTTGGTGCCGATGTTCAGATTGAGGAACCCTTCGGTATCGGCGATCAGGGCGACGACCTTGCCCTGGTCATCGGCCAGAAGACCGTCGATATCGGCGACTTTCTCGGCGCCGTTCATCACCGACAGATCCTTGAACTCCTCGGCCGACAGGGCGATGTCGCGCAGCGGGCCGGAATAGGTCACCTTCTCGTCATCCTTGACCGCATGGAGCGGGCCCTTCAGATTGACCGAAGACAGCTGCTGATTGAGCTCCGGCGAAGACATGTCGGACTCATTGGTCATGGTGGTACCGGAATTGGCGGCCGAGGAGCCGCGTTCCGAGGTGGTCGCCGGCTTGCCGGCGGGGCCGGCGCCGATCCCCGTGTTGGGATCCTGGGTCATCGGCTTCTGGTGCTGCGGCGTAGCCGGAGCGGTATCGCCGGGCTGATTGGCCTGGGCGAACACAACGCCAGGAACGATCAGGGCGGAAAAGGCGCTGGCAGCCAACAACGACCGAAAACGAATAGTCATGAAACTGTCCTCCATCTTCTTTGAAGCGAATCTTGTCATAAACAGGGAAATTGCGGTATCGAGACACGCGATCTTCCCTTCTGAAAAAGACAACGCTTCTTGGCGTGATCGGTTTCAATCGATCATAGACTTTTATTCCCTTATCCATCCCGTTCCTTGATTTTTATCTATTCCAGAAACCGTGGAGCGGGGACGGCGGGAAAGCCCCCGGTCCCGACCAGCGGTCGGGACCGGGAAGCGCTAGCGGGGATCACGGATTGGTTTGGTTGGTCTTGGGAACCTTGGGGGCCGGATCGGCGGTCTTGCCCGGCTTGCCGGTCGCGCCCTTGGAATCGAGCGCCTTGCCGGCGGCGCTATCATCAAAGCCGGTGCCCATATCGCCATCCTGGTTGGGATGGGGCGTGCCGGTGGACTTGCCCGGGGTATCGCCATCGGTGACGGCGCCCGTATTGCCCCATTGCGAATTTCCAGGGCTATTGGCCCCCGTATCATTCGCCGCGCCCCCGGTCGTTCCGGAAGAACTTCCCGGGGTGGTTCCGGGCATCGTGGAACTTTGGGCCAGGGCAGGCAAAGTCAGACCAAGGGGCGCGACCAGGGCCACGGTCGCGGCAAACAAACGAACCTTCATGGGTTTTCTCCGTTTCAAAGCCATTTAACCAACGCCTTGCGTCGGCATCTTGCTTCACAAACGACGAGACTTTCATCGGGTTGCAAATCTCCCTCTTCTTTCCTTGCCGATGCATCATCCCCCCATCCGCTGTCGCCGCCCCCCTGCCCCCCCGAAGCCGATGGTCGCTTTACCTTGCCTGTTGGATCCTTTATCCCAACAGTTTCAGCCCGTGGTCCCATCCACGGCCGGCACGCCCGTGTCCCTATGGGGGAAATCCCGATGACGACGACCCTCAACCGTCAAACCATGTCGAGCGGCCTCACCGCCCTGTTGCGCGACGCCATTCTCAATGGCCAGATCGCCGAGGGGACGCAACTGCGCCAGGACGCCCTGGCCCGCCAATACGAGGTCAGCCGCATTCCGGTGCGCGAAGCCTTGCGCCAGTTGGAAGCCGAGGGGTTGATCATCGGCCATGCCCATCGCAGCTCGGTGGTCGCCTCGCTGTCGCTGTCGGAGATCACCGAGATCTTCGAGATCCGCTCGATCCTTGAACCCCACCTGCTGCGCCGCTCGCTCATCCATCTGTCGACCGCCGACTTCGACCGGGCGGAAAGCGTGCTTGACGCCTATGACGCCGCCCTGGACGCCGGCGACATGGCGCGCTGGGGGGAACTGAACTGGGTCTTCCACCAGATGCTGCTTGAACCGGCCGAGCGCCCGCAAACCATGGCGATCGTCGATGGCCTGCGCCGTCGGGTCGATCGCTATACCCGGCTGCAGATCAATCTGACCGACGGCGCGCGCAAATCGCGACTCGAACATCGCGCCATCCTGGCCAAGGCCCGGGCCGGCGCCGTCGAAGACTGCGCCGCGATGGTCCGCGACCATATTTTGGGGGCGGCCGGCGATCTGACCGGCTTTCTGCGCGACAATTACGGCAAGGCCTGATCGGGGAACGGCGACTTCCGCCGCCAGGACCCCACCAAAGCCCTGGACATTTTTGGATCCAATATACAAAATGGCTTTCGTCCCTGGAGGCCAAAACCCATGCCCTCGCCCGCCGATGCCGCCCCCCCTCTTCCCACCCTGGTCGTTGGCGCCGGGATCATCGGCGTGTGCTGCGCCCTCGCCCTGCAAGAGCGCGGGCTGTCCGTCACCCTGATCGATGCCAAGGAACCGGGCCAAGAAGCCAGCTTCGGCAATGCCGGTTGTTTGGCGGCCAGCGAGATCTTGCCGATGGCGGCGCCCGGGCTGGCCTGGAAGGTGCCGCGTTGGCTGCTCGACCCCTTGGGCCCCCTGGCCCTGCGCCCTGGCCATCTGCCGGCCCTGATCCCCTGGTTGCTGCGCTTCCTGCGCGCCGGCACGCCGCAAGGGGTGATCGCCGCCACCGCCGCCTTGGCGCCGCTGGCCGATCTCAGCTGGCGGCTTTGGCCCGAGCTGGCGCGCGCCCACGGCCTGGCAGGCGATATCCACGCGCAAGGCACCCTGACCCTTTATGAAACCGACGCGGCCTTCCAAGCCGATGCCGCCGCCCGCCGGGTCCAGGCCGAGCATGGCATCGTCAGCGAGATCCTGACCCCGGGCGCCCTGGCCGAGCGCGAACCCGATCTGGCGCCGATTTTCCGCCACGGGGTATTCCATCCGCGCTACGCCCATGTCTCCGACCCGGCCCATATCACCGCCAAGCTGGCCGAACGCGCCGTGGCTCGGGGGGCCGTGCTGGTGCGCGGCCGGGTTCTGGGCATCGAGCGCGGCGCGGGCCGCGCGCGCCTGCGCCTTGAGGGCGGCGCCAGCCTGGAGGGCGCCCGGGTGGTGATCGCCGCCGGAGCATGGTCGGGGGCGCTTTGCCGGGCCCTGGGCCATCGGGTGCTGCTGGAAAGCGAGCGCGGCTATAACACCACCTTGCCCGATCCGGGGGTGCGCATCGGCTGCCCGATCAGTTCGGCCGAGGGCAAATTCATGCTCTCGCCCTTGGATATCGGCCTGCGCATCGGCGGTGCGGCCGAATTCGCCGGATTGACCGCCCCGGCCAATTACCGGCGCTGCGACGCGCTGTTGACCGTCGCCAAGCGCTTCCTGCCCGGGCTGCGCGACGCCGGCGGCAGCCGGTGGATGGGCCAACGGCCGTCAACGCCCGACAGCCTGCCGGTGATCGACGCCCTGCCCGGCGACGGCGCGGGCGTGTTGCTGGCCTTCGGCCATGGTCATCTTGGCCTGACCAATGCCCCGGGCACGGCGGCGATGATCGCCGCCCTGGCCTGTGGCGAGACGGCGCCGATCGACGCCGGCGCCTTTTCCCTCTCCCGCTTCGCCTAAGGACCCCATCCATGGCCCGTCATACTTTTTCGTGCATCGATGCCCATACCTGCGGCAATCCGGTGCGTCTGGTCTCGGGCGGCGCGCCCCTGCTCACGGGGGCGACGATGATGGAGCGCCGGGCCCATTTCCTGCGTGAGTACGACTGGATCCGCACCGGTTTGATGTTCGAGCCACGCGGCCACGACGCCATGTCGGGCAGCATCTTGTATCCGCCGACCCGCGCCGATTGCGACATCGCCATTCTCTTCATCGAGACCAGCGGCTGCCTGCCGATGTGTGGTCACGGCACCATCGGCACGGTCACCGTCGCCCTGGAACACGGCCTTGTCCGCCCACGCGAGCCCGGCCTGCTGCGTCTGGACACCCCCGCCGGGGTGGTCGAGGCGCGCTATACCCAGCAAGGCGACAAGATCACCTCGGTGCGCCTGCGCAATGTGCCGGCCTATCTGCATGGCACCGGCTATCAGGTGGAGGTTCCCGGCCTGGGGCCGCTGACTTTCGATATCGCCTATGGCGGCAATTTCTACGCCATCATCGAGCCCCAGCCCGGCTATGCCGATCTCGACGCCTTGTCGGTGATGGATATCCAAAGCTTCAGCCCGAAGATCCGCGCCCTGGTCAACGAGCGCTATGAGATCATCCACAAGGCCGATCCGCGCCTGCGCGGCCTCAGCCATGTGATGTGGACGGGCAAGCCCCGCGATGCCCTGGCCCAGGGGCGCAACGCCGTTTTCTATGGCGAGCGCGGCGTCGATCGCAGCCCCTGCGGCACCGGCACCTCGGCCCGCATGGCCCAATTGGCGGCGCGCGGGGCTCTGGCGCCCGGCGACGCCTTCGTCCACGAAAGCATCATCGGCAGCCTGTTCCATGGCCGGGTCGAAGAGGCGACCACCGTTGGCGATAGCCCGGCGATCATCCCCAGCGTCGAAGGCAGCGCCTGGGTCACCGGCCTCAATACCCTCTTCCTTTATGACGAAGAGCCCTATTCGCAGGGCTTCCTGCTGCCCTGACCCGCCTCCCCTTCTTTCCTTTCCCTATAAGGACCCGCCATGACCGTCGACTGGAAAGGCGTTTTCCCCGCCGTCACCACCAAGTTCAAAGCCGATCTTTCCCTTGATGGCGACGAGATGCGCCGCTGCGTCCAGGCCCAGGTCGATGCCGGGGTCGATGGCCTCATCTGCTGCGGCTCGCTGGGCGAGGCCAGCACCCTTGATATCGACGAGAAAGTCGCCGTGGTGGCCCTGGCCCTGGACGTCGCGGGCGGCCGCATCCCGGTGCTCGCCACCGTGGCCGAGGCCACCACCGCCCGCGCCTGCGCCTTCGCCAAAAAGGCCGAGGAGATCGGCGCCGATGGCTTCATGATCTTGCCGGGCATGCAATATGTGTCGGACGGCCGCGAAGCCGTGGCCCATTACCAAGCCGTGGCGGCAAGTGTCAGCAAGCCCTTGATGATCTACAACAATCCCGTCGCCTATCGGGTCGATCTCGGCGAGGAGGAGATCGCCACCCTGATCGAGGATCCGAAGTTCGTCGCCATCAAGGAAAGCTCCGACGACGTGCGGCGCACGACCACCTTGCGCAATCGCTTCGGCGCGCGCCTGAAGATTTTCGGCGGCGTCGATAATCTGGCGCTGGAAGGCCTGCTGATGGGGGCGGATGGCTGGGTGGCCGGCTTGGTCTGCGCCTTCCCCCGCGAGACCGTCGCCATCTACCGGCTGGTTCGCGCCGGGCGGCTGGACGAGGCGCGCTCCCTCTATCGCTGGTTCGTACCGCTGCTTGAACTCGATGTCTCAACCAAGCTGGTGCAGAACATCAAATTGGCCGAAGCCCTGGCCTGCGGCTCGACCGAAACCGTCCGCCCGCCGCGCCTGCCCCTTGTCGGGGCCGAACGTGCCCGCGTCGAAGCGATCATCCAGACCGCCCTGGCCTGCCGCCCGGCCTTGCCCGATCTGGACAGCCTGTAGAGCCCGCCAAAGCCCTGGCGGAGCCGCCCGTTCGCTCCTCCGCCAGGGACCTGCCCCTTATTCCGCCGCTGCCGCGACGGGAAGCGGCTTTCCGCGCGCTCTGGTCAGCCCTTTCGCCAGAGCCATCCCGGGCTGTTCGATCAGCTTATGGGCGATGGCGGCGACGATAAGCGTTCCGATCATCGTCACGCTCCAATGGACCACCAGCCAGCCGATCGCCCGATAGCCGGTCGCGCCGATATCGACCATGCCCGAGGCGCTTACGGCCTGAATGACCATGAAGTGCAGCACATAGGCGCTGAAGCTCAGGCGACCGAGACCACAGAGCCACCGATGGGAAAAGACCGTCCCGGCTCCTTTGGCCAAGACGAGGATGAATCCCACGAAGACAAAGACCATCAACAGCATGGTCGGCAGGGTCAGCGGACTGATCAGGTAAGACGGGCTGGCGACACGCTGCGACAGAACCAGGGCCAGCCCCCCCAGACCCGCCAGAAGGCCATAGGTGAGGCGCTTGCCGGGACGGCGGACCTTCAGCCGCGCCAGCACATGGAACAGGACGATCCCCAAGGCGAAGACGATCAGTTGATTGGGGAACCAGAAATAAAGGAAACCGTCCACCGCCAACGGCGGATAATCGGCCAGCCCCTTCAAGGCCAGGGCGTTGGCCACGCAGGCGAGGACGACCGCCGCCGCGCTCAGCGCCAGGGCGCGCGGCAGGGTGGTCATCACGATCGCCAGCACAGGAAACACGGCATAAAAGGTGAACTCGACGCCGATACTCCAGCCGCCGGGCACCACCATCCATCCCCCCGTCGTCGGAATCCAGGCGGGATGCCAAGCGTTGATGAACAGAAGGGATCGAGCAAGCTGGCCGGGGTCGAACCCACCGCTTGGCGGTCTCAGATAAAAATAGATCAGCGCCCCAAGGTAGTACATCGGAGCGATCCGGAGAAACCGGCGAATGAAAAAGGTGCGCGTCGCCGTTGGAAACGGTCTGGTCTGTCGCGACCACGACATCATCAAGGTGATCGCGCTGGCCAGGAAGAACAGCTGAACCCCGTGACCACCCGAATTCGTAAGAAGTTTCACCGGATAGGGCATCTGGGCGAACTGTCCGCCGACATGGCAGGTGATCACCAGAAGGATCGCCCAGCCACGAACGGCATCGATGTAATCGAGTTTGTCTTCCGACGGATCGGCGCGCGGCGCGGCAACGGCCTGGCCTGACTGAACTGCGGGATCCGTGGAAGAATTCATGGCGAAAGTCCTGCTCGCAGCGGAAATCGTCAGGATGGAAAGCGCAAGGGAGTCAGGGGGAACGAGCCCTCCCGCGGTCCCGCATCGGCCGCAAGGCGATCGGGGAGGCTCAAATTGAGGAAGCAAGCGGTGAAAGGGATCGCCCGAACCAGCGGTCCCGCCCCAGTAAAGAAATAATTTTAAGTAAATTAACCACAAATTTCAAGGAGCGTCTTGGGAAGACCTTCCCCGGGGGCTTACCGGTCCCAGCGGCCATAGCCCCCCCCATCGACCGGGGCTTCGCCCGCGATCCCCAACCGTCGGCCTTGCTAAATCATTCTCATCGGCGGTGGTTTGATCTAGGCTGCGGGCCTTCTTGCCGATCCCCCGCCAGCGAAGGTCTTTTCCATGTCCCACAGCCCCGAGACGCCGCCGCGCATGACCATTGGTCTGGTCGCCCATGATGGACAGAAGCGGGCCATGGGCCAGTGGGTGGCGGCCAATGCCACCGTGCTTGGCCACCACGCCCTGGTCGCCACCGGCACCACCGCCCGGGTGCTCAAGGAACAGAACCCGACCTTCGATATCACCGGCCTGAAAAGCGGTCCCTTTGGCGGCGACCAGCAATTGGGCGCGTTGATCGCCGAGGGACATCTGGACTGTTTGATTTTCTTCGTCGACCCGATGGAGCCCCAGCCCCATGACGTCGACGTCAAGGCGCTGATCCGTCTGGCCCAGGTCCACGAGATCCCGGCGGCCTGCAACCGCGCCACCGCCGATCTGATGATCACCAGCCCGCTGTTTGGCGTTCTGCGCGCCGGCAGCTTCCCCCCGGCCGAAGAACGCTTCGCCGTCTACGCCAACCGCAAGGTCTAGGGGGGAAAGGCCCTAAACTTTCTATGAGTACTTTTAGAGAAAACAGATAATTGACCAGCCCCGTCAATTGAGAACAGCTTCCCCATAAAAAAACATACAGAGCGCCCCACAACTTAGGGTAAATCTGGAGATACTATTTTTCTAAAAAATGTGAAATCCGATATAATTTATTGGAGGCAAAACAATGATAAATACAAATCTCTACCGTGGCGTAATATTAGGCATTATTGGAGGAATTTTATTAGGATCTACAATTACATACTTATCAATGGGACAAAAAAGATTTTCAAATGAAGAAAAAATTCTTATCGCTTTATTAAGTAGATTAAATAGCATGAGCAACACTATAGAAGATATTTCTTGCAATGTTAATGATGAGGGATCTTTAATAGAAAAAATCAAGGAGCTCATTGAAACGGCAAATTTTAACAAAGAAATATTGAAATTTAATAAAAATATAGAAAAACAACAAACACTACTTGATAATTGTATTATTGAGGCAAATTTTTATAAAAATGATTTAAATGGAAAAATAACAGGAAAAATAAAATGTACAGAATAAATTTTACATATATAAGTAATTTATAATTAATTATTTATCAGAAATTTCTATAATTCAACACGGCATCGTAAGATGCCGTGTTCTCTTCGGAATAAGCAGAGGGGAACGAGTGTATGGACGAAAGAGAGTCGGCGGATCTATAACCGGCTAGGGGAATGTTATCCAAGCGCTCTGATTAACGAGAAATAGGCTTTGGTGGCGCAGATGATTTCCCTGGCAATGCGCAAAAAATCACCATCTCATCCTTCCCCCGGAGCCGACCTTTAGCAGTCGGGTTCGGGCAGCGGCTTGATGTCCTTGAGCAGGGTGCGCAAGCTGAAGAAGCCGAAGTCCTGGACCATTTCCTGGGCCACGCCGTTGTCGTGGTAGCGCACCCGCACCTCGTAATTGGGCAGGTCTTCCCGGTCGTCGGGCGGGAAGAAGGCGATGGTCATCCGCCAGGACGGCGTGTTGAGCAAGGCCTTTCCGGCCTCGTTCGACACCGGTCCGCTCAACCCCTTGGTCGCCTCGGCGCCAGCGGGCAAGGGTGGGCCGATGAAGGCGGTGACCAGCGACGGACCCTCTTCCGAGGCGCCGTCGAACACCGTCCGGCTTAGATAGCGCTCGCCGCGCTCGGCGGCGCGCAGGATGTCAAGGGTATGGGCGCTGGGAAACAGCGTTCCCGCCGGCAGCGGCACCACATCGTTTTCGGGCTTGTGGAAGCTGGCCTCGCCCTTGGGCGGCTGGCCGGCCAGGGCGGCCGAGCCCTCGAGCACCTCGTCGACCTCGCCGTTGCGCTTGTTGCGCACGAAAAAGGAATAATCGCCGCCGTCCTTGGATTCATAGGCGACGAATTCCCATTGCGTCGCCATCTCGCCGCCCTCGGCATAGGTCAAATCAAGGGTGGTGCGGGTTTCCATCGTCCAGCCGGCGCAGGTGTTCTCCAGCTTGTAATTCATCTCGCCCCGGGCATTGACCACGCCACCCGGCGTGGCGCGGGCCAGCGACAGGGCGTAAACCGCCTCGTGCGGGGCCAGCGTCGGTCCGGCAGCCTGGGCGGTCGAAGCCAAGGGGACTCCCCCAGCCGCGAGGGCGCCTGCCGCCCCGATCATAACCGCCGCGAAACCCTTGCCCATAAAGCAAACTCCTGATCTGGATCCAATTTCTATTTTTGGATCCAACTTTGTTGTGAAAGGCCTTACGCCATGATATGGCGATGGCTCGCGGGTGGACACAAGGGGGTATTTCCCAAGGGTCTTCCCTTCGGTCTTGGCCCTTTGAGTGGAAGGACGGCCCATGGCGCCCAGCACGGCGGACGTGGTGATTATTGGTGGCGGTGTCATCGGCGCCGCCATTTCCTATTTCCTGGCCGCCGATCCCCTGTTCCAGGGCAAGATCGTGGTCGTGGAACGCGACCCCAGCTTCAAGGACGGATCGACCGCCCGCTCGGCGGCATCGATCCGCCAGCAGTTCTCCACGCCCGAAAACGTGCGAATCTCGCTGTTTGGCATCGATTTCCTGCGCACCATCCACCAGACCCTGGCGGTCGAGGGCGAACCGGCGCCCGATGTGTCGTTGCGCGAGAACGGCTATCTGTTGCTGGCGGCCAGCGAAAAAGGCGCCGCCATCCTGGCGGAAAATCAGGCGATGCAGGCGGCCGAGGGCGCCGATATCGTCCTGCAAAGCCCCAGCGAGCTCGCCGCGCGCTTTCCCTGGCTGCGCACCGATGATCTCGCGTTAGGCGCTTTTGGCCTGTCGGGCGAGGGCTGGCTCGACGCCTTCTCGCTGCTTCAGGCCTTTCGCCGCAAGGCCAGATCCCTGGGCGTCGTCCATGTCACCGACGAGGTGACCGGCATCGAGCGTTCGGGCGGACGCGTCGGCGCCGTCACCCTGGCCTCGGGCGGACGCATCGCCTGCGGGCTGGCGGTCAATGCCGCCGGCCCCCGCGCCGCGATGGTCGCCGATATGGCCGGGCTGGCCTTGGCCGTGCGTCCGCGCAAACGCTTCATTTTCGTCTTCACCTGCCCGGAAGCCCTGCCGGCCTGCCCGTTGGTCGTTGATCCCTCCGGGCTTTACTTCCGACCCGAGGGCGATCGCTTCATCTGCGGCATCTCGCCCAAGGACGGCGAGGACGACCCCGATTGCCTGGACCTCGAGGTCGATCACGCGCTGTTTGAGGAAACCCTGTGGCCCTTGCTCGGCGGCCGGGTCGAGGCTTTTGAACGGGTGCGCTTCGCCGGCGCCTGGGCCGGCCATTACGCCATGAGCCTGCTTGATGGCAACGCCGTGCTCGGCCCCCATCCCGACTGCCCCAATCTGATCCTGGCCAACGGTTTTTCCGGCCATGGCCTGCAGCAGGCGCCGGCGGTGGGGCGCGGCATCGCCGAGCTGATCACCCACGGCGCCTATCGCAGCCTTGATCTATCGCGCTTCGCCTTCGATCGCGCGCCGATCATCGAAAAGAACATCATCTGATCAAAGGGGCTTCGCCAAGCCCCGCGGCGGGCCGGGGGGCCTTGGCGAAGACTGACCACTCACACCACTTGTGGAGGGACCAACGAACCAAACAGGGAAGCGATAATGTCCAGCCTTGTCTCCTATACCCATTTCGTCAATGGCGCCCATACCGCCCCCGCCGGCGGCCGCAGCGCCCCGGTGTTCCTGCCGATGACCGGCGAGATCCAGGCCCGGGTGGATCTGGCCAGCCGGGCCGAGGTCGATGCCGCCGTGGCCCTCGCCGCCCAGGCCCAGCCGGCCTGGGCCGCCCAGAACCCGCAAAAGCGCGCCCGGGTGCTGATGCGCTTCCTGGAACTGGCGCGCCGCGATAACGAGGCCCTGGCCCTGTTGCTGGCCCGTGAGCACGGCAAGACCATCGCCGATGCCAAGGGCGACATCCAGCGCGGCCTGGAAGTCGTCGAATTCGCCATCGGCATTCCCCATCTGCTCAAGGGCGAATACACCGACTCCGCCGGTCCGGGGATCGATCTCTATTCGATGCGCCAGCCCTTGGGCGTGGTCGCCGGCATCACGCCGTTTAATTTTCCGGCGATGATCCCGCTGTGGAAGGCCGCCCCGGCCATCGCCTGCGGCAACGCCTTCATCCTCAAGCCCTCCGAGCGCGATCCCGGGGTGCCGTTGCGTTTGGCCGAACTGTTCCTGGAAGCCGGCCTGCCGCCGGGAATTTTCAATGTGGTCAATGGCGACAAGGAAGCCGTCGACGCCCTTCTTGACAACCCCACGGTCAAGGCCATCGGCTTCGTCGGCTCGACGGCGATCGCCCAATACATCTATGGGCGGGGCACGGCGGCGGGCAAGCGGGTGCAATGCTTCGGCGGCGCCAAGAACCACATGATCATCATGCCCGACGCCGACCTCGATCAGACGGTCGACGCCCTGATCGGCGCCGGTTATGGCTCGGCCGGCGAGCGTTGCATGGCGATCTCGGTGGCGGTGCCGGTGGGCGAGGCCACCGCCGAGGCCCTGATGGACAAACTCATCCCCCGGGTCCGCGCCCTGAAGATCGGCCCTTCGACCGATCCCGAGGCCGATTTCGGCCCGCTGGTCACCCGCGAGGCCGTGGACAGGGTCACGGCCGCCGTCGCCCAGGGTGTGGCCGAGGGCGCCGATCTGGTGGTCGATGGCCGGGACTTCTCCCTTCAGGGCTATGAGAACGGCTTTTACATGGGCGGCTGCCTGTTCGACCGCGTCACCCCCGCCATGGCGATCTACCGCGAGGAGATCTTCGGCCCGGTGCTCAGCGTCGTGCGCGCCGCCGATTATGAGCAGGCCCTGCGCCTGCCCAACGAACACGCCTATGGCAATGGCGTTGCCATCTTCACCCGCGACGGCGACGCGGCGCGCGATTTCGCCGCCCGCGTCGAGGTCGGCATGGTCGGCATCAACGTGCCGATCCCCGTGCCTTTGGCCTATTTCACCTTCGGTGGCTGGAAGCGCTCGGGCTTTGGCGATCTCAACCAGCATGGCCCCGACGCCGTGCGCTTTTACACCAAAACCAAGACCGTGACCTCGCGCTGGCCCTCGGGCATCCGCGACGGCGCCGAGTTCGTCATCCCGACCATGCGCTAAGCCTGACCAAGAAAAACCCCGCCCCTTTTTCCAAGGGGCGGGGGTGAGAGCGGGGCGGCGGGGAAGACGGAAACGGCTTATTCGGCCTTGTCGCCGGCCGCCTCGCCCTTGTCGACCTTCAGCGCCTTTTTGGGCAGATCAAGCTTGATGTGCAGTTCTTTGAGCTGCTTGTCGCTGACCGTATTGGGGGCCTGCATCAGCAGATCCTGGGCCTGACCGTTCATCGGGAACAAGATGACTTCGCGGATATTGGGCTCGTCGGCCAGCAGCATGACGATGCGGTCGATGCCCGGGGCCGAGCCGCCATGGGGCGGGGCGCCGAACTTGAAGGCGCGCAGCATGCCGCCGAAACGGGCTTCCACCTCTTCCTTGGGATAACCGGCGATCTCAAAGGCCTTGTACATGATTTCGGGCAGATGGTTCCGGATGGCGCCCGACGACAGTTCGATGCCGTTGCACACGATGTCGTACTGATAGGCCTTGATCGCCAGCGGATCCATGGTCTCCAGGGCTTCCATCTCGCCCTGGGGCATCGAGAACGGGTTGTGGCTGAACTCGATCTGGCCGGTTTCCTCGTTCATCTCGTACATCGGGAAATCGACGGTCCAGCAGAAGCGGAAAACGCCGGTCTCGCGCAGACCCAGGTCGTCGCAGATACGCTCGCGCACAAGGCCCGAGAACTTGGCGGCCTTCAGCGGCTTGTCGCAGGCGAAGAACACGCTGTCGCCGGCCTTGAGGTCGAGGGCCTGACGGATCGCCTCGACGCGCTCGGGCTCCAGGTTCTTGGCGATCGGACCCTTGGGACCGGCCTCCTCGAAGACGACATAGCCGAGACCACCGGCGCCGCTTTCGCGGGCCCATTCGTTGAGCTTGTCATACCAGCCGCGCGGCCGGCCGGCGGCGCCGGGGGCGGGAATGGCGCGCACGACGCTGCCCAGGGCGATCTGCTTGGAAAACAGCCCGAAGCCGCCATCGGCGAAATGCTCGGTGACATCGGCGTTGCGCAAGGGATTGCGCAGGTCAGGCTTGTCGCTGCCGAACTTCAGCATCGCCTCGTCATAGGGGATGCGCGGGAACGGCGCCGGGGTCACGGCGCGATCGCCGCCGAATTCCTCGAACACGCCGACCAGCACCGGCTCGATCGCGGCGAAAACGTCTTCCTGGGTAACGAAGCTCATCTCGAAATCAAGCTGATAGAACTCGCCGGGGCTGCGATCGGCGCGGCTGTCCTCGTCGCGGAAGCAAGGCGCGACCTGGAAATAGCGGTCAAAGCCGCTGACCATCAGCATCTGCTTGAACTGCTGGGGGGCCTGGGGCAAGGCGTAGAACTTGCCCGGATGGATGCGCGAGGGCACCAGGAAGTCGCGCGCACCTTCAGGGCTCGACGCCGTCAGGATCGGCGTCTGATATTCCAAGAAGCCCTGATCGGTCATCCGCCGGCGCAGCGACGAGATCACCTTGCTGCGCAGAACCATATTGGCATGGACGTCCTCGCGGCGCAGATCAAGGAAGCGGTAGGTCAGCCGCATGTCCTCGGGGTACTCCTGATCGCCGGCGACCTGCATGGGCAGAACTTCCGATTGCGACAGGACCTCGACGGTTTGGGCCTTGACCTCGATGGCGCCGGTGGGCAGCTTGGCATTGGCGGTTTCGGCGGTGCGCGCCACGACGGTGCCGGTCACCGAAACGACGCTCTCCGCCCGAACCGCCTCCAGGGTCTTGAAAACCGCGCTCGAAACATCGCAAACCACCTGGGTCAGGCCGTAATGGTCGCGCAGGTCGACAAACAGCAAATTGCCGTGGTCGCGTTTGCGATGGACCCAGCCAGACAGGCGCACGGTTTCGCCCACGTTTTCGGGGCGCAGCTGCTCGCAGGTGTGGGTGCGGTAACGATGCATGGTCGAGAATCCTGGTCAAACGGGGGCCGGAAAGGGTACCGGAAGGGACACCCTTGAGCGCCTTTTGTCAAGTCGGCGAGGCACCCCCTTGCCGACCGCGCCGGAGCGGGATACAACCTTCCTATGCCCTTGATTTCCACCACCAAAGACCTCGCCGATTTTTGTGCCAGGCTGTCCACCGAGTCCTTCGTGACCGTGGACACAGAATTCATGCGCGAAAAGACCTATTGGCCCAAGCTGTGCCTGATCCAGCTTGCCGGCACCACGGAGGCCCATTGCGTGGACCCCCTGGCGCCCGACATCGACATGGCGCCGCTGTTCGCCTTGATGGCCAATGAAAGCGTGCTGAAGGTTTTTCATGCCGCCCGCCAGGATCTGGAGATCTTTCTCCATGAATCGGGCCATCTGCCCAAGCCGATCTTCGATACCCAGGTCGCCGCCATGGTCTGCGGCTTTGGCGATTCGGTCGGCTATGAAACCCTGGTCGCCAAGCTGGCGAAAGCGCGGATCGATAAATCCATGCGCTTCACCGACTGGGCGCGCCGCCCCTTGAACGACCGCCAGTTGGTCTATGCCGCCGGCGACGTCACCCATCTGCGCGTCGTCTACGAGCGTCTGGCCGAGACCCTGGCCGCCAATGGCCGCACGGCCTGGCTGGACCAGGAGATGGCCATCCTGACCGATCCGGCCCATTACCGGGTCGAACCGGAAGACGCCTGGATGCGGATCAAGGCGCGCTCGCGCTCGGCCCGCTTCCTCGCCCTGCTCCAGGAACTGGCGGCTTGGCGCGAGCGGACCGCCCAGGAACGCGATCTGCCGCGCAACCGGGTGATGCGCGACGAAGGCCTGCTGGAAATCGCCGCCAGCGCCCCGACCACCCCCGACGCCCTGTCGCAGCTGCGCAGCGTGTCCAAGGGCATGGCCGAAGGCACCATGGGTTTGGGGATCCTGGAGGCCGTGCGCCTTGCCCAGGCGATCCCCGAAAAGGCCCTGCCCCACCCGCCCGACCGCGAAGACCTGCCCCAGGGGCTGGGTCCGGTGGTCGATCTGCTCAAGGTGCTTCTGAAAATGAAGTGCGAGGAGGCCGGGGTGGCGCAGAAGCTGGTCGCCAATATGAACGACCTTGAACGCATCGCCGCCGATGACAACGCCGATGTCCTGGCGATGGAGGGCTGGCGCCGCGCCCTGTTTGGCGAGGACGCCCTGCGCCTTAAGCACGGCCACCTCGCCATCGCCCTAACCGCCGACGGCCAGGGCCTGCGCGTCATCCCGCTCAGCAACTAATAAGCCGCCCGCTCCCAAAGCGGCCGGCCGCCTTTCGCGGCCTGAGAGCGGTGAGCGGGGAACTCTGGTTCCCGCTCACCGCTCTCAGATCTTGATGGTCAAGCAAATCGTCGTCGCACTCTGATTCGGAGTGCTCGGGATTTGCCCTATTCCTTTGGAGGAATGGGGCCGATGGCGGCGTGGATGCGGTCGAACACCCCGCCCTCGTCAAAGAACCGCGGCTGGGCCACTTTCCACCCGCCGAAGGCTTCGCCGACCGTAACCAACCGCAAGCTGGCGAAGCGGGCGCGGTCGTCCCAATCGGCCTGTTCGGGGCGCAGCGGCCGGTAGTGGTGGCGGGCGGCCAGACGCTGGCCGTCGGGGGAATACAGATAGGCGAGATAGGCCTCGGCGAGCGGCCGGGTCTCGTGGCGATCGACATTGCGATCGACCACCGCCACCGTCGGCTGGGCCAGGATGGAGAGGCTGGGCACGACAATCTCGAAGCCGCCCTCCGCCTCGTCGCCGTGCTCTTCAAGCGCCAGGAAGGCCTCGTTCTCCCAGGCCAGCAACACGTCGCCAAGCCCGCCCTCGGTAAAGGACAAGGTCGCTCCCCGGGCGCCGTCGTCGAGGGCCACCACATGGCGATACAGCGCGCTGACATAGGCTTCGGCCGCCCGATCGGGGTCTTCGCCGTTTGCCGCCGCCCGCGCCGCCCAGGCCCAGGCGGCGAGGAAGGCCCAGCGCCCGCCGCCCGAGGTTTTGGGATTGGCGGTGACCACGCCGACCCCCGGGCGCAGCAGGTCGTCCCAATCGGTGATGGCCTTGGGGTTGCCCTTGCGCACCAGGAAAACGATGGTCGAGGTATAGGGCGAGCTGTCATAGGGCAGCCGCGCCTGCCAGCCCTTGGCCACCAGCCCCGCCGCGCTCAGCGTGTCGATATCTTGGGCCAGGGCCAGGGTCACCACATCGGCCTCCTCGCCGGCGATGACGCTGTCGGCCTGGGCGCCCGAGCCGCCGTGCAGGCTGCGGATCACCACGGTCTGGCCGGTCTCGCGCTTCCAGGCGGCGGTGAAGGCGGCATCGAAATCGGCGTAGAACTCGCGGGTCGGATCATAGGAGACATTGATCAAGGCCCGGCTTGGCGTGTCGGCGACAACCCACAGGGCGGCACCGATCAGCAGGACCATGATCGACAGACGGAGGATAAGGCCACCCCAGGCCCGGATCTTCCCTGTCGCCTCGTTTCGCGTCGTCGCCATCGCTATCCTTCCCCCTGGGGCCCTTAGAACAGTAAACTCCAGCGGGTTTGTCTACAATTCCCTTCGCCGTTTGATAAGGATCGCCCATGACCGACGCCCTTTCCTATCCCGATGCCCTGCTCCGCCGCATTCTTGGCGAAACCCGGACCATCGCCATGGTCGGGGCCTCGGCCAATTGGAACCGTCCAAGCTTCTTCGTGATGAAGTATCTGCAATCAAGGGGATTTCGGGTGATCCCGGTCAACCCCGGCCTCGCCGGCCAGCAGATCCTGGGCGAGACGGTCTATGCCCGGTTGGCCGATGTTCCCGCCCCCTTCGAGATGGTCGACATCTTCCGCAATTCGGACGCCGCCGGGGCGATCCTTGACGAGGCCGTCGCCCTGCAAGCCGACAAGGGCATCCGCACCGTCTGGATGCAGTTGTCCGTGCGCAACGACGCCGCGGCCGAACGCGGCGCCGCCGCTGGGCTTGAGGTGATCATGGACCGCTGCCCCAAGATCGAATTCGGCCGCCTGGGCGGCGAGTTATCCTGGCAAGGGGTGAATTCGGGGATCATTTCCAGCAAGGTGCGCCGGGCGCCCGGCCGCGAAACCGCCCAAGACCGCCGCCAATCGCCGCCGCCAGGGCAAGATCCCGCCGACAAGCCGGCGCCCTTCGGCTTTGAAACCCGCGCCGTTCACGCCGGCGCCGCCCCCGATCCAACCACCGGCGCCCGCGCCACGCCGATCTATCAAACCACCTCTTACGTGTTCGAAGACACCGATCAGGCGGCCGCGTTGTTCAACCTGCATACCTTCGGCTATCTCTATTCGCGACTGACCAATCCGACGGTCAGCGTGTTGGAGGAACGCATCGCCAGCCTGGAAGGCGGACGGGCGGCGGTCTGTTGCGCCTCGGGCCATGCGGCGCAGTTCCTGACTTTTTTCACCCTGCTTGAACCGGGCGATCATTTCGTCGCCTCGCGCGCCCTCTATGGCGGATCGCTGACCCAGTTCGGCCAGTCGTTCCGCAAGCTGGGCTGGGAGTGCAGCTTCGTTGATCCCACCGATATCGACGCCTTCCGCGCCGCCATTGGTCCGCGCACCAAGGCGATCTTCCTGGAACTGCTGGCCAATCCGGGGGGGGTGATCGTCGATGTCGAACAGGTCGCCCGCGTCGCCCAGCAGGCGGGCATTCCGCTGATCGTCGACAACACGCTGGCCACGCCCTATCTGTGCCGCCCCTTCGACTGGGGCGCCGATCTGGTGGTTCATTCGACCACCAAGTTCCTGTCGGGACACGGCAATGCGGTTGGCGGCGCGGTCGTCGAAAGCGGCCGTTTCAACTGGTCGGCCAGCGATAAATTCCCCGGGCTGTCGCAGCCCGAACCGGCCTATCACGGAATGACCTTCCACGAGACCTTTGGCGATTTCGCCTTCACCACCAAGGCCCGCGCCGTCGCCCTGCGCGATTTCGGTCCGGCGATGGCGCCGCAAAACGCCTTTCTGACCCTCACCGGCATCGAGACCCTGCCGCTGCGCATGGATCGCCACGTGGAAAACGCCAAAAAAGTCGCGGCCTTCCTCGCCGCCCATCCCAAGGTGTCGTGGGTCAGCTATGCCGGACTGCCCGACAGCCCCTTCCACGGGCTTGCCGGCAAATATCTGCCCAAGGGCCCCGGAGCGGTGTTCACCTTCGGGGTCGTCGGCGGCTTCGAAGCCGGCAAGAAGGTGGTCGAGGGAGTGCGGCTGTTCAGCCATCTCGCCAATGTCGGCGATACCCGCTCGCTGATCCTCCACCCCGCCAGCACCACCCATCGCCAGCTTTCCGACGACCAACGCCAAGCCGCCGGGGCCGGCGACGAGGTGATCCGCCTGTCGGTGGGCATCGAGACCGCCGCCGATCTGATCGCCGACCTTGACCAGGCCCTCGCCCTGATCGCGTGACTCCTCAGCCATGAGGGGGAAGGGGAAAGTCTTCTCGTTCCCCTTCCCCCTCATGGTATACCAGAAAAGCACTCGTCTTTGTTTTATCTTTTTAAATCAATGTTTTAATTGAATTCAAAAGACCAGGCGATAATATTTTCTGCATACCACGCCACCCATGATAGTATTTTAATAGATCAATCGCCCTGCAAAGTCTTTTTCTACAAAATTGAATAAAATGCTCTTTTTTACTGGGCAGGAGCGATTGTCTTTATAAAATGGGGGATACTCATGACTTCTCTAAACAATCTTTCCGTTGGCCGTAAGCTTATCCTGGTCTTTTCCCTTCTCTTCCTGATGGTTGCCTGTCTCGGCGGTTTTTCGATCAAGGCGCTATCGGACATGAATGGGGCGGCGACCGATGTTTCGCAGACCCGTTTGCCGGCCATCGACAAGGCGCGCAGCCTGCAGTTCCTGATCTCCCGCCTACGCACCAACCAGATGGCTTACATGGTCGCCCAGGGCAGCGGCCTGGAAACGACCCGCAAGACCGTCGAGCAGACGGAGAAGGTCCTCGCCGCGACCCGGGCCGAGTATGAAAAACTGATGTCCTCGGCCGAAGAGCGCGAAGCCTATAAGACCTTCGCCGACAATTACGCCGGCTTTGCCGCCGGACTGGTGCGCATCGCCGATCTCAGCAAGGCCGGACGCATCGACGAAGCCCGCGAATTGACCTGGGGGGAAACCCGCCCCTTCTATCTGGCGCTCGTCAAATCAACCGACCGGTTGACCGAATTGAGCCAGATTCAGGCCGCCGTGGCGGCGGCGAATATCGACCACACCAATCGCATCGCCCGTATCGGCATCATCGCCGCCTTGATCGCCGTTCTCATCGTTGCCGCCGTCGCCGGGGCGTTGCTGCGCCAGACCATCGCCGCCCCCTTGCTGGCGCTCCGCGCCACCATGGAGCGTCTGGCCCGCGACGACACCGCCGTCGATATCCCCGGCCACAACCGCAAGGACGAAGTTGGCGCCATGGCCCGCGCCGTTCTGGTCTTCAAGGACAGCATGATCGAAAGCCAGGGGCTGCGCGCCCGCGAAAACGCCGAACGCGCCAGCCAGGAACAGCGCGCCGCAACCTTGTCCCTGCTGACCCAGGACTTCGATACCAAGGCCAGTTCGGTGATCAATGATGTCGCCGAGGCCGCCGGCACCATGCAAACCACCGCCTCGCAATTGACGCAGGCGACCGAAAGCACGGCCGAGCAAAGCACCGCCGTCGCCGCCGCCGCCCAAGAGGCTTCGACCAACGTACAGACCGTCGCCGCCGCCGCCGAGGAATTGACCTCATCGATCGGCGAGATCAGCCGACAGATCGCCCAGGCCTCCCATGTCAGCCAGAAGGCGGTCGATCAGGCGGCCCATACCACCGGCATCGTCGGCGGCCTGGAACAGGCTGCCAAACGCATTGGCGAGGTTGTCGCCATGATCAATGACATCGCCAGCCAGACCAATCTTCTGGCGCTGAACGCGACGATCGAGGCGGCGCGGGCCGGTGATGCCGGCAAGGGCTTCGCCGTGGTCGCCGGCGAAGTGAAATCGCTGGCCAATCAGACGGCGCGGGCGACCGACGATATCACCCAGCAGATCGGCTCGGTGCAGACGGCGACGGGCGCGGCGGTTCAGGCAATCAACGAGATCGCCACGACCATCGGCGAGATCAACGAAATCTCGGCCAATATCGCTGCGGCGATGGAACAGCAAGGCGCGGCGACCCAGGAAATCGCCCGCAACGTCGAACAGGCGGCGACCGGAACCGATCAGGTGACCCGCAACATTCACGGCGTCAATCAAACCGTTGATAATACCGGGCAATCCGCCAAAGACGTCTTGAATGCCGCTACCCGGCTGCGCGACGAATCCGCGGCCATGCAGACGCTGGTGACCACCTTCCTCGACAAGGTCCGCGCCCTATAAGGCCAAGGCCCGCGCCGCCGTCCCGACCGAGGCGAGATCGGCAGGGCGGCGCGGGGCTGACGTCAGACGTTAAGCAGCAAATATTCGCGTTCCCAGCTTGAAATCCGTCGAGGGGGTGCGGTTGTTCAGCCATCTCGCCAATGTCGGCGATACCCGCTCGCTGATCCTCCACCCCACCAGCCCCCCCCCATCGCCAGCTTTCCGACGACCAACGCCAAGCCGCCGGGGCCGGCGACGAGGTGATCCGCCTGTCGGTGGGCATCGAGACCGCCGCCGATCTGATCGCCGACCTTGAGCAGGCCCTCGCCCTGATCGCGTGACTCCACGACGGCTGAGGGGAAAAACAAGACAAGGCATTCCCCTGGTGGGCGACATCCCTTCGTCCACTAGGGTCATTTTATCTTTTAAAAACAAACGGCTAACAATAAATTTAACGACGCTCTATAATAACCTCCCCCCCCTTTCGCCACTTATGCTAGTACCTCGACCAAAGAATCGGCGCACCACGCGATCCCTTTGAAATTAGATCAAATACAGTCCTATTTCTGCGTAGCTGAGCTGATTATCGTAACAAAATCGGGGGGCACATGACTTCTCTGAACAATCTCTCTGTTGGCCGCAAGCTTATCCTGGTCTTCTCGATCATCTTTCTTATGGTAGCGGGATTGGGAAGTTTCGCCATCAAGGCGTTGTCCGATATGAACAGGGCAGCGACCGATGTTACGGAAACGCGGCTTCCCGCCGTCGAAAAAGCCCGCAGCCTGCAATTCCTGGTCTCTAGTCTGCGGACCAATCAGATGGCCTATATGGTCGCCCAGGGCGACGACTTCGATGCCACCCGCGAGGCCGTCGAGACCATCGAAGAAGTCGTTTACGACACCCGCGAATCGTATGAAAAGCTGATGTCCTCGCCCGAGGAACGCGAGGCCTATGGCGTCTTTACCGATAATTTCGCCGGCTTCTCGGCCGGTATGACCCGCATCGCCCAACTCAGCCAGGCGGGACGGATCGACGAGGCCCGCGCTTTGACCTGGGGCGAGACCCAGCCGTTTTATCTGGCTTTGGTCCAATCGACCGACCGCCTGACCGAATTGAGCCAGACCCAGGCCGCCAAGGCTTCGGCGAATATCGACCACACCAACAAGGTCGCCCGCATCGGCATCATCGCCGCCTTGATCGCCGTTCTGATCATCGCCGCCATCGCCGGCGCGCTGCTGCGCCAGACCATCGCCGCCCCGCTGCTGGCGCTGCGCGGAACCATGGAGCGTCTGGCCCGCGACGACACGGCCGTCGAGATCCCCGGCCACGAGCGCAAGGACGAGGTTGGCGCCATGGCCCGCGCCGTCCTGGTCTTCAAGGACGGCATGATCGAAAGCGAAAGGCTGCGGGCGCGCGAAAACGCCGAGCGCATCGGCAAGGAGGAGCGGGCCAACACCCTGGCCGTTCTGACCCACGACTTCGACACCCAGGCCAGCTCGGTGATCAATGATGTCGCCGAGGCCGCCGGCGCCATGCAAGTCACCGCCTCGCAGCTGACGCAGGCGGCCGACAGCACCGCCGAGCAAAGCACCGCCGTCGCCGCCGCCGCCCAAGAGGCTTCGACCAATGTGCAGACCGTCGCCGCCGCCGCCGAGGAACTGACCTCGTCGATCGGCGAGATCAGCCGCCAGATCGCCCAGGCTTCCCAGGTCAGCCAGAAGGCGGTCGATCAGGCGGCCCATACCACCGGCATCGTCGGCGGCCTGGAACAGGCGGCCAAACGCATTGGCGAGGTTGTCGCCATGATCAACGACATCGCCAGCCAGACCAATCTTCTGGCGCTGAACGCGACGATCGAGGCGGCGCGGGCCGGCGACGCCGGCAAGGGCTTCGCCGTCGTCGCCGGCGAGGTGAAGTCGCTGGCCAATCAGACGGCGCGGGCGACCGACGATATCACCCAGCAGATCGGCTCGGTGCAGACGGCGACCGGAGCGGCGGTCGAGGCGATCAATGAAATCGCCACGACCATCGGCGAAATCAACGAGATTTCGGCCAATATCGCCGCGGCGATGGAACAGCAAGGCGCCGCGACCCAGGAAATCGCCCGCAACGTCGAACAGGCGGCGACCGGAACCGATCAGGTGACCCGCAACATTCACGGGGTGAACCGGACCGTCGATGATACGGGGCACTCCGCCCAAGAGGTTCTTAACGCCGCCACCCGGCTGCGCGACGAATCCGCGGCCATGCAGACGCTGGTGACCACCTTCCTCGACAAGGTCCGCGCCCTGTAAGGCCAAGGCCCGCGCCGCCGTCCCGACCGAGGCGAGATCGGCAGGGCGGCGCGGGGCCGACGTCAGACGTTAAGCAGCAAGTATTCGCGTTCCCAGCTTGAAATCACATGCTGGTAGGCATCCCATTCCGCCCATTTCACCGAGGCGTAGACGCGGACGAAATCGGCGTTGAGCAATTCATGCAGCGGCCGGGCCCGTTCGAAGCGTTCGATGGCATCGGGCAGATGGCGCGGCAGGTTGTGGGCACGGGTATAGGCGCTGCCGGTGATCGGCGCGGTGGGTTCGATCTTTTCGATCATCCCCAGATAGCCGCAGGCCAATGAGGCGGCGATCGCCAGATAGGGGTTGGCATCGGCCCCCGACAGGCGGTTTTCAACCCGGCGGGCGCTGGCGTCGGCATAGGGCACGCGCAACGACACCGTGCGGTTGTCATGGCCCCAATGCATGTTGATCGGCGCCGACTGATCGGGCAGGAAGCGCCGGTAGCTGTTGACGTTGGGCGCCAGCATCAGCATGCAGTGGGGCAGGTATTTCTGCAGGCCGCCGATGTGCCAGCGGAACAGATCCGAATCCTCGCCGTTCTTCTTGACCAGGATATTCCGCCCGCTTTCGGCATCGGTGATGCTTTGGTGCAGGTGCATGGCGCTGCCCGGCTGACCGGCCAGCGGCTTGGCCATGAAGGTGGCATAGACGTTATGGCGAAGGGCGGCCTGACGCACCGTGCGCTTGAACAAGAACACCTGATCGGCCAGTTCCATCGGATCGCCATGGAGAAAATTGATCTCCATCTGCGCCGAGCCCGATTCATGGTGCAGGGTATCAAGGTCGAGGTTCTGTTCCTCGGCGTAATCGTAGATGTCCTCGAACAACGGATCGAATTCGTTGACGGCGTCGATGCCATAGGCCTGACGCCCGGTTTCGGCCCGGCCCGAGCGGCCGATCGGCGGTTCCAGCGGATAATCGGGATCGGCGTTGATCCGCACCAGATAGAATTCCAGTTCCGGCGCGACCACCGGCTTCCACCCCTGCTTTTCATAAAGCGCCAGGATGTTGCGCAACACCTGACGGGGGGCGCAATGCACCTCGGAGCGATCGCGGTGGAAGCAATCGTTGATCACCTGGGCCGTCGGCTCCTCGTACCAGGGGACGACGCGGATGGTCCGGGGGTCGGGGCGCAGGTAAACGTCCGAATCGGCGATATCGACCGGATCATCCTCGGGGTATTCGCCGGTCACCGTCTGGGTGAAGACCGACTCGGGCAAGCGCAACCCCCGGTCGCGCAAGCACGAGAGGAATTTGCGCGCGGGCAGGATCTTGCCCCGGGGGATTCCCGATAGATCGGGCACGAGACATTCGACCTCGGTGATGCCACGGCTTTTGATCCACCGTTCGAGATCGTCGATAGTCTGCGGTTCTGCGGTTTTCATGTGAGGGCCAGATTAGAAGGTTAGGAGGCGGGAAGCCGCCACCAAAGGTGGGCTGTTGCTTTCGCCCGGCCGAGCGGCGTAGGTTTAAGTCACGGCCATTCGGACGGATATTTGGCGCGGGATGGCCGATGAGGCGGCCCGGCCTCCACCCCGGGGAGCTGTTTTCAGACCCCGCGAGGCTTGAGCCCATGGACATGGTTACCCTGATCGGCATCCTGGTTGTCGCCGGCTTGGCGATCGTCCTTATCGGGGCGATGATCAACTATATGTCATCCTTGGTGAAAAGCGCTTACCAGATCAAGATCGAACTGCGGGCCGATCTGGAAAGCGGCCTGCAAAGCATGCGCGACGACATTGACAGGCGCGCGAAATGGGCCAAAGGCGAGATGATCGAGGAAACGGCGAAGATCCGTGATTCCCTGACCCAGCAAGCCAATGACCGGACTTCGGCGCTGCGCGAGTCGCTGCTGCGCGCCGTGGTCGAGGCCCGCGACGCCGATCTGACCGCCATCGCCGCCATGGCCGATCGCGTTGGCCTGCTTGATCGCCGGATCTCGAGCCTCGAGCAGGAAACCGCCTATCGCCGCGATATGACCCTGCGCGCCCGCCATACCCCGGGCACCGCCACCGAGGCCACGCCGCCGCCGCCGCCCCAGGCTCCGGCTCCGGCTCCGACAAGCGCGCCCTCGCCGTCCTCGCCGTCTCCGTCTTCATCGGCCAACGCCCGGGGCTGATAATGCCCGATGAGTCCGATCGCCGTCCTGGCGATGCCGTGAGGCGTCCTACGCCTGACGACGCCTTGAGGCGTCCCGCCTCAGAAGACAGCTTGAGGCGTCCCGCCTCGGAAGACGGCTTGAGGCGTCCCGCCTCAGAAGACAGCTTGAGGCGTCCCGCCTCGGAAGACGGCCGCCGCCGGCAGTTCCTGGTCTATCGGGGGCGGCTGCGCCGCCTTGATCGCGCCGCCCGTCGCCAGCGGCGCCGCGACTCCCTGCGCATCGTCAAGCAGTTCCTGATCGTCGGCTCGGTCGTTCTCGCGCTGGCGCTGGTGTTCTTGCTGATGACCGGCGCCCTGCGGGTGATCGCCCCCTTTCTCCAAATCCTTTGAAAGATTTGGACGGGCCGGCCGCCAAGAAAACCACCCGTAATTTAGTTAAAATGCGACCAATTTTCAAAACCTTGCAGGATGCCCGAAAACCTCGCATGCTGCGCTGAAAGGGATCACAAACTAATAATAAGGACTTAGCATCATGGCGCCCCACAGTTGGTCAAACCGCTACGCCACGGGATTGCGGGCGATTGACGATGACCACCGGGGACTGTTCGAATTGGTCGACGCCCTGGAGGAACACCACGAGAAAGCCTCGGGCTCCTCTTTGGTCGCCGCGACCATCGCGGCGCTTCAGGTCTACGCCGCCGAACATTTCGCCCGCGAAGAGCGCTTCATGCGCAAGGCCCATTTCCCCGATTTCGAACGCCACCACCGCATCCACGAGGATTTCCGCGCCCTGGTCGACGCCCTGGCGCGTTTTCAAGGCCAAAGCCCCGACAGCGTCGACCTTGGCCGGGTGACCCGCTTCCTCAACCGCTGGATCGGCGAGCATATCCTGGTCAAGGATATGGAATACCTGCCCTATGTGACCGGCGAGGCCACCGGCACGCCCCACAGCCTGGAAAAGCCGGCGCTGACGGAACTAACGGTCCATGTGCCCGCCGAGAAGCGCGACGCGGTGATCCAATTCGCCGCGCTGCTCACCGAAGGGGGCGAAATCGCCGAAGCCCTGGAACAGGCCCTATCCACCCGCCTGCGCCAGCGCTTCGAGCGCTTCGACCGCCAAGCGCATGCCCTGTTCGAACGCCACGAGCCCCCCGCCCCCTGACCGGACAAGGCCCCCCTCGCGTCGCCAAGACGGCCGAAAGCGGCGAGCGGGAAATCCGGTTCCCGCTCGCCGCTCTCAGAGCTTGATCGTCACGCAAAACGTCGTCGCACTCTGGTTTTAGAGTGCTCGGGCTATGCCCTAGTTGCGCCAGGGCATGATCGGCACGCTGCTGACCGAATGCTTGGGGCTGCCTTCGATGATGCGATCGCTGACCACCAGATAGATCAGGACGTTGCGCTTGGCATCCAGGAAGCGCAGCACCCGCATCTTCTTGAACAGGGCCGAGCGGCGCTCGGAAAAGACCGTCTCGCCGGCATCGAATTTCTCAAGGATTTCGATCGGTCCGACCTGCCGACAGGCGATGGAGCTATCCGACGGATCCTCGGCCAATCCGACCATGCCCGACAACCCGCCGGTTTCGGGCCGGGTGAGATGGCAGGTCACCCCCTTGACCTTGGGATCATCGAAGGCCTCGATACAGATCTTGTGGTTGGGTCCCACCATCTTGAACACGGTGGAAACGCAGCCGATTTCCTCGGCCGCCGCCGGGGCGGCCTGCCAAGCGGCAAGGGCGAGAGTGGCGAACACTAGCGAGCGAACGGTCATGACGGGGTCCCCTGACGAAAAGGCCGAAATGGAAGGTTAGAAAGGGTAGACGAACAAAAGGCCGGATTCACGGCGGAATCCAGCCCGTCCCACATTCAATAGCTTTCGTCACGTACTTTTGGGGGAAACAAATCGGGGCTTTCGGGGAGGAAATCACCCGAAAGCCCCTGATCAGCCAAGGCTCGGAGAGCCTTCAAAACGGTGGGGCGAGCGATCGGAATCGAACCGACGACCTCATGGACCACAACCACGCGCTCTAACCAACTGAGCTACGCCCGCCATCGCTGGAGGCGGGGTATTTACCGCTTCCCCACAGCAGCGTCAAGTCGAAGGTCGTCAGCCCGAATGATTTTCTTATGCGTTTCGTCGGCCGCCCGCGAAATGGCGCTCCAGGCGGGCGACCGCCTCGTCGAGGGCGTCGTCGCGCTTGGCAAAGCAGAACCGGGCGAAAGAGGTGGGGATTCCGCCCTGCCCGGGCTGATAAAAAGCGCTGACCGGCACGGCGGTCACCCCGGCCTCGCAGGTGATATGCCGGCAGAAGGCCAAATCGTCGCCGGCAAAGCCGAGGGGGCGGAAATCGGCGGTCAGGAAATAGGTGCCGGCGCAGTCGAGCACCTCGAAGCCGATCCGTCGCAAGCCCGCGCCCAAGCGATCGCGCCGCGCCGCCATGTCGTGGGCGAGGCCGGCGAAATAGGCGTCATCCTTGGCCAGCCCTTCGGCCACCGCCTGCTGCAGCGGGATGGGGGTGGTAAAGGTGATGTATTGGTGGGTCTTGGCGATCGGATCCAGCACCTCGGGCGCGGCGATCACATAGCCGACCTTCCAGTTGGTCAGCGAAAAGGTCTTGCCGGCCGACCCGATGCGCACGCAACGCTCGCGCAGGCCGGGCTGGGCCATGAGGGGCCGGTGGCTTTGACCATCGAAAACCAGATGCTCGTAAACCTCGTCGCAAACGATATAGGCGTCATGGGCGATGGCCAGGTCGCCGATGAAGGCCATCTCGTCGGCGCTGAACACCTTGGCGCAGGGGTTCATCGGCGAATTGACCAAGATCAGCTTGGTGCGCGGCGAAAAGGCCGCGGCCAGGGCCTCGCGCGGCAGCGACCAGCGCGGCGGCTCCAGGCGGACCAGCCGGGGAATGCCGCCGGCGCGGCGGATGATCGGCAGATAGCTGTCATAGAGCGGCTCGATCAGCACCACCTCGTCGCCGGGCTCGATCAGCCCAAACAGGGCGTCGGCCAGGGCCTCGGTGGCCCCCGAGGTCACCATCACCTCGGTTTGCCAGTCGATATCGAGATCATAAAAGCGCTTTTCATGGGCGGCGAGCGCCTGACGCAGGGCCGGCAGCCCCATCATCGGCGGATATTGGTGGGGGCCGGCCGCCAGCGAGCGGGCGGCGGCGGCGATCACATCGGCCGGCTCCAGCCCTTCGGGAAAGCCCTGTCCAAGGTTGATCGCCCCATACTCCTGGGCAAGGTGCGACATCACCGAAAAGATCGTCGTTCCCAGGCCGCTGAACAGGCTGTTGGCCGCTTTCATCGAAAAGATGTCCTTGAGAGAGATGATAGGAAGAAAGGCGTCCCCCCGGGCGGGGACGTGGGGAAAGATGCGCCCCGGGCGGGGGCGCGGGGAAAAGATCCGCCATCCGAGTCCCCAAGCGGGGGAAGGCGAACCCAGACTAGCGCGCCATGCGGCTTGGCGCATGCCTATATTTCGGGCAGACTGCCTTCCTTCCAGGCAACCCCCAAGGGGGAAACGACTGTCCGTCCCAGGGAAAAAGAAGTATTTTTTCAGCCACTTGGGTGATCATTGAACCAGTGGCACGAGGCGTGATAAGGGATCCCCATCGTCCCGCAAAGGACGGGTGCCGACCAACCAGCCGGAGCGACCGGATTTCATGAAAAAGATCGAAGCGATCATCAAGCCCTTCAAGCTCGATGAGGTGAAGGAAGCCCTTCACGAAATCGGCCTGCAGGGGATCACCGTCACCGAGGCGAAAGGCTTTGGCCGCCAAAAGGGCCACACGGAACTGTACCGCGGTGCGGAGTACGTTGTGGATTTCCTGCCCAAGGTCAAGATCGAGCTGGTGATCGAGGATGCGCTTGTGGAACGCGCGATCGAGGCCATCCAGCAGGCGGCGCAAACGGGCCGCATTGGCGACGGCAAGATCTTCGTCTACGCCATCGAAGAGGCCATCCGCATCCGTACAGGGGAGCGGGGCGGCGACGCGATCTAGCGCCACCGCCCGTCATTCTGGGGGGGCTTGCCCGCCCGGCTCCGGCCTTCGGGCCGGTTCGCCGGCGGTTCGGAGCGAATACGAACCGGATCGCCGCTTTCAGTCAGGCAGCACGACAAACTGGGAACTAAGGTCATGTCCGACGTTAAGACCATTCTCGAAATGATTAAGGAAAACGACGTTAAGTTCGTCGATTTCCGCTTCACCGATCCCAAGGGCAAGTGGCAGCATACCGCCCAGTACGTGACCACCATCGACGAGGAAAGCCTGGTCGAAGGCATCATGTTCGACGGTTCGTCGATCGCCGGGTGGAAGGACATCAACGAGTCCGACATGATCCTGAAGCCCGACCTGAAGTCGGCCTTCATGGATCCGTTCTCGGCTCAGCCGCAGCTCGTCTTGTTCTGCGACGTGCTCGAGCCCTCGACCGGGCAGCCCTATGAGCGTTGCCCGCGCTCGATCGCCAAGAAGGCCCTGTCCTATCTGGCCTCGACCGGCATCGGCGACACCTCGTACTTCGGCCCGGAAGCCGAGTTCTTCGTGTTCGACGACGTGCGCTTCGACGTGTCGATGAACCGCGTCATGTACGAAGTCGACAGCGAAGAAGGCCCCTACGTCACCGGCAAGATCTTCGACGAGGGCAACTACGGCCACCGTCCGCCGATCAAGGGCGGCTATTTCCCGGTTCCGCCGGTGGACAGCGCCCAGGACCTGCGCGCCGAAATGCTCTCGACCATGGCCGAGATCGGCATGCCCGTCGAAAAGCACCACCACGAAGTGGCGCCGTCGCAGCATGAACTGGGTGTTCGCTTCAACACCCTGATCGAAGCCGCCGACGACATGCAGAAGTACAAGTATGTCGTTCACATGGTCGCCCATGCCTATGGCAAGACCGCGACCTTCATGCCCAAGCCGATCGCCGGCGACAACGGGTCGGGCATGCACGTCCATCAGTCGATCTGGAAGGATGGCAAGCCGCTGTTCGCCGGTTCGGGCTATGCCGACCTGTCGGAAATGGCCCTTTACTACATCGGCGGCATCATCAAGCATGCCAAGGCGCTGAACGCCTTCACCAATCCGTCGACCAACTCGTACAAGCGCCTGATCCCCGGCTTCGAAGCCCCGGTTCTGCTGGCCTATTCGGCCCGCAACCGCTCGGCCTCCTGCCGTATCCCCTATGTGGCGAGCCCGAAGGGCAAGCGCGTCGAGGTTCGTTTCCCCGATGCCGCCGCCAACCCCTATCTGGCTTTCGCCGCCATGATGATGGCCGGCATCGACGGGATCGAGAACAAGATCCATCCGGGCGACCCGATGGACAAGAACCTCTACGACCTGCCCCCCGAAGAACTGATGGGCATCCCCACGGTTTGCGGCTCTCTGCGCGAAGCGCTTGACAGCCTGAACGCCGACCGTGACTTCCTGAAGAAGGGTGGCGTCTTCACCGACGACATGATCGATGGCTATGTCGCCCTGAAGTGGGAAGAGGTTTACAACCTCGAGCATGCTCCCCACCCGATCGAATACAAGATGTACTACTCGGTCTGATCGGGCTCTTTCGGGTCCAGGGATATCGGGCGTCACCGCCCCTCCCTGGCCCCGACCTTTTTTGATAAAGCCCCGTCGGCAGCCTGTCGGCGGGGCTTTATTTTTGTCATCGATCCAAAGTCTCGAGCCGCGTCGCTCAATCGTGGCCGGATTTCAACGAGCATGAGGAGACCAAGATGTCGTTCAAACACGTTGTGGCCCTGGCGGCCGCCTTCGGCCTGCTGGCCGGCTCGGCCAGCGCCGAGGAACTGACTGGAACGCTGAAGAAGATCAAGGAAACCGGTGAAATCGCCATCGGTCACCGGGATTCCTCGATCCCCTTCTCCTATCTCGACGATAATCAGAAGCCGATCGGCTATGCCATGGACATCTGCGCCCATGTCGTCGAGGCGGTGAAGGCCGAACTGAAGCTCGATACCCTGGCCGTCAAGCTGACGCCGGTGACCTCGGCCACCCGTATTCCGCTGATCGCCAATGGCACCGTCGATCTGGAATGCGGCTCGACCACCAACAACCTCGATCGCCAGCAGCAGGCCAGCTTCACCAACAGCCATTTCCTGACCGCCAGCCGCTTTGTTTCCAAGAAGACCAGTAATCTCAAGTCGATCGACGACCTGAAGGGCAAGACCGTGGTGTCGACCGCCGGCACCACCAACATCAAGCAGGTCAACGAGCTCAACACCGCCCGCGGGCTCGGCATCAAGATCATCCCGGCCAAGGATCACGCCGAGGGCTTCTTGATGGTCGAAACCGATCGCGCCGTCGCCTTCGCCATGGACGACATCCTGCTCGCCACCCTGGTCGCCGGATCGAAGACCCCGTCGGCCTATGTCATCTCGGAAGACGCCTTCTCGCTGCCCGAGCCCTACGGCATCATGCTGCGCAAGGATGACCCCGCCTTCAAGGCGGTGGTCGATCGGGCCACGGCGGCGCTTTACACCAGCCCCGAAGGCCCCAAGCTGTTTGCCAAGTGGTTTGAGAACCCCATTCCGCCCAAGGGCCTCAACGTCAACCTGCCTTTGGCCGGCGCCATGAAGAACGCCCTCGCCCATCCCAGCGATTCGGCCGACCCCAAGGCCTATCTGGCCCCGTAAAGCCGGTCAAGGCCCCTAGGATAAGGCTCACCGGGCTCACCGGGGCGGTTCGCGCCCCGCCCGGTGGGCCCCCTCCGCGCGCCCCCGCGCTCCGACGGAGACTGACCCCGTGAATTATACCTGGAACTGGTCGATCTTCTGGCAACTCTCGCCCGAAGGCAACGGCACCTATCTCGATACCCTGATGTCGGGCCTTTACTGGACGATGGCGACCGCGCTGGCCGCCTGGGCCCTGGCCCTGGTGCTTGGCGGCATGATCGGCATCATGCGGACGCTGCCTTCAAAGGGCCTGCAGCGCCTTGGCGCGGCCTATGTCGAAGTGTTTCGCAATATCCCGCTGCTGGTGCAGCTTTTCCTTTGGTACTTCGTGCTGCCGGAACTCTTGCCGCCGTCCTGGGGATTGTGGCTCAAGCAGATTCCCGACGCCCCCTTCTATACCTCGGTCGTCGGCATCGGCTGCTTCACCTCGGCCCGCGTCGCCGAGCAAATCCGCGCCGGGATCACCACCCTGCCGCGCGGACAAGCCATGGCCTCGACGGCCCTTGGCCTGACCCTGCCCCAAACCTACCGCTATATTCTGCTGCCGATGGCCCTGCGCATCGTCCTGCCACCGCTGACCTCGGAATTCCTCAACACCGTCAAGAACACCTCGGTCGCCCTGACCATCAGCCTGATGGAACTGACGGCGCGAACGCGGGCGATGCAGGAATTCTCGTTCCAGGTCTTCGAAGCCTTCGCCGCCGCCACCCTGATCTACGTTCTGATCAACGTGGTGGTGGTCGCCGTCATGCGTGTGATCGAGCATCGTGTCGCGGTGCCCGGTTTCAACGTCGGCAAGTAAGGAAAACGCCGATGTTCGCAACCCTCGACTTCGATGTCATCGCCCGCTCGATCGGCTATCTGTTCTATGACGGGATGACCTTCACCCTGGGGCTGACCTTGCTCGGCACCCTGGCCGGCGGGCTGCTTGGCACGGCCTTGGCCATGCTGCGGCTGTCCAGCCTGCCCGTTCTTCCCCATCTGGCGACGCTCTATATCAATCTGATGCGCTCGATGCCGCTGGTTCTGTTGATTTTCTGGGTCTACTTCATGGTCCCCTATCTGGGGCAATGGATCTTGGGAACCGATCGGCCGATGCAGGTCGGCACCTTCACCTCGTCGCTGCTAACCTTCACCCTGTTCGAAGCGGCCTATTTCGCCGAGATCATGCGCTCGGGCATCCAATCGGTCTCGCGCGGGCAGACGGCGGCGGCCCAGGCCCTTGGCCTCACCTATTTCCAGTCGATGGGCCATGTGGTGCTGCCCCAGGCGTTCCGTGCCATGCTGCCGGTGCTTCTGACCCAGGTGATCGTGTTATTTCAGGACACCTCGCTGGTCTATGTGCTGTCGATCACCGATTTCCTTGGTGCGGCGAGCAAAGTGGCGCAGCGCGATGGCCGGCTGGTCGAAATGTACCTTTTCGCCGCCGTCGTCTATTTCGCCATCTCGTTCGCCGCCTCGCTGTTGGTCAAGCGCATTCAGGCGCGCACCGCTATCATTCGCTGATGAAGGCCCCAGAGATGATCGAAATCACCCACGTTGATAAATGGTATGGGACCTTTCAGGTTCTGAAGGATTGCACCACCCAGGTTGCCAAGGGCGAGGTCGTCGTTGTCTGCGGCCCGTCCGGATCGGGGAAGTCGACCCTGATCAAATGCGTCAACGCCCTGGAGCCCTTTCAGAAGGGCGATATCACCGTCGATGGCGTCCGCGTCACCGATCCCAAGATCTCGCTGCCCAAGCTGCGGGCCCGCGTCGGCATGGTTTTCCAGCATTTCGAGCTGTTTCCCCATCTCTCGGTGCTCGACAACCTGTGTCTGGCCCAACAAAAGGTGCTGGGGCGCGGCCGCGACGAAGCCATGGCCAAGGGGGAAGCCCTGCTCAAGCGCGTCGATCTCGCCGCCCATGCCCGGAAATTTCCCGGGCAGCTGTCGGGCGGGCAGCAGCAGCGCGTGGCGATCGCCCGCGCCCTGGCGATGGACCCCATCGCCATGCTGTTTGACGAGCCGACCTCGGCGCTTGATCCCGAGATGATCAACGAGGTTCTCGACGTCATGGTCGAATTGGCGCGCGAGGGCATGACGATGATGGTGGTCACCCACGAGATGGGCTTCGCCCGCAAGGTCGCCCATCGGGTGATCTTCATGGATCGCGGCGAGATCGTTGAAGACAGCGCCAAGGACGCGTTCTTCAACACCCCGCACAGCGACCGGGCACAACAGTTTTTGTCAAAGATCCTCGTTCACTAAGCGTTTCCCAGGCCGGAGCGCCTCTCCGGCAAGGACAAGAACCGATTACCACGCGGGCGCCAAGGGGATACCCCCCTTCGGCGCCCGTTTTTTATGTCTTCATCTTATAAAAACCATCCAAAAAGTCCGTTTATCCGCGCTATCCCGCCGTGCGGTACTGAAGAACCAATCAGAAAACTTGCGGAACCGAAGTCACGGGTCGTCGTTAACTGTTCAACATGCTCACTTCGAGACACACGTTCTGGAGAAAAGACCCATGGCAGGATCCTCGATCATCTTCTTTCTGGCCATCCTCACCTTGCTCGCGGGCATCGTCGTCGCCCTCTATCAGCTCTACAAGACCGATCAGGCGCAGAAGAACGACTCCCACTCGGCCCTGACCAAGGACCATGGCGGCGAAGCGCCCAATCCGCAGCCCGGGTCCACCCCGCTTCCCCAGCCCGGCGAAATGCCCCCCGCCCCTCCGGGCAAGCCGCCGCTTTACCCCAACCAGCCCGGTCAACCGATCGGCTGACGCGGATAAGGCCGGACCCCCGTCCGGCCTTTCCCCCACGCTCACGGAAAAAGGGACTCGCCATGGCTGAAATCCCGCTTCCCTCGGCCCCCTTGGCTTCGGCCAGCACCGGTCTGTTCAAATCCTTCGGCGTGACCTCGGCAACCGCCTGGGTCCCGCTCGCCAATCCCCTGGCTCCCGATCCCCCGCGCTCGGAAGAAGCCAGCGCCGGGATGCCGGTATCGCCCCAGGATCTTTTTGCCGCCGCCCTGATCGCCGCCATCGCCCCCCGCAGCCTGCCGCGCACCGCCCTGGCCAGCAGTCAGCGCCCTCCCCTCTCGGCCGACCAGTCGCCGCTGACGGCGGCTTCGCGGGATCGGGCTTTCAACGAAGGCGATTGGCTTGGCTTCGAAGACGGCACCGCGCCGCCGACCCTGGTCAGCCGGGGAAACCGCGCTTATTCCTTAAGCGACCATCTCGACCGGCCGATCTTCGCCTGATCCTGATCCGGCGGGTTTTATAGGGAGCGGCGGGCGGAGACCGGGATGCCGGGGTCCGCCCGCTTACCCCTGTTCAGCCACCGCAAGGCCGGTGCCCACCGCTGGCGGCACAATCAGGCGGCGTTGACAGGGTGGAGGTCGGAGGGCTACCGTTTTCTCTTTCGGCGAGAGAGGCTTGGCTTTCTTCGCCCAGAGCGCCCCCTCCGACAGAGTGGGGAGTGAGAGATCGGCTCATTTTCCAGAATGGAAATCCCATGACTGCGCCCATGAACGTGATTGACGATTACTATGTTTCTCTGGGTAAAATTGGAATTTTGAATTACAGAACCATGGATGAAAGCGGAGAAAACGCGTTTCTTCGCAAATATCTTCCTTCGTTATCCTCGCCAACCATCCTTGATGTCGGCGCCAATATAGGCGGCTATTCCAAGGCCATTCTCAGGGAATCTCCCTCGGCCCGGGTTTACGCCTTCGAACCCCACCCGATCACCTTTGGAAACCTTACGAAAGACACCGCGGAAGACCGCTTCCACGCCCTGAATATCGGCATTGGCGCCAAAGAGGAAACGCTGGACTTCTATGATTACCGCGACGAGGACGGCAGTTCCCACGCCTCGCTCTACAAGGAGGTGATCGAAGACATCCATCACCGCCCGTCAACCAGCCATCGCGTTTCCATCCGTCGCCTGGATGATGTCTGCGCCGAGCTTGGCCTGCCTCACATCGCGCTTTTGAAGATCGACACCGAGGGGCACGAACTGGCGGCCCTTCAGGGGGCCGAACGCCTGATCCGTTCCGGGGCGATCGATGTCATTCAGTTCGAATTCAACGAGATGAACGTCATTTCGCGCTGCTTCTTCAAGGATTTCTGGGATTTCCTGCCCGATTACCGCTTCTTCCGGCTGCTGCCCCACGGCTCGATCGAGATAAAGACCTATATCCCCTCGTTCTGCGAAATCTTCGCCTTTCAAAACATCGTCTGCGTCAAAAAAGACCTGCCCGAGTTTTTCTAAAAAAGCCGGCTTATTCCGCCGGCTTGCCCGCGCCCTCGGGGGTTTCGGCCAGGGCGCGGTCAAGGGCTTGGCCCACGGCGCCGGCCGAGCGGGTGAAGGGCGCCAGCAGATCATAGAGAACCGGGGTGACGAACAGGGTGAGCAGCGAGGCCAGCCCCAGACCGCCGATGACGACGATGCCGATCGCCTCGCGGCTTTCCGCCCCCGCCCCCGACGACCAGGCCAGCGGCACCGCGCCAAGAATGGTGCAGATGACGGTCATCAGGATCGGCCGCAGGCGCAGGCTGGCGGCTTCAAGGATGGCCTCGCGCACGCTTCGCCCCTCGTCGCGCAGCTGATTGGCGAACTCCACGATCAAGATGCCATTCTTCGCCGTCAGGCCGATCAGCAAAACGATGCCGATCTGGCTGTAAACATTGATCGAATTGCCCGTCGCCCATAGCGACAGCAAAGCCCCCGACACCGCCAGCGGCACCGACAGCATGATGATCAAAGGATGGAGGAAGCTTTCGAACTGGGCGGCCAGCACCAGATAGACGATGACCAGGGCCATCAAAAAGGTGAACAGCACCCCCCCCGAGGTTTCCAGGAATTCCTTGGATTGCCCGGCCAGGGAAAGCCGGGCTTCGGGCGGCACGGTTTGGCTGGCGAGCGCCATCACGTCGTCGATCGCCTGCCCCATGTCGTAACCGGGCGCCAGCGCGCTTTGCAAGGTGATCGACGGCAGGCGGGCGTAGCGATTGAGATCGGGGGCGCCGGCGGTTTCCTTGAGGATCACCAGGGCATCGAGCGGCACCAGAGCGCCGCCCTTTTCGGCGCGCACGAAGGTATTGCTCAAATCCGAGGGTGTCCGCCGATCCTCGGGCCGGGCCTGGACCACCACCTGATACTCGCGCCCGCGATCAACGAAGCGCGTCACCTCGCGCGAGGCCAGCATGGTCTGCAGGGTTTGGCCGATGGCCTCCACCCCGACCCCCAGATCATCGGCGCGGTCGCGGTCGATGCCGACGCTGAGCTGGGGTTGGTTTTGTTCGAAATCGAGTTCGGGATTGATCAACCCGGGCAATTCCTCGGCCCGCTTGAGCAGGGCGTTGGCCCAGACCTCGACCTCGGCGTAATCGGGGCCGCCGATCACCACCTGCAAGGGGGTGCGGCTGCCGCGCAGCCCCAGGCCGGCGGGCACCACCGGCGTCGCCGTCGCCCCGGCCAGCTTGCCCAGGTCCTTGCGCAGGCTCTCGGCCAGGGCGGAGGCGGTGCGCCCGCGGTTTTCCCAATCGTCCAGGCGGATGACGACATAGCCACGATGGGGGCGGTTCCATTGGCCGACCTGGGCCAGAACCCCCACCGCCTCGCCGCGATCGAGCACCGGCTGAACGGCGGCCTCCACGGCGCGGATTTGGGTATCGGTATAACGCGTATTGGCCCCTTGCGGTCCGTTGAGGCTGACCACCACCACCCCGCGATCCTCGACCGGAACCAATTCCTTGGGCAGCCCCTGATAGAGCCAGAACGACGCGCCGCCGCAGAGCAGGGCGACCGTCAACACGACCATCGGCAGGCCGAGAACCGCCGACAGGGCCCGCTGATAGCCCCGGCTCAGGGTGCCGAAGGCGTAATTGAGGGCATGGGCCAGCCGGCCCTCGGCCTTGCCCTCGGCCAGCACGCCAGCGGCCAGCGGCGGGCAGAGCGTCAGGGCGACCAGCATCGAGATCGCCACCGCGCAGGCCAGCACGAAACCGAATTCGGTGAACAGCCGGCCGACCGTGCCCTCCATGAAGGAAATCGGCACGAAGACGGCGATCAGGGTCAACGAGGTGGCGACCACGGCGAAAGTGACCTGCCGGGTGCCGCGCGCCGCCGCCACCAGCTTGGGCTCGCCGGCCTCGATGCGGCGCTGGATGTTCTCAAGCACGACGATGGCGTCATCGACCACCAGCCCGATCGACAAGATCAAGGCGAGCAAGGTCAGCAGGTTGATCGAAAAGCCCAGCAGCAAAATGCCGATGAAGGTGCCGATCACCGCCACCGGGATGGTCACCGTCGGCACCAAGGTGGCGCGGATCGAGCCGAGAAAGGCGAAATTGACGATGATGACGATCAGCCCCGACAGGCCGAGGGTCAAGATCACCTCGTGGATCGAGCGGTTGATGAACAGGGCGTCGTCGGACGACACCTCCAGGCTCATCCCCTCGGGCAGGCTGGGACGCAAGCGGTCGATCTCGGCGCGGATGCGATTGGAAATCGCCACCGTATTGGCCTGGGACTGGCGCAGCACGCCCATGGTCAGGGCGTCGCGGCCTTCGACGCGCACGGTGGTGTCGTCGTTCTCCACTCCCAGTTCGACGCGGGCGACATCGCGCACCCGCAGCGGATAGCCGTCGACGACCTTGATAACCGTGCTGCCAAAGGCCTCGGGGCTGGTCAACAGGGTCGCCGCCCGCACGGTCAGCAGGCGGGAGGCGCTTTCGATCTCGCCGGCGGGCAGTTCGACATTGGCCCGGCGCAGGGCCGCTTCCACATCCTGAACCGTCACTTGACGGGCGGCCATCGCCCGGCGGTCCAGCCACAGGCGGATGGCCTGGCGGCGCTCGCCATAGAGATCGACCTGGGCGACGCCATCGATGGTCGCCAGCCGGTCGACGATGTAGCGATCGGCGAAATCGGTCAGCTCGATCGGCGTCATCCGCGGGCTGGTCAGGCTGAGGCGCATCACCGGATCGGAATCCGTGTCGCTTTTGGCGATGCGCGGCTCCTCGATATCGTCGGGCAGATCGCCGCGCACCTTGGCCACGGCGTCGCGCACGTCGTTGACCGCCTCGTCCATCGACACGCCGCTTTCGAATTCGATCACCGTCCGCCCCTGGCCACGGCGGCTTTGCGAGGTGATGGTGCGAATGCCCGAGACGCCGGCGACGGCGTTTTCAATGACCTCGGTGATATCGGTATCGACGATCTCGGGCGCCGCCCCGGTATAGGGGGTGGTGACGCTGACCACGGCGGAATCGATATCGGGCAGTTCGCGCACCGCCAGCCGGGTCATCGCCGCGATGCCCATGACCACCAGCAACAAGCTGAGCACGGTGGCGAAAACCGGGCGGCGGATAAAAAGGCTGCTGACGTCCATGGCCGCTCGCTCCCCTGGGGTCGGATGAGAGCAAATCCCGCAAGCATTCCGCATCAGAATGCGACAAGGATTTGAGTCAATATCAGTCTGTTAAAGCGATGCGCGAGGACTTAGGGTTAACGCCCATCGCTCTAACCGGCCGAGCCGATCACCGTCACCGGCGAGCCGTCGCGCAGGCGCTGGATGCCCCGGCTCACCACCTGATCGCCCTCGGCCAAGCCGTCGCGCACCTCCACGGCGGTGCCGGTGCGCTGGCCCAAAACGATCGGCTGGCGTCGCACCGCGCCGCCCTGGATCACATAGACCACGCTGCCCCCGGCTTCAGCTTGGATGGCCTCTTCGGGCACCATCAGGGCCGGGCGCTCCTCGATGACGATGGAGACATTGAGGAACAACCCCGACGGCAACAGGCCCTGGGGGTTGGGCAGGGTGGCGCGCACGCGGAAGGCCCGCGACACCTCGCCAATGCGACTATCGATGCGATCAATGGCGCCGGTGAAGATCCGTCCGGGAAAGGCCTGCGAAGTCGCCTCGATGGCCATGCCCGGGCGCAGGCGGCCGAAATGGATCTCGGGCACGGCGAATTCGACATCGACGCTGGACAGATCATCAAGGGTGGTCAGGCGTTCGCCCTCGGAAACCCGGGCGCCGACATCAAGCTCGCGGAAGCCGACGATGCCGGCGAAGGGCGCGGCGATCACCCGGTCGGCCAGATCCTTGTGGGCTCGATCCAGGCGGGCGGCGGCGGCGGCGCGGTTGCTTTGCAGGTCATCGACCGTCGCCTGGGCCACCGCCTGGGTCCGCCGCAGCGACCGCGCGCGCTCCAAAGCCCGGCTGACCTGGGTCAGCGTCGCCTCGGCCTCCTCGACATCGGCGCGCTGGGCGGCATCGTCCAGACGGACG